>NZ_JBFKMX010000278.1:0-1510 GCF_041629635.1 Pseudoalteromonas sp. | reverse complement strand
ATTCCAGAAAATATTTCCGGCAACTGGCTACCGAGTGAATTAGTCACATTAAATGAAGAGTGGCAACCTGAAAAACAAAGCTATCAAATTGGCGAACCTATTACTCGCACCATAACCATGACTGCGCTCGGCATCACCAAAGAGCAACTACCAGAAATCAATTTACCAAGCATTAATGGTGTGCGCAGTTATTCAGACCAAGCTGAAACCAATAACCTTGTAAGAAATGGCAAGGTGATTTCACAAAAAGTCGAGTCATTTGCACTTATGCCACAAACGCCTGGTACCTACACATTACCTGAAGTACGTGTGCCTTGGTTTAATGTAATCACTAATCGAATTGAATACGCGACACTACTAACAAGGGAATTAACCGTCGTTGGCGATCCAAACTTTGTTCAGCCAACTATCACAGCACCACAAGTGAATAACGCACCAACAAGTGACATTAAAGATGACTCTGTTAATACGCGTGTTGAAACGCCAATTTATTACTGGCCGTTAGTGATTCTGGGTTACGCACTTTGGCTAATTACACTGCTTATAATGTGGTTTAAACGCAAGCCAGTAGCTACTTTAGCAAAAACTGATAAAGAGTACGTACCAAGTACAAATCCACTACCAGCGTTACAAACCGCAGTAAAAGAAAATAATCAACGTTCGTTCTATCATCAACTGATGAAACTGTGCAAGTTACATACAGGCAGCGCAGATTTAACTAAACTTAATACCGTCATAAATAATCCGCAATTTGCAGAAGCAATTAATCACTTACAGGCAAATCTTTATGCAGGTAAGAATCACACTGTTGATCTTAAATTTATCTATCAGCAGTTAAATAATTTAAATAAAAAACCTAAAAGTGAGAATGAGTTAACCCAGCTCTACTAAAATAGTTTCAATGTTCGGAAAGAAAAAACAACAACGTCAGGTCTTAATTGACATGGCAGATAAACAAAAACGATATGAAGCGTTAGTGAATGTGTATCACAAAGAGCTATACCGCTTCGCATACTGGTTAGCAGGTGACCCAACGGTGGCCGAAGACCTTGTGCAAGAAACTTTTTTAAGGGCTTGGCGCTCGCTTGATTCACTTCTCGACCAGCAAGCAGCTAAAGCATGGTTAATTACGATTTTGCGTCGTGAGAATGCGCGACGTTTTGAGCGTAAACAATTTGATTACAGCGATGTTGAGCAAGATACGCTATGCGATACACAAACCCTCGATATGGAACAAAACGCAGAGCGTTCACAGCTGCAAAAACGCATTATGCAACTCGATGAAGAGTACCGTGAACCCTTGCTTCTGCAAGTGGTAATGGGGTTTAGTGGTGATGAAATCGCATCCATTTTATCACTTAACAAAAATACGGTAATGACACGACTATTTCGTGCTCGCAACCAATTGAAAGACAATTTACAACCAAGTTTACAAAGGGGGATCAACAATGGATGAATTAGAATTACGACGTCGTTTATATGCTGATCCTAATACCAGCGATAAAGACGT
>NZ_JBFKMX010000277.1:0-1597 GCF_041629635.1 Pseudoalteromonas sp. | reverse complement strand
TGTAATTGCGGCATTAGTACATCCTGTACGTCACAGCTGGCCGAACGCTTTTCAGGGATGAAAATTACTGCGTAACGCGCACGAAATATCGCTTTAAGGACGAATTTTTGCGCATTAGCTGATCTTCCAAACGTCAGAATAATTCATTTTAAGTCTTTCAAAAAAAAAGTGCGCCATTGACGCTCTTTGATTCTGGTTTAAATGTACTCTGTTAATTAACGCGGTTGAATTGTTAAAGGCTCAAGTGTGATTGTTGCATTTGAGCTAGCGCCTTTGTGATTTGAATAGTGTTGACCTTCAAATAGAGTGTAATACACATCCACATAGTCATCGTCGTTGGTAAACCATGAATCAGGCATTGCTGCCAGTACTTTATTGGTTAACTGTGGAATAATGGCATAACCTTGTACTTCTGGGTCTGGAATCGCTTTAAGAATCTCTGTAGCCACATCAAGTAAGCGGTTCGCGAGTTCTTTGTAGTTAGTATTGTCATCTTGTTCCATCATTAAAATGTCAGCAGCTTGCCAACGGTAGCGATCCCAATAAATAATGATTTGATTAGGGTGATAGGTTGTGCCGTCGTAATCTAGGTAAGGCATGTCTACAATATCGAGCACAGGCTCATCACGAGAAGGGCTCACACCTGTAACTATGCTATACACTTCCGCTTTACCAGATATCCATGGCTCTTCATCGTCTTGTAAGTGAATTGATTTAAGCACTGAGGTTTGAATTGGGGTGTTTGAAGATTGAATACTTGATTCTAAAGCCTGTTTAGGTGAGCTACTAAATGGTTTTAACGCTTTTGTTAATACCGAAACACCTTCCGATAACGCTCGTTTATTATCGAGTTCAACAATTAATACTGGACGTTTTGGTAGCTCATTAACCGGCAAGTGATAGGTGTTGCCTTGTGTATCAAATGCTTCAATAAATTGCCATGATTTCTCATTACCTGCTGGTGCCCATGCAAATAACGGTGTTTCAGACATTAACGAGTTAAGCATGCTTGAGTCAGCAACTCTTAGTTGTGTGATAGAGTGGTTACTTTTAGGTAAGCCTTTAGCTGTGCGAATGTTTGCTTCTATTTGCTTGAGGTTGCTTAACGCTTGGTTATTTAAAGCAAGTTCTGATGGTTCAACGGTTAAATCATAGCGTGAAGTTGAGGCGAGAATACTTGGCTTTAGCGCTGTATAGTTCTTTGCAAATGAAAGCGCTAATGCACGTTTTTGTTCTGCAATATGCATGGAACGTTCTTGGCTCGCACTTTCAAAGGCTGACACACTCGCCATAGGTAAAGCTAGTGCGCCAAGTAATATTGATTTTATTATTTTATTCATTAACTTGTCTCCAATAGTAAAGATACACATTCATGTGTACCCTTATTAGCTCCAAGTTAGAGTAAATAGTCAATATTGTAACGAAAGGTTAATAAATAAACAGTAATTATACTTAAATGGTTATAAATTAACTTTTGCAAAGTAGTGATATTTCTCAATTAAATTTATAAGAAGATAGCACTTACTTGGAAGAGTTTTTCAACCACGTGAATTTGTTTTTTATCGATAAGGAACATAATGACGTGGTCACCAGAGAG
>NZ_JBFKMX010000276.1:0-1667 GCF_041629635.1 Pseudoalteromonas sp. | reverse complement strand
TGCTGACTTGTCAGGCAAAGGATTATCTCAAGCGCAAATAGATGCATTGGTTGAACATAAAGTTCATAAAGGCAATCGCCCAACGACGTCAATTTTACTCGATAAAATTGATGCGAAACATTTAGGCCGATTAATTGCGCTTTATGAACACAAAATTTTCTGCCAAGGCATTATTTTAGAGATTTGCTCATTTGATCAATGGGGTGTTGAGCTTGGTAAAGGTCTTGCAAACGCGATTCAAAAAGAATTAGAGACAGACGAGCGCTTTGAGCACGATAGTTCAACCGCGGGTTTAATCGCTTTATACAAAAATAAGCGTCAAAAATAGGATAAATGTCAGGGTTTATAGCCTGATATTAAGATAAACTGCGCGGCTTTTCTGCTAGCAGCAGTAGATCAAAATACCTTTGAACGGGTAGCGCTGAGTTAATGGGAGCGTCAATTGGTGAGAGAGTTGCCGCTTCCAAAACTCTTATCCGTTTAAGCTGAATGTGAGAATGCACATTTGGCAACAGATTAAGTAAAGCGATAGGTCGCTTTGAAAAGAATACCTTTGAACGGGTAGCGCTGAGTTATTTGGGACTTCAATTGGTGAGAGAGTTGATGTTCCCAAAGCTCCTTTCTACCAACTGCTGTTGAGCCACAAAAACAGCACACAATACACTTTGAAGAGCACTCTTTTAGATTTTCAAAGTAAACAAATACCTTTGAACGGGTAGCGCTGAGTCGGTTGGGACGTCAATTGGTGAGAGAGTTGACGTTTCCAATGCTCATATCCGTTTAACTAAGTGAACTGAGTAGCGCTGAGTATTCAGGGGTAACGGTGGGTGAGAGCATCGTTACTCCTGAAAACTCTTTTTCAGATTACATTTCAATCGTTAATCAGTTACATACGAATTCATTATAAATTAGCATGTATAAATTGCTTACCCAAAGCGCAATTAGTGCTAACATAGCGAACTAAAACAACTTCTATATTGTACTTAACAACAAGTTATTAAAACCAAGAGAACAAATATGCTAAACCCATTCGATATAGTTATTTTTGGTGGTGGCGGTGATTTATCACTTAGAAAACTGCTACCTGCGATGTACCGTGCTTATCAAGAAGGAAATTTACCGGAAGGGACACGAATTGTGCCAACGGTTAGGGCATTAGCAAACGAACAAGAATTTATTGATAAAGTGCAAGAAAGCCTAAAATCATTTCTTGGCAAAGGTGAATACAACAGCAAAGACTGGAAGGCATTTGCAACCTTTTTAAAACCAATTGTGGTTAACGTTACCGAGCAAGATGATAATTGGCTTGTATTAAAAGAGTTTTTAGAAGCCGACGCAGAAGACAAAGCTCGCGTTTTTTATTATTCATTACCACCTGCTGTTTATGGCCGCTGTAGTGAGCTACTTTCAGATAACCAACTGATTACTGAAACAACACGTGTTGTTGTTGAAAAGCCAATTGGTTACTGCGGCGCCTCTGCAGAAGAAATTAACGCGAAGATTGCAGAATACTTCAAAGAAAGCCAAATCTACCGTATTGACCACTATTTAGGTAAAGAAACGGTGCAAAACTTAATGGCACTGCGTTTTTCAAATGTGATGTTTGAAAACATGTGGGATGCGAAAACCATTGATAATATCCAAATTAGTATTTCTGAGACGGTTGG
>NZ_JBFKMX010000275.1:0-1755 GCF_041629635.1 Pseudoalteromonas sp. | reverse complement strand
GACCAAACCACTTATTGACCTGCTCAACACTTACGCTCCAATTGCCATAAAGAACCGCCAAATAAGAACCATCATAGTTTAGTTCTTTTTGGCTGATGGCATCTTTGTTATAGCCAATAGACACTTTTGCAGTTACGCGGTCGCCCATTAGCACCGAAGTACCTTGAATATTGCCTTTATGTTTATTGCGTTGGCCAAAACTTTGTAAGTTGCTTGGCTCGCTATTACCGCTCACTCTGACTGATGAATAACTACCAGATTTAGCTACATTAAGGGCATGTTGTACTTTTCGAAGCGCAAAAAGCCCATCTTCAGATAGGGTCTGACGATTAATCTGAGATAGGTCTTGTGCGATGCCTTGCCACATTAATGGGTAGCTATTTACCGGACGATTAATTGCACCTTCACTTACAAGTTGTTCGATTGCAGCGCGTAAAAAAGGGTCGTCAGTGCCAATCCAAGGCTCGGCAAATAGGTTTGCTGCAAATACTAAACTACATGAGGCAGCAATATGGCTTAACTTCATTTTGCCAAGGTTTCCTTAAGGGCGTTTACAACGATAGGATCTACAAATTCACTGACATCACCACCATGAATAGCCACTTCTTTGACTAGGCTAGATGAAATAAACGAGTTTTTCTCTGCTGGCGTTAAAAATACGGTTTCAAGTTGTTTGTTTAAACGGCGGTTCATATTGGCCAGTTGAAATTCAAATTCGAAGTCTGATACGGCACGCAAGCCACGCACTAAAACCGGTGCGTTTTGTTCTTTTGCTAAATCGGCAAGTAAGCCTGAAAAGCCAATCACAGTTACATTTTCAAGATGCGATAAAATAGATTTTGCAATTTCAACACGTTGTTCTAATTCGAAAAATGGCTTTTTATTTGGGTTGTGCGCAACCGCTAAAATAACTTCATCGAACATTTTTGCTGCGCGCTCGACTAAGTCTGTATGCCCATTGGTGATAGGATCAAAGGTGCCTGGATAAATCGCTTTTACTTTCATGCTATTGGTAACTAAGTGATGATGCAGGCATTTTATCAAGCTTTAATTGGAATACCAATTAACTGGATGGACTATTTTGCCAATTGGTATTCATAGTGAGATTGTTTATACTGCGCGGTATAAAGACAGGCCGCATTTAGGATAGTTATGAGTACCAAGGATAAGATTATTCAAACCAGCATTGCGTTGTTTAACCAACATGGTGAGCGCGCAATTACTACCAACCACATAGCATCAGAAATGGGTATAAGCCCAGGTAACTTGTATTATCACTTTAAGAATAAAGAAGATATTTTGCGTCATATCTTTGGTCTGTACCAAAGTCATTTAAAAGAAAACTTTACACCAATGGATAAAAATTTGGATGTGATGGCGCAACTGGCAGGCTACCTTGATTCGTTAGTAGAGTTAATGTGGCGATTTAATTTCTTCTATAACAACTTAACGGATATTTTAGGTCGCGATAAAGAATTAAAGGCGCAATACCTTGTGCACCAAGCGCAACTAGTTGAGCAAGTTGTTGCTGTAATTAATGGTTTAAAATATGCCGAAGTAATTGCCATTGATGATTGCGATATTGAAGAGCTTGCTCATATGGTAAAGCTGACGGTAAGTTTTTGGACTCCTTATGTGAAAGCACACAGCAAAGATAGTTCGCTAACTAAACAAGATATTTTTGGTGGTATTGTAAAAGTTATCTTACTGTTCAAACCTTATGCCCAAGGCGAAGGGCTTGAACAGTTGAAAAAG
>NZ_JBFKMX010000274.1:0-1882 GCF_041629635.1 Pseudoalteromonas sp. | reverse complement strand
TAAAAAATGAATTTGTGTGAATTGCATAATCAATATATTTTTAACTTGAAGTGCTTAACACGCTGCTCAAGTGCGAAAGCATATGTGGTGGTGAACGAACTAGTAGAAAGTGGCATAGACATAGCGGTGTTTTATGAAAAACAACACAATGTGTTATTGCAAGAACTGTATTAAAGGCGAGTTTTTTTCGACTTATTAAATGTGATAACCGATCATTTAATTCCATTTTACATAAGGCGAATATGCTTAGATTTTATGCATAAACCGTTGTTATCCTTAAAGCGCTTTTACCTAACAATTCATGGCAACCTAACGCGCTATTTTAAATTAGAAAACGAAATGCGGATTTTAAGCTTTGAGTTTTTAGAAAATAAGAGATAAAAAATGACAAATTTTAGAATTGAAAAAGACAGCATGGGCGAGTTACAAGTACCTGCAAACGCTCTTTATCAAGCGCAAACACAGCGTGCTGTAAATAACTTTGATATTAGCGGCCTGACAATGCCAACTTGGTTTATTCAAGCACTTGCTTATATTAAAGCAAGTGCAGCCAAAACCAATCAAGAGCTAGGACATTTGCAGCCGAATATTTGTGAAGCGATTGTAGATGCATGCGAAACAGTGCTCGCTGGTGGCATTGATGACCAATTCCCAATAGACGTTTTCCAAACAGGTTCTGGCACCAGTTCAAATATGAATATGAATGAAGTTGTCGCCACATTAGCTTCAAACGCGCTGAAAGAGACCGTAAACCCAAATGATCATGTCAATATGGGGCAAAGTTCCAATGATGTGATACCAACAGCTATTCAAGTGAGCAGTTGCATAGGGGTTTATTATCATTTGTTACCTGCTGCAAACCATCTGATAAATACCATAAATCAAAAAAGCAAAGAAGTAGGGCATATTTGCAAAACAGGTCGCACTCATTTAATGGATGCTATGCCAATTACATTTGCCCAAACGTTAGACAGCTGGAAAAGCCAAATTGAATTTGCAATTAGTGGTATTAACGCTTCACTAGAGCGTGTGAAACCGCTTGCACAAGGGGGAACCGCCGTAGGTACAGGGATTAATGCCGATGCAAAATTTGCAAGTAAATTTGCAGTTAACTTAAGCACTGCTGTTGGTATCAGTTTTAGTCCCAGCGATAATTTTTTTTATAACATTGGCTCGCAAGATGCGATTGTTGCTCTCTCAGGGCAACTTAAAACATTGGCTGTTGCAATAATAAAGATTTCAAATGATTTACGTTGGATGAATTCAGGGCCATTATCTGGTTTATCTGAAATAGAGTTAGAAGCACTGCAACCAGGCTCATCAATTATGCCGGGCAAAGTAAACCCCGTTATCCCAGAAGCGGCGGCAATGGTGGGAGCACAAGTAATAGGCAATGACACTACGATTACCGTTGCAGGGCAATCAGGTAATTTTGAGCTTAATGTAATGTTACCTGTTATTGCTCACAATATTTTGCAGAGTATTCATCTATTAACCAATACCTGTTATCACTTAGCAGATAAAGCAATTGCTACCTTTAAAGTGAATGAAGATAAGATCAATTTATCGCTCGATAAAAATCCTATTTTAGTTACCGCTTTAAACCCAGTGATTGGCTATTTAAAAGCCGCTGAAATTGCAAAGAAAGCTTATAAAGAAAATCGGCCTGTGATTGAGGTTGCTTTAGAAGAAACTGATTTAACACGTGAAGAATTATTAGTGTTACTAAATCCTTATAAAATAACGAAAGGCGGAATCGGCTAAAAAAATGGGTCAGTTTACTGACCCCTTTTTTGAGTTACTTTAATTAAATCGCTACTCGATGTGATATAAAAGTGTACAAACTAGGGTGTTTAATAGTCGCTAAGTGCCAGAAGCTGTC
>NZ_JBFKMX010000273.1:0-1885 GCF_041629635.1 Pseudoalteromonas sp. | reverse complement strand
TTTCAACCACGGCGACTGCCATACCTGGTACTTCAAAGCGTTTCATCGATTGCTCAATGGTTTGTTCAAGCTGCTTATTATCGATTGCGGCATAAAGCTGACTCGACGCAATAACGCCAAGCGCGAGAGTAATTTTGCTGAGTATTTTTTTCATAATATTCTTATTTGTAGATTGAAAATTCGCGCTCTGCGCGTGCACTATCCAAATCAATTTTCGTTTGTTGTAATCGGATTTGATTTATATACTCACTTGGTAATTTAGCTTCTAAAGCACCAGTAAGCACATGTTTTAAATACCAATCATAAGGAAGTTGTTGTTGGCATAAAGTATTTGCAACATAACAATATGCAGTAAATTGACCACCACACTCGTTAGTCACAACAATCTCGTGGTTATCGTAGCGAGGCCCTTCAATGTCATCTAATATTAACTTTTCATCTTGTGTAATTTTGTAGAGCACACCGTACAACACGTCATCATCATTGTGCGTTAAAAATGCATTACATTTGCCAGAGTTATCAAAGCCTTTTTTATCAAATGTCAGCTTAAGGCCACGCACAGTTGCAACACCAATACGTGTCGCATTCGGCAAGCGTGCCAATAAACGATTTAATGACATATTAGAACCATAGGCTAAGTTGTAATAAATCATACCCATACCACCCTAACTGCAAGACCAATTAACACCACTCCTATGCCGCGATCAAACCAGTGTCCAGCACGTAAAAAGAACCCGCGCACCTGCACTTTGCTCAACACAACAGATAAAAAGCTAAACCAAATAAGCGTGGCAATCGCCATATATAAGCCATAGCCAGCCTGGATAAGTAACGGTGTTTCAACACTAATTACTAAGGTAAATAAGCTCAAAAAGAACAGTGTGGCTTTGGGGTTAAGGGCATTAACTAAAAAGCCACGGCTAAACGCCTTTACCATCGACTCAGGCTGGGTATGTTCTAACAACTGTTCGGCTTGTTGCGTTGCTGGTTTTGCCCTTAATGCCATTACACCTATGTAGGCTAGATATGCCGCTGCTAAATACTTTAATACGGCAAAAAGTGTAGGAGATTGTGAAATCACAATAGCCACGCCCAATACACAATAGCTTACATGCACTAAAATTCCGGTTGCAATACCCGCACTGGTGACCAAGGCATTTTTACGCCCTTTTTGAATGCTTTGTTTTAACACCAATGCAAAATCAGGACCGGGGCTTGCAACTGCAAAAAAGTGACTAATCACTATTAATAGAAATTCATCGAAATAATTCACTTTTCCTCCGTTAATGCGATAAGCATTGGGTTAGCTGACTGCGTGATTGTGTTTTCGAGCTGCTTATTGGCGCGCTTTAGCATTGAACGTAAATGCGGTTTTAAATGCGTGGAGATATGCGCAAGCGGTAAATTTTTCGCTCTTAATAATAGTGCTAAAATATACACTAATTCAGGCTCAGCTAATGTCGCACTGCGGTTAGCATACGGGTTATAACACGAACCACAACCACCTCTAAACTGGTAGGCGGTATTCGCCATCATTACACCAAACCCCATAAAACAAGAGAGCAAATCAACCGCTTGCGGTAATAAGTCTTTTCCACCTGGCGGCAAACTACCGCTTTGTAACACATTTATGTAAGAAAGTGATTGCGCAAAAGAAGCGATTAAATCTTGCGGTTGATTTATTTGGTTTGGATTAAATGAAATTTGCAATGAACCCGATGATGCCAAAAGCTTTGCTGACTCACCACGTTTTACACTGGCAAATTCAAGCCGTGGAAACTGCTGTTCGGTAACTTGGTTTGGCCCAACTAAAACGAGAGGCCATACTTGCATACCAGCGTAACGTCTTACTTGGTTAAACACATAACTGGCCATTTGCTCGATG
>NZ_JBFKMX010000272.1:0-1962 GCF_041629635.1 Pseudoalteromonas sp. | reverse complement strand
GCAAACAACTTTGTGTCTGCTGCGACGCTTCGTCGCTGTTAGGGCTGCGCATGTTACGCTTTCCTAATTTTTTGTCAACACTTAATTTTGATTATTTTTCTCATTATTTTGAGAAAGTTCAAAACTCAGTTTTACTTGACTCAACCAACTCGTGATTCGCTGCTATGCTGCGTCGCTCCCCGTGTTGGTGGAGGCGCATTATAGAGAGATCCGAATTTGGATCAACCCCTATTTCAAACTTTTTTTAGTTTTTTGGATCGTTCGGGCGAAATATGTACAAAACCGCTCAAAATTGCTAGTTTTGTGAGCTTTTAAGTAGCATTTAAGACTATACAACTGTTTTTTACTTACTTGAGTTGAATGTTTGTTGAGTTACTTCACCCCAATAACTATCTTCAAGTACATTCTCACTATAGGGTGATTCATAACTTTTTATTGCCTTTCGCCAAAATACAGTTGCTTTATTTGCACCTTTAATTTGTTTTATTTGCCACTCTCCTTGGTAATGCAGCCAAATCCAATGGGCAAATTCACAACCTATACCTTTAGATCTTACACTTGGTACAACATAGAATTCAGAAACTTCAAAACTTGCTGCTGTGTGTTTTTTTATTGCAGCTATACCGATTGGCCTATCTTTAACGTAACAAATTAAGCCAAATACGTTATCAACAAGTTCTGTATCTAGATCAAAAAGCCCCATTAAGTTAGGTATCTTTCCAGTGATTGCTGACAACTCTGCTTCATACCCTTGTAATAAGTTTAAATAAACTCGCATATTGGACTGTTCTACAACGACTACTTCCACTTACTTGCCTCATTAAATAATCAACTTATTAATCATCACATAAAAATTATTTCAAACAAAATAAGAACAGCACTTTACCTTAGCGGGTATTTGCTGCTCATATTTTTTAACCAAACAATAATCAAGCTCTAAACGTTGCTTCACTTTGGTTTGGTGGCAAAAAACAGTGTATCGTTAATTATTTGTCATGGGTAATTGTGTGTAATGTCGAATCGTTGGTTAAATTTCTAGACGACTTCTATGGTCATTGATTCACTTTTATTTGAATGATGCTTCTCTTGCTGAATTAGCTCAAGTATTAACTAATAAGATGCTTTACCTCACCCTTTGAGAGCCGTATTGTATGTCCAACCAAGGCCATCCACATGCTGAAAGCCTTGTTGCAACTCAAATAGTGGTGCTATAACAGATTGGAACGAATTGACACTAGGCCTTGGCGCATAACATTCAACAGCCTGTTCGATTTTAAGGTAAAGTTCTAGGCGCGCTTTATTTAGTTTTGCTTATAACCCGCTTGGTAACAAAAATAATAAGATTAATAGGTGCTTCATTTTAACTTTCTATTGTTTTCTATATTAACTATCACCAGTTCTTTTAAACGAGTAATAACACCATTCATCTGAACAAATTCTGAGATAGGTATTAACTGCCAAAATTGGCCTTCTTCACCAAATACTATTGTTTGGATTTCTACGCTGGTTAAGATCGCCATAAAAAAGTAGGCGTTCTTGCCGCTATTTAACTGATACTTAATTTTATTCGTGAGTCTATTAGCTGGTAACATTAAGCCAAATTCTTCATGTAGCTCCCTAAGCACGCATTGTTCTGCTGTTTCATTTCCCTCTCGTCCACCACCTGGTAAATCAAACTGGTTTGGAAAAAGAATATTAGGAATATCATCTCGCAGATATGTGAGGATTTTACCCTGATAGAGCGCAGCTAATTTACAACCATCAAATTCCACTTGGTATGCCTTACATTCAGATATATTGAAAATATTAACGCATAAAAAAACCCGAGCCTAAGCTCGGGTTTTTTTCAATGCGTTTGCATTTCTATAGTTGATTACTCAACGATAGAAGCTACAACACCAGCACCTACTGTACGGCCACCTTCACGGATCGCGAAACGTAGACCTTCGTCCATCGCGATTG
>NZ_JBFKMX010000271.1:0-1998 GCF_041629635.1 Pseudoalteromonas sp. | reverse complement strand
TTCTATAATTTTTCTATTTTTGGCAGGTTATAACTATTTTTTAAGACCCAAAATTCACAACAGGTAATGCTAGCTCAGTGTTTAAAACAATCATTTAGGAATGACACAAATGAAATTAAATAACCTGTTCTTGGCATTATGTTTAACACCTATCGGTTTTAATGCTGTAGCAGCAAACAAAGTAAAACCTATTGAACCAATTATGGTAACAATCCCTGCTGGCAGTTTTGCAATGGGCTCTTTAGATCGTGAAAGCACCCAGCCCGTTCATCAAGTGGATTTAGCAGAGTTTAGCCTTGGCAAATATGAAGTCACGGTGAAGGAGTTTAGTCGATTTATCGCAGCCACTAATTATAAGGCTCCCAACGAATGCCGCCATGAATTAGACGGTTGGTTTAAACCAGCTAGTAAAGGTAATTGGCAAACCAATGCACTCAACACCAGCGAATATCAACCTGTGGTGTGTATTAATTGGAATACCGCAAAAGCCTATGTGGATTGGCTTGCAAAAGAAACCGGCAAACCTTATCGCCTTGCAAGTGAAGCCGAGTGGGAATATGCAGCGCGTGCCGGTACTGACACAAAATATTATTTTGGCGATGACCCAAATAAAATAGAAGTATGCCAATTTGAAAACACGGCAGACTATTACGGCGAGAGCATTTTGCAAACCCAAACTAACACCAGCTATGTTAATTGGAGCACAGGCATCAATCACTGTTCCGATGGGGCTGCACGTGCAAGTATCGTCGGCATGTATAAACCTAATCCATTTGGTTTACACGATATGCTGTCAAACGTATTAGAATTTGTTGCCGATTGTTATGTTGAAAACTATAACAATGCTTCAAAAACAGGCGCACCAAGCGAATCTGAAAACTGCCAGCGTCGCTCTACCCGCGGCGCAAGTTGGCACTGGGATCATTGGCCGCTGACAAATCGGGGCCGAATTCCTGTTGATTTTGCCGGTGGTGTTGACGGTTTCCGTATCGCGTTAGATGGCAAAGCGCCGAAACTTTCTAAAACAACGAAGCTCTTTCAAAAAGAGGTGATGCACGCACAACAAAATGAGCAAGCACGCCGTGATTTAATTGCTGCACTGCCTAACAAAGTAGAAAACGTCGCATTAAAACAACAAGGTGATATCGTATTTTTAAGCTGGGATAAAAGTGACGATAGCGACGTAGCTGGCTACCGTGTTTATAAAAATGATGTAAAAGATGCGATGTTCAAACTGGTTGCAACCAACATCAAAACCCCTTTTTATCGTTATGTTTCAGACACACAACACAGTGTTGAGTTCACAGTGGTTGCCGTTAAAAACCACCTACAAGGGCCTTATAGTGACCCAATTGCGACCGAAACCGGCTGGAGTAAAATTCCAGGCCAGATTGAAGCTGAATGGGCTAAAAGTATTACAGGTGCAAGTGTGACTTTAACCTCTGATGAGTCTCGCGGGCATAACCTCACTGGCCGAAATGGTATCGAAAGCGATGCAACTATGGTCTACCAAATTGATGTGACAAAAGCCGGTGATTACACATTGCATTATCGCGTTGCAACACCTAACGAAACTAAAGGTTTTGAGCTGTATTTAGGTGATAAAAAGCTAACGACTGCTGCTGTTAAAAAAACGGGTGGCTACCACGATTGGCAAACCCAATCTAAAGATAAAGTTAAATTACCAAAAGGTAAGCATACACTTACACTAAAGTCTTTAGACAGTCATTGGAAGTTAAATTGGCTTGCACTTAAAGAAAGCCAATAGCACCTTATTAAAGGGTGTTAAACGAGTAGTCATTTTGTGTACTTTTAGACAGTAGACTAAGTCGATAAATGACAGTAAAACTCTCTGGCTATGTATGATATTTACATAGCCAGTTTTCCCCGATAACATTTTATTTTTGCTTTAGAGCAGACCGAACTAGGCAAACCTTAAATTTATTACTTTTGCCAAGTTAATCCCCTTTGAAATGAAAACGCTTAATTAAAATCCCA
>NZ_JBFKMX010000270.1:0-2031 GCF_041629635.1 Pseudoalteromonas sp. | reverse complement strand
TGTACCAGTAAAGAAGGCAATTGTTGGTGCTTTTCTCTACCAACAATTTTACCTGTTAAAGACACGCAAGGCTGCCTATGCAAAGACTGTTTAATTGACAAAATTAACGCTGAGCTTGAGGTTTTGTATAAGACGAAAACAAACCAAGAACTTGTGCAGTTAGCCGCTAAATATCAAAACCAATTTCCTGTTGCAAAGCTTGATTATTACTTAAATGAAGAAGGTTTTAGGGTAATGACAAAGTGGGCACATTTAAAGCGAGGGTATTGTTGTGGGAATGGTTGTAAGCATTGCGCTTATTAAAATGAGTAGTGCACCAAACAATATGGTGCACTGGCAAAATTAACGGTAAAACGCTTCAACCGTACCTTTTGATTTAATTAACATTGGTTGACCAAAACGATCTAACGCTTTTGGTGCCGCTGTTTTAATCCAGCCTTCGCTAATGCAGTATTCTTCAACGTCTGAACGCTCTTTGCCGTTAAAGCGAATACCAATATCGTGCTTTAAGATTTCTTCCGCGTAAAACTTGCTGCGCGGGTTGATTGATAGGCGATCTGGTAATGTTGGTAATTCAGTTTTATCGTTCATATTTCTTTCTTAGTTAATCTCATTTAGATGATTGCGACATTGTAGGTAATTGGTGCAAAGCGCTCAATAGCAAAGCGTAATTTAATCGCTATCAAGTTAAGTTTCGTATAACCAAGAAATAAACCTTTACACAAAACAACTTGTTAGCAACTAATGATTACTTCTATAGTTATACCAATTCACTTAAGTAGCTGATCATCCTAGCGGACTAAATAACATGCTAACTGCGTTAGAATTTATCAATGTCGAACAACTACATAAGAAAAATTCCGCCTTGTTAACATTTCATTTATCCAGCGCTATCCCTGATCACATACTTAACAGAATTGGTATTAGATTAGCAAGCTATTCATTGCGGTTTTACTTTTTATAAGACGTAAGGGAGTTCGCGTATGGCAGTATCACTTAACAAAAATTGCATTTCGTTTTACTTATTAAAGCCTGAAACTTACCTGTTTGGTAAACACTATTTTATTCGTAAAAAAATTAAAGCTGCGGGTTTAAAAATCATTGGTAAGAAAAAGATAAACCTCACTTTTGCCGATTTAATGGCGCTTTATCCAAATGTAATGGCGCGCATTACCATGTCGTTAAGAGTTCCATTTTTAATGGATTTAGATATGTACTTTGTTGAAGGTGAAAACGTTGTTTCACGTTTAAATTCGCTGAAATACGATATTCGCCAAGAGTTATCTGGCGCTAAAATCGGCGGCTTTTTACATACCCCAGATAGCCCGCAAGAATTAAAGCAGCATCTCACTATTTTATTAAAAGAACATTCTCAAACTTAAATACCAAACAAAAAGAGCAGCCAAATGGCTGCTCTTTCAAAAAATAACCTTTTGTTATTTAAGCGGCATTATCTTCAATACCCACAATGATCCAAGGTGCATCTTGCGCTGATAAATTGCGCTCAAGGTGCCACACTTCATCAATTGGCTCTTCTTGTTTATCACCAAGGTCGCGGTACTTACC
The DNA here is from genome assembly GCF_041629635.1 of Pseudoalteromonas sp. Classification (GTDB taxonomy): domain Bacteria; phylum Pseudomonadota; class Gammaproteobacteria; order Enterobacterales; family Alteromonadaceae; genus Pseudoalteromonas. The sequence continues at coordinate 465 of NZ_JBFKMX010000270.1, read as the reverse complement.
ACGAAAACGTACACTAATTTCCCACAACATTGGTGATGTATTTGCACGCGCAAGCTCCGCGTCAATAAACATTACCTCTGTAGCAACTTCAGTTACCTCGGCACGTTCAGCTTTTAGCTCTGCTAATAACTGTTCACTCACGTATTCTGAGAACACATCAAAGTTATTGTCATTCCATGCTTTTTGTAGCGTGTGGTAGTGTTCACGGGCACCTTGTAAAAAGCCATTTAAGTCAAAGTTAATCGGCAAGTTCATTGGCACTGACTGACTTTGTCCAAACCCTTGCGACTGAAATTGTTGTGGTGCTTGGCTGGGTGTTTCAGCCTGACCCATTGGTGGCATTCCCGCATATTGCGCTTGGCTTTGTGCTTTTTTCACCATCATCATTTTAAATAGTTTAAATAACACAAAGGCAACCAAGGCAATAATAATGAAGTCCATAAACTGGAAGCCTTCAAAGTCGCC
>NZ_JBFKMX010000269.1:0-2069 GCF_041629635.1 Pseudoalteromonas sp. | reverse complement strand
TTTGAAAATTCACTTTTTAGGCACTTCGTCAGCATGTCCGTCACTTAATCGTAATGTTAGTGCTACTGCTGTGAGTTTTGACTCGACTAAGTCGTGGGTGCTGGTGGATTGTGGTGAGGGTACGCAGCATCAAATTTTAAAAAGTGAACTGGCGAGCTATCACTTATCGGTGATTTTAATTACCCATTTACATGGTGACCATTGCTATGGTTTGCCAGGGTTAATTGCCTCTATTTCGTTAGCTGGGCGAAAAGAGCCTGTGCATTTAGTGGCTCCTAAAGCGGTGATTGATTTTGTATTAAGCGCACTTAAATTTACCCAAATGGAAACGGGTTTTGAGTTAATTTGCCGTGAGATTGAAGCGCTAGAACAGGCGCTTGATTTTAGCTTTTGCCAAGTGTCTATTCACCCATTAAAACACCGTGTGCCGAGTGTTGCTTTTAAAATAACGGAGTGTGGTATTCCGCGAAAACTGCATCTTGATAAGTTGAATAATGACGGCATTGCTACAGGCAGCCATTATAACTTGCTGCAAAAAGGACACGATGTGGAATACCAAGGTAAGTTGTTACGTACAGAAGAATATAGTTTTCCTAGCTGGCAGCCGCGCAAGGTGATTATTTGTGGCGATAACGAAAAGCCAGCATTGTTATCCAATGCCGTTGAAGATATCGACTTATTGGTTCACGAAGCGACATTTACTCACAGTGATTTACATAAAGTTGGGTTGCATACCGGGCACAGTGATGCCAAACGCATTGCTGAATTTGCCGAGTTGTATCAGATCCCGCGCCTTGCGCTGTTTCATTTTTCAAGCCGATATCACGGCGAAGGCATGCTAGAACCGCTAGAAAATGAGGCAAAACGATACTACTTTGGTGAGTTAGTATTGGCTTTTGATGGCTTAGTCGTTGAAATTGACAAACAAAAGAACGCGTAAAGTGAGTTGTCATAGAAATGACCTGTCACCCAGTGGCTAAATGGTTTAAAATAAAAGCACTTTCATAGACAGTGCGAATTCATGCCAAAAAAAGATCCTTATTTAGACCGCGAACAACAAAAGTACGATAATCCAGTACCTAGTCGAGAGTTTATTCTTGACCACATCAGCAACCGAACTAAACCTGCAAATTTTGCCGATTTATGCGGCGAACTTAATGTATTTGAAGAAGAGCGCCAAATTGCGCTAAAGCGCCGTTTACGTGCAATGGAACGTGACGGTCAGTTACTTTTTAATAAACTAAAATGCTACTGCATTCCAGATAAAGTCGGTTTAGTAAAAGGTAAGGTTATTGGTCATCGCGAAGGATTTGGCTTTTTAGAGCTTGATGAAGGCGGTAAAGATTGGTTTATTCCAAAACACCAAATGGAGCAAGTGCTGCATGGTGACCGCGTATTAGCAAAACCAGCTAGCTTTGGTAAAAATGGCAAATGCGATGCGCGAATTGTGCGTGTGCTTGAGGGCGACAGAGCCCCGATTATTGGCCGTTTTTTCCGTGAACATGGCATGGCAGTTGTAGTACCAGAAGATCCGCGCATTAGCCAAGATATTATGATTTTGCCGGGCTTTGAAGGCAATGCAGAACATAACCAAATGGTGCAAATTGAAATCACTCAGCGCCCAAGCAAGCGTATGAATGCGCTTGGTAAAGTGATTGATGTACTTGGTGAACATATGGCGCCGGGCATGGAAATTGAGGTAGCACTGCGCAACCACGATATTCCTAACCAATGGCCAAAAGACCTTGAGCAGCAAATCGCTGGTTTGACTGATGAAGTGCTTGAAAAAGACAAAGAAGGGCGCATTGATTTACGGCATTTACCACTGGTAACCATTGACGGCGAAGATGCGCGCGACTTTGATGATGCGGTGTTCTGTGAAGCGAAAAAGTCAGGCGGCTGGCGTTTGTGGGTCGCGATTGCTGACGTATCACATTATGTTAGCAAAAACAGCCCATTAGACCGTGAAGCTATTCAACGTGGTAACTCGGTGTACTTCCCATCAGAAGTGATTCCAATGCTGCCAAAAGTGCTTTCTAACGGGTTATGTAGTTTAAATCCGAAAGTAG
>NZ_JBFKMX010000268.1:0-2113 GCF_041629635.1 Pseudoalteromonas sp. | reverse complement strand
GCCGTGATACCGTTGCGACACTTAAGTAAACATAAAGTAAGCCAAGTAATGCTGCGTAGAATGGAATAATAGAAATCACAGGTTAAGCCTCTTAACATTTTTACTTAACCTGACATATTCTTAACTAGATAGCTAGTTTTACGCTAAATAACGCTTTCGTTTATTGTCTTTTAACTTTGCAAGTTCTACTAATACCAGGCCATCAACACTGTTATTAAAATCAGGATCAACACCAAAACATAAAAACTTTACTCCACCCTCTTCACAGAGCTCTGTGTACTGCTTAAACAGCGTTGGGATAGCCGCACCTTGATTAGCAAGCGATGCTTTGAGTGCTTTGAAATCAGTCTTATAATCTGACTTTTGAAATTCCGACTTATCGTTATCATAAATACGATATGGATTATTAGCCGAAGCAAGTTTTTCTGTGCTGCCAAAGTAATTTAAATAAAATGCCACCATTTCATCTTTTGCAGCTGTTGGCATAGTGCCACTCATGCTCACTGGACCAAATAAATAGCGGATTTCAGGATGATGTTTTAAGTAAGCGCCAATACCAAACCAAAGATAATCTAGGCTGCGTTTTCCCCAATACTTTGGCTGTACAAAACTTCTTCCGAGTTCCAACCCTTTTGCAAAATAGGGCGCCATTTCCTTTTCATACTTAACTAACGTGGCAGAATACAGGCCTGATGTTTTAGTATCTGTTGTTAAAATATCAGCACGACCAAAACGATATGCGCCAACAATTTCTAATTCATCTTTGTCCCATAAAATAAGGTGAAGATAATCTGAATCATATTTATCTACATCGCGTTTACGGTTAGTGCCCTCACCTACAGCACGAAATGCAATCTCACGCAGGCGACCAATTTCACGCATAATCACGCAGCTTTCAACATGTTCATAAAGATAGATATTTTTACCGTCATGAGTTTCGCCTAGCAGTTTGCATTTTTCTTTTAATAAGCGACTCAGATTTGCTTTATTTTCTGGTAATGCAATGCCAGTTTGCGTATCAAAATAGCCCTTTTTGCCTTCGCCAATTGCATAGACATGCTTTTTAAATAGTTTAACTTGCTGTTCATTTGAAATATCAGAAAACTCAAATGAACTTAAAGGAATAAGTGCGCCAATGCGTATTGGAAAATTACGCTTTCGCTGTTTAAACATTTCTTCAATAAGTAAAAATGAGGCAAGTGGTTTATACAGCATGGATACACTGTAAAACATTGGCGAGTTTTTAGCGTCTATATGCATAGGTAAAATGGGGGCTTTATATGCTTTTGCTATTTTCAAAAAGCCCTTTTGCCAAAAAGTATCCCTAACACCTTGCGGCCGTAATCGTGATACTTCGCCCGCAGGGAAGATTAAAAGCACGCCTTCATTGCTCAGATGTTGCTTCATGCTATTAACGGTGATTTTACTGGTTGTGCCTTTTATATTATCAACCGGTACAAGTAGTTCTTGTAATGGCGCTAAACTGTAGAGCAGTTGATTTGCCATTACTTTAATATCTGAACGTACTTCGCTGATAAGTTTAATTAATGCTAACGCATCTAACGAGCCAATTGGGTGGTTTGCTATTATCACTAAACGACCAGATGACGGAATATGAAGTCGTTCGCTGTCTCTTACTGAATAACTAATATCAAAGTAATCAAGTACTTGCTCAACGAAATCTAAGCCCGATAAATGTGGGTAATCTTTCTCAAATTGTTGAAATTCATCTTCGTGCATTAAGTTTTTAAGTAACTTACTGCTCGATTTATACAGTAAAGGACTCGCAATTAATTGTGGAAATTGTTTTTCTATTACTTGTTCAACTTGGATCATAACATTTGCCATTAAGCTGTTTTAGCCAAGCTTATGAATCAAATGTGACGCTATTATTGATAATATATTGAACAATTATGACGAAAAAAAAGGCGAGTATTTACTCGCCTTTTTTCTAATTTACCGATTATTTTTGGTAATCGAGTAATTCAGCTGCCTTGGTAAAATCAGTAATAACGGTTTGATTTTCAAGCTTGCCAAATGCTTTATCAGCAAATTTTGTACCGCGCATTTGAACATTTAAACGCGCTGCATTTTTATTTAACACCGTTTGGTT
>NZ_JBFKMX010000267.1:0-2114 GCF_041629635.1 Pseudoalteromonas sp. | reverse complement strand
TATGATTTAGTTAAATGCTCACATTTAACAACAACGTGATTATTCATAGCGTAATACCTGTGCTGGGGCTAATTTAGCTGCGCGGGTTGCAGGGTAAAAAGTAGCTAAATAACTCATAATAATGCTTAAAGAAAAAATGACAGTAACTTGAAGCCAAGATACATCTACTGGTAATTGCATTCCTGCAATAATTTGTATGCCGATTAGTGCCAGTATTTCATTGATATTAATCGCCACACTCAAACCAAGCACAACGCCTAATACACTTCCAACTAAGCCGTTATACAGCCCTTGCACCATAAATACCTGTAGCACACCACTTGGAGATAATCCTAAGGTCTGTAATATCGCTATTTCTGATTGTTTTTCTGAGACCATCATTGTAAGTGCTGAAAGAATATTAAAAACGGCTACTAAAATAATTAAACCAAGCAATAAACTCATAATGCGTTTTTCCATTGCTACCGCTGAAAATAACGAGCCTTGGCTGTCTTTCCAGTCGCCTACTTTTAGTGGTTGTAATTGAGGTAGCTCAGTTAATAGGGTTTCAAGTTGAAATGGGTCATTAAGATAAACGGCGACTTCATTGAAATCTTTTGGTTTTACTCTATTAAGGCGAAGTAAATCATTAGTGCTAGTTAAAATAACTTGCGAATGAAATGCTGGATTATCAATCAATACAGCAACCGTAAAAAGGCGTTGCGACGGCATGCGACCAACAGGTGTAAACGTAGAAACGCTTGGTAGCATCAAACGCACTTTATCACCTACAGCAACATCTAACTGAGTGGCTAAACGGCGCGTAATTGCAACGGCATATTTGGTGTTGCTGAGTGCTTCAACAATACTTGGATTTAACATATTTTTGAGCGGGTTTTGTTGTTCTTTATCCACGCCATATATTTGTGCTGCAAGTAATTTACTGTTCGAAACAACAAGCCCTTCACTGCTTTTGAATTTCGAAATCGCGTTCACGTTCGCATTGCTACTGAGTGCTTCAATTACCGTGTGTTGATTATCACTATTCAGGGATAAGGTTAAATGTGGAACAATTTGAAGCATGGATTGTTTTAAACGGTTTTCAAAGCCATTCATAACACTAGTTACACAAATAAGCGCAATCATGCCTAGGGTAATACCGGCTATCGAGAAAAATGAAATAAAAGAGATAAAGCCATTGCCTTTGGCTAATTTCGCATAGCGCATGCCAATAAACAAACTAACTGGCTGAAACATAGATTAATGATTGTTTAATAAGTGTAATTTTCAGGAAGTTTAACACTTCTTAAGGATAATTGTATTTTTTTCTAGTACACGAATTGTTTTGTTACATAACAGATCTGATCAGTACAGTTTTATGCTTTAAATCGCGTCATGCTACTGTAACTTATTGTACAGTCTGGTTAGAATACCGCGTCTGAAAAATTGGGGTAAAACTTTTGATTGAGCGATTTAAGCATTTTCAACTTCGTGGTGACTTATTTGGTGGTGTCACTACAGCAATCATTTCATTACCACTCGCCCTTGCATTTGGTGTTGCCTCTGGAGCGGGCGCTGAAGCAGGTATTTGGGGTGCTATTCTAGTCGGTTTATTTGCAGCCCTTTTTGGCGGTTCTAACTCGCTTATTTCAGAACCTACCGGTCCAATGACCGTTATTATGACTGCTGTGCTTACAGCCATGATGGCTAAACACCCTGAGCAAGGCATGGCCATGGCTTTTACCGTAGTAATGATGGCCGGTGCTTTTCAGTTTTTACTCGGGTCTTTAAAACTCGGCAAATACGTTACCTTAATGCCATACAGTGTTATTTCAGGCTTTATGTCGGGCATTGGTGTTATCTTAATTATTTTACAACTAGCCCCACTACTTGGTCATAAACCACCGTCTGGCGGGGTTGTTGGTACGTTATCTGAATTACCAAGTTTAATTGCCAACCTTCATTTATCAGAGCTCTTTTTAGGTCTCGCTACGTTAGCTATATTATTTTACTTTCCTAAAAAGTACCGCAAATACATTCCTGCCCAATTAGTTGCATTAATCGCAATTACCTTAGTTTCAGTTATTTTATTTACTGACGAGGGCATTCGTCGGATTGGTGAAATCCCTACTGGC
>NZ_JBFKMX010000266.1:0-2181 GCF_041629635.1 Pseudoalteromonas sp. | reverse complement strand
CTAAAAAACGAAATTGAAACCTACGTAAAGCAACTTATTACATTTGGTGAAGACAGAGCAAAAATAGCCGCTTTAAGTGATAACACTAAACAAGTTGAATCACTTGAACTGGCAGTGAAACTAGCAAATGAATGTGCTGTTTCAGGTGATATTGTGCTGCTGGCGCCTGCATGCGCAAGCTTTGATATGTTTAAAAGTTTTGAGCATCGTGGTGAGCTCTTTAGTGAGCTTGTGCACAAGGTGGTGAATACATGAAGGTATTAGAGTTCTTCAAAGCACAATTTAATGTGCGCTCAAATAACTTATATGATGTACCACTGGTTTACTGCATGGTTATTTTGGTAGGCGTTGGTTTTATTATGGTGACAAGTGCATCCATGCCAACGGCTATTCGCATGTTTGATAACCCTTTTCACTTTACTATTCGCCACGTGGTTTATTTGGTGTTGAGTTTAAGTCTATTAATGATCTCAACCAGCCTACCTATGAGTTTCTGGAAAAAAGCCAACTTACCTCTTTTGCTTGCGGGCATTCCAATGCTGATTGCGGTATTGGTGATTGGTCGAGAGGTTAATGGTTCGACGCGATGGATTGGTGTTGGGCCAATCAATATTCAGGTTTCTGAAGTGGCGAAGCTTTTCTTCTTTTGCTATTTAGCGGGTTACTTAGTTCGTAAAAGATCTGAGGTGCAAGAAAACCTTAAAGGCTTTATTAAGCCACTTGCTGTTTTTACTGTGTATGCATTTTTAATTTTAATGCAGCCAGATTTAGGCACTGTGGTGGTTATGTTTGTAACCACTATCGGTTTGTTGTTTTTAGCTGGTGCACGCCTTTGGCAATTTTTTGCGTTAATGATGGCGGGTGTGGGCCTAGTAGTTCTATTGATAGCAAGCTCACCTTATCGTCGCGCGCGTATTACTGGTTTTATGGACCCGTGGGATGACCCTTTTGGCAAAGGTTACCAGTTAGTACAGTCATTAATGGCATATAGCCGGGGTGATTGGTTTGGCCAAGGGCTAGGGAACAGTGTGCAGAAACTACAATATTTACCAGAGGCGCATACCGATTTTATATTTGCGATTTTGGCAGAAGAAACTGGGTTTATTGGCGTTTTCAGTGTGTTAACTGTGTTGTTTGTTTTAATTTTTAGAGCGTTAAATATTGGTTTTAACGCACTTAAAGCAGGTAAAGAATACGAAGGTTATTTGGCGCTGGGTATAGCTATTTGGTTTGCCTTTCAAAGCATGGTAAACGTGGGAGCCAGTGCAGGAATTTTGCCAACCAAAGGATTAACACTGCCGTTTGTTTCTTATGGCGGTTCTAGTTTATTAGTGATGACAATTGCAGCTGGCATTTTATTAAGAGTCGATTTTGAGGTGAAAATGGCGACAAAACAGGCCACAACGAGAGGGCGAAAATCATGAGCAAAAAGATAATGATTGTCGCAGGTGGAACTGGTGGTCATATTTTCCCTGGTATTGCCGTAGCAGATTATTTGAAAGAACAGGGTTGGCAAGTTATATGGCTTGGCACATCTGATCGTATGGAAGCGGACGTGGTTCCTCGTCATAACATTGCTATTCGTTATATCGATGTCAGAGGTGTTCGTGGTAACGGCTTGATGCGATTATTAAAAGCGCCGTTTATGGTGATGAAAGCAATTTGGCAAGCACGCAAAGTAATGAAACAAGAAAAGCCAAATGTATTGCTCGGTATGGGGGGTTATGTAACGGGGCCTGCTGGAGTGGCGGCCAAGTTGCTAGGCATCCCAGTACTTATTCATGAGCAAAATGCGGTAGCCGGATTAAGTAATAAGTTGCTAGCCAAAATAGCAAATCAAGTTATGGCGGCATTTCCGTCTGCATTTGATAAACCAAAATGTAAAATTGTTGGTAATCCAGTACGCAGCAGCGTTGCCAACGCTAAAGTTGAAAAAACGGATGCAAAATGCAACGTATTGGTTGTAGGTGGATCACTTGGAGCAAAAGTGTTTAACGACCTATTGCCCGATGTGATTAAACAACTAGCCTGCGAGGCTGATATCGCAATTCGCCACCAAACAGGCAAAGGTCACTTAGCTGAAGTGACAAAACGCTATGAAAAGCTGAAGTTAAATGCTGATGTGAGCGAGTTTATCCATGATATGGATAAAGCATATGCATGGGCTGATATTGTTGTATG
>NZ_JBFKMX010000265.1:0-2223 GCF_041629635.1 Pseudoalteromonas sp. | reverse complement strand
TCAGCAAAATTACTCTCGCGCTTGGCGTTATTGCGTCGAGTCAGCTTTATGCCGCAATCGATAATAAGCAGCTTGAACAAACCATTGAGCAATCGATGAAACGCTTTGAAGTACCAGGTATGGCAGTCGCCGTGGTTGAAAATGGCGAAGTTATTTTTTCAAAAGGGTTTGGTGTTAGGCACTTAACCACAGGTGAAGAGGTAGATAAGCATACTTTATTTGGTATCGCGTCAAACACCAAAGCATTTACAGCAGCAGCCCTTGCAATGTTAGTGGATCAAGGCAAGCTCAATTGGAATGATAGAGTAATTGATCACTTACCTGAATTTCGTATGTATGATGCCTATGCAACACGTGAGGTGACAATTCGTGATTTGCTAAGTCACCGCGCAGGTCTTGGTTTGGGGGCAGGTGATTTATCGATTTGGCCAGATACTGATAAATCAGTAGAAGATGTAATTCATGGTATTCGCTATCTAAAACCTGTATCAAGTTTCCGCAGTCAATATACTTATAACAATTTAATGTTTGTTACAGCAGGTGAAGTTGTTGCGCGTGTATCGGGAAAATCTTGGCAAGAATTTGTCGAACAAGAGATGTTAAAACCTCTTGGTATGACATTGTCAAAAGCGGGTTTTTCTCGTATTCCAAAGTCTAATAAAAACTGGGCAACTGGGCATATTCCAATGGATGACAAGTTACATCCATTCTTTGTAAATTATCTTGAAGATTTTCGTGGAGCAGGGGCGATTGCATCAAACGTAGATGAAATGGCTAACTGGCTAAAAACCCAACTTGCTGGTGGCAAAATGCCAAATGGCGAGGTGCTATTTAGTGAAAAACAACAAGCGCAAATGTGGCATCCACATATTACGAGTATGGCATCTAAAAATGCGTTTAATGACTATCGTCAGCAGTTTCGCGGCTACGGCTTAGGTTGGTCGATTGAAGATTATCAAGGCTATAAAAAGTTAGGTCATGGCGGTGGTATTTTAGGTATGGTTTCGCAAGTCACTTTAGTACCAGAAAAGCAACTTGGTATTGTTGTGTTATCTAACCAACAAGCATTTAGTGCACTTAGCGCAATTACTCACGAAGTGCTTGAAGACGCACTTGATTTACCAAATAAAGATTGGGTTGAAACGCTCGCTGAAAAACACTTTGAACGCAAAGCAAAGGCGTATGAAAAAGCGGTTGTTGAAAAACCAGCACAACAGCAAAATGCCTTGCCACTATCCGTTTATGCAGCAAATTATAAAGACAGTTGGTATGGCGATATTGTGATTGCTGAGCAAGACAATAAACTGACCATCGACTTTACCCATTCGGCACGTTTAAAAGGCACCCTTGAGCACTTTAATGGCAATACATTTATTGTGCGTTGGCATGAGAAGTTACTGGAAGCGGATGCGTTTATTGAGTTTGAAATGAGCCCGACTAATCAGATTAAAAGTGCAAAAATGTATGCAGTAGCACCAAGTATTACTGATTTTAGTTTTGACTTTCATAACCTTAACTTGATCCCTATCAAGTAGAGCAGTTTTTAACCGACCAAAGTCGCAAAGTCGGTACTCGCCGACTTTGTTAGACTAGTGTTAGTTTTAACCAGGAGGGTGGCATGCGTACAGCGATAATTTCTCATACAGACTGTCGAAAGCACAGAATGATCCCTGATCATCCTGAGTGCCCTTCACGACTTGATGCGATTAACGACCGTATTTTAGCTGCTGGGTTAGATATTGCACTTACTCACCTTGATGCCCCGCTTGCTGAGCGAGAACAGTTACTGTTAGCGCATTCAGAAAATTTAGTTAAAACAGTCGAAGACAAAATCCCAGAACAAGGTTTAAGTGACCTTGATGGGGATACCTGGCTGTGTCCTGATAGTTTACTTGCCGCAAAAAGAGCAGCAGGATCTGGCTTACTTGCTGTTGATAAAATTTTAGCGGGTGAATTGGATGCGGCTTTTTGTGCAGTGAGACCGCCCGGTCATCATGCTAATAAAGACACTTCATCGGGTTTTTGTATTTTTAACAATATTGCGATTGCTGCACGGTACGCGCAACAGCAAGGTGTAAAACGCATTGCAATTTTAGATATTGATGTGCATCACGGTAATGGTACTCAAGATATCTTTGTTGATGACCTTGATGTACTGTTTTGCTCCATCTTCCAACACCCTTTTTATCCAAATACCGCCATTGATAGCAATGAGCATATTAT
>NZ_JBFKMX010000264.1:0-2254 GCF_041629635.1 Pseudoalteromonas sp. | reverse complement strand
TTACAGTTTCAGTTGTGAGCTGGTCTAAATCATTCAAGATAAAGCTAAGTTCTTCATCAAATACCACATTTTTTAATTCTTCAGTTAAAGGTGAGGCCTTTTTAAGAGTATTCAAACGCATTGTGATCTCAGGCAAATAATGGTGGTTAATGATATTGATATTACTAATTGCAAAGCCAAGCGGTGTTAATTTCATGGGCTATACCTGCAGAAAGTACTCCAAGAGCTGGCATTTTTTTCCGACTCAATCATCGTTGTTTGATTATGCGCTAACTGCGCTAAACTTTTTTGAAACTCTTTATTGCTTCGCTCTAAACGTAATTGAGTTTGTTGTAATTCCAGGCGATATTGCGAAGAGGCAATACGTGGGGCGGCAATATTGGCAATCACTTGCAAAAGCGCCATTTCAAAATCTGAATAATCGTCAACTTTATTTGATTCCGAATCAATGACGGCAATCGTAATACCTTAATAAATAACTTGCACAGCAAGCTCTGAAAGCCGTTGAAATTGATCAATAATATAACGCGCGTTAATGCGGCGGGCAGTTACAATTTAAGCCACGCCTGTGGCTGCCACTGTACCGACCATAAATCATCCAGTTCGGCCTAGTCTTACATGGGAAGTGCAAATGCATTTATTTTATCTACACCATAAAACATGATGCACCATTCTCTGTATTACGTCTTACTAAGTATAGTGTAAGCAGTATGACTACCTTAGGTTTCCTTAGATGAGCACAAATAATGTACTTAAAATGCTATTCATTTTGCAATGACTGTTGCGAGTATAAATTTTCATTTTCACTGTGTTTCAGTTTCTTTTTAAACTCACGTTTCAGTAATAAATGGCTTACTCCAGCTTGCACAAATACCGTCGCGATAGAGCAATACCAAATTTGCTCAATATAAAAATCGTCTTGATACACTAAATAAATAACGGAGATTGCAAACAGAGATAATCTCGTAAGGGTGCTAAGTAGCGCTGGCCAAGTGTTGCCAAGTGCTTGGAACATCCCTGAAATTGCAAATACATAGCCAGCAGGCACAAAATTAACACCAACAAAACTTAAAAACGTTGCCGCGACAAAAATAACTTGTTGAGAATCACTAAATCCTTGTACAAAAAACGTAGGCACCCATAAACACAACCCCATTAATAAGGCCATTAAGCCACATGTTAGCAGTGCTGTGGTATAAAACGTGTGATAAACCCGCTCGACTTTACCTGCAGCAAAGTTTTGTCCCGCAATTGCTGGTGCTGCAAAGGCAATTGCCATTACCGGTAAAAACAGCGATTGCATAATGCGTGCACCTAAACCAAAGCCTGCTTGAGCTTCTGCTGACACTCGACTAAGCGCCCAATAAATAATCGACATATAAAGGAAAGTTAAGAAAAACTCACCACCAGAAGGTAATCCAATATTTAAGATCTTACGTACGGTTTTGCCGTTTAATGTAAACGAAAACCAATTGACCTTTAAATAACCTTCTTTTTGATTGAAATATCGAATTAAAAGCACAAAAGACAATGCCATTGATAAACTACTGGCAAGGCCTGCTCCTACAACACCTAGTTCAATACCAAATGCCCATCCCGTTATTAAAATCGGCGATAAGATAATATTTGCTACCACCCCAATAATTGACAGCATCATTACCGGTTTTACCACGCCACTTCCCCGCAGCCCTGCACTTAAAGCGGTAAAGATAAATTGCAATAATAGAGAGGGTAAAAACCAGTAAAAATAGCTTTTAGCGAGCAGCTGTGTTGTATTATCAGCAGCCATAAATCGAAAGAAATAATCTGCACACAAATAACCAAACACAGAGAAAACAAGCGTAGCCCAGCTAGCTAATGCTAATGTTTGATTACAAATATGATTGGCTTCATTTTGGTCTTTTCTGCCAACTGCATGAGAAACCAATGTAGCACAGCCAATATTTAGCACTTGCGTTAGTGCCATAACAAAAAAGAATATACTGCCAGCGCTACTTACCGCCGCAATAGCCTCACTGCCAAGTTGCCCTACAAAATATAAATCAACAAGAAAATAAAGCGTTTGAATAAATAATCCGATAGCAATAGGCACTGCCATAGCAACAATGTGTTTCGATATGTTCCCTTTTGTTAGGTCTTGCATAACTTAGCTTAATTCCATTTTTATTTTGGCGGGTTATTTTTGTTCTGTTTATTAACGCGCTTTTGCAAGGGCTTTATCTAGCTCGTCAGCAAATGCTTTTTTATCCGCATT
>NZ_JBFKMX010000263.1:0-2292 GCF_041629635.1 Pseudoalteromonas sp. | reverse complement strand
ATTATTGGAGCAGGCTGTTTATGGTCTTGTTGAGTGGCAAAAAGAACAAATCAAAAACGCTCAGTTAGTGGCTGTTCCTGGTTGTTATCCTACAGCTGCACTTAATGCCCTTAAACCATTAAAGCAGGCCGGCTTACTTACTGATGATACTGTGATTATCAATGCGGTTTCTGGGGTGACGGGCGCTGGTCGTAAAGCCAATGTTGCAACCCACTTTTGCGAAGTGAGTCTAAAGCCTTATGGTTTATTTAATCACAGACACGGTCCTGAAATTGAAAAATACCTTGGTCACAAGGTGTTGTTCACACCGCATTTAGGCAATTTTAAACGCGGCATTCTTGAAACCATCTATGTCAAAGTAAAACCAGGCACTACTGCAAAGCAAATTGCAGAGTCATATCAAGTGCTTGCTGATGAACCTTTAATTCGTTTACTGGGCGATACAATTCCATCAATTAAAGGTGTTGAAAATTCACCGTTTGTTGATATTGGCTGGCAGTTACAGGGCGAACAACTCATTGTAGTTTCTGCGATAGATAATTTACTTAAAGGCGCCTCTGGCCAAGCGCTGCAATGTATTAATTTAACTTTAGGTTTGCCAGCTCATACTGGTTTTCAAGGAGTGAAACATGGCTAATTGGGTCATTAAGCTAGGCGGTGCTGTATTAAATAACATTGATGCAGCAAAAGCACTTATTGATGTGTTACATCAAAAACCAGAAGATAAATTTATTTTAGTGCATGGCGGTGGGTCGCTTGTTGATAGCTGGTTAAGCGATGCAGGGTTTGTAACATCAAAACACCTAGGTCTTCGTATTAGCCCGCGTGAACAAATGCCTTACATTGTGGGTGCGTTAGCGGGGTGTGCAAATAAACAACTCATGGGCGCTGCAATTAGTAATGGTCTTAAACCTGTTGGCTTAAGTCTTTTTGAAGCAGGCCTTGTTAGCAAACAAAAGCTAAAAGCCCTTGGCCAAGTGGGCACCTGTATTGAAAATGATGCCAGCGTGATTAAGTCGTTACTCGATGCGGGCTGTTTTCCAATTGTGAGCTCGATAGGTTTTGACTTAGAAGGCAATTGGTACAACGTGAATGCTGATGAAGCAGCAGCCAGTATTGCGCAGTTGCTTGATGCAGAACTTATTTTTATGACGGATGTGGAAGCGGTGTTAGACCATAAACTTAATCCATTACATCAGTTATCAAGCGATGAAATTTCTAAACTTATTGAAGAAGGAGTCATTAAAGGCGGCATGCAGGTAAAAGTAAATACCAGCTTGCAAGCTGCTCAACATTTACGACGTGGCGTTTATATCTCGAGCTGGCAAAAGCCAGAAAACTTAATCGCATTGCTCAATGGTGAGCATGTTGGAACTAAGATTACGCCATAGGAAAAATAATGACTCAACAATTTATAACAGGCTTAGAACTAAACAAAGAAGCTAATTTAAAATTACTTAACTTAGCACTACAAATTAAAAACAACCCAACGGATTTCACCGAATCTCTAAAAGGTAAATCTGTAGTAACGTTATTTGAAAAACCAAGTTTACGAACGCGTTTGTCATTCGATATTGGTATTAACAAACTCGGTGGTCATGCGGTGTATCTTGATCAACAAAATGGTGCCATGGGGCAGCGTGAATCAGTAAAAGATTTTGCCCTTAATATTTCTACTTGGGCAGATGGTATTGTGGCACGTGTAATGGCGCACAGCACATTAGAGACACTTAGTGAGTTTTCATCTGTGCCTGTGGTAAACAGCTTGTGTGACTTATACCACCCATGCCAAGCACTCGCCGATTTTTTGACGTTAACTGAAATTTACGGTGACGTTAGCCAATTAAAACTGGCTTATTTAGGTGAAGGCAACAATGTTACACACTCGCTGATGTTATTAGCAGCAAGCCTAGGTACTGACTTTGTGGCTGTGTGCCCTAAAGGTGCATCACCTGATGCACAAATTGTAAAACAGGCAGAAGCAATTGCAGCGCAAAATGGCGCATCAGTTCTGGTAAGTGACCGCATTGAAGCAGCGGTTGGTTCAAATGCGCTCTATGCTGATACTTGGGTATCAATGGGCGATAACACGCCACTTGAACAAGTAAAAGAAAAGTACATGCCGTACCAAATTAATCAAAAACTGGTTGATATGACAGGTGCCTCAAGCGTACTGCATTGTCAGCCAGCACACCGTGAATTTGAAATTACCTCAGAGGTAATGGACGGTGACAAATCATTCATAATACAACAAGCAGAAAATCGTATGCATGCGCAAAATGCATTGCTTGT
>NZ_JBFKMX010000262.1:0-2313 GCF_041629635.1 Pseudoalteromonas sp. | reverse complement strand
GTACTTACTGCTACTAACACCAAATAAACTAAAAATGCGATAGCAGCCCAGTTAATTAGTTTGGCAGCTACACTTTGCTGAGGGTTTATTGGATTTGATGTATTTTCACTCATTACATTTCTCTTCATTTACCGGCGACAGGTTTTGTCGCTTTTTGTGACAATAAAGTGTCATTTTTATTACAGCGCGGATTAAAACAGAGAAATATGAAAGAAATATTACAGTCGATGTAATATTTTTGTCATAACGATAAATAAATACCGACTTTGCTCTCTAAAATACTGTTACAAATGCGTATTTTACGAATGTAATCGGTTGTAAATGATAAATAATTTATTAAATCGCTGACTAAGTGAACAAACAGTTAAAATCACATTATAAATGCGTTTTAAGTTGTTCGACTTTACTAATTAGTATGGTAAGGTTAGGCCAATTAAATATGTATTAGATTTATAACCGTGAGGTAACCCCTTGATTAACGTACTGTTAGTTGATGATCATGAACTAGTTCGCACAGGTATTAAGCGTATACTGGATGACGTACGTGGATTTAAAGTGGTTGGCGAAGCAAAGACCGGCGAAGAGGCGGTTCAGTTTTGTCGTCAGAATAACCCAGATATTGTACTCATGGATATGAATATGCCAGGCATTGGTGGGCTCGAAGCAACCAAGAAAATCTGTCGTTTTTGTCCTGATGTAAAAGTAATTGTGCTTACAATGCAAAGCGAAGATCCTTTCCCAAGCAAAGTAATGCAAATTGGTGCACATGGTTACCTGACAAAAAGCGCAGGGCCAGAAGAAGTAGTTAATGCTATTCGCGCGGTTAAAACTGGTCAACGTTATATTGCCCCAGAAATTGCTCAGCAGATTGCTCTTGCGCAGTTTAGTGGTCGCAATGACGAAAATCCGTTTGCTTCATTATCTGACCGCGAACTGCAAATTATGCTGATGATCACTAAAGGTGAAAAAGTACAAACTATTGCAGATCAATTAAACCTCAGTTCTAAGACAGTTAACTCTTATCGCTATCGAATGTTTGAAAAGTTGAATGTAGGTGGCGATGTTGAGCTAACACATCTTGCTATTCGTCATAAAATGATTGAGATTGACGCTGATTAAATGATGTCGGCGTTTAACGCAAAAGCCTTTCTTAAAACAGTTACTTCAGAACCCGGCGTCTATCGGATGTTAGACGCAAAAGGGCAAGTAATTTACGTTGGTAAAGCAAAAAATTTAAAAAAGCGACTTTCGAGCTATTTTCGCGAAAATATCCCTGAGAATAAAACTCGTGCACTGGTTGCAAATATTGCTCAAATAGAAGTTACCCTTACCAATACCGAAACTGAAGCATTACTGCTTGAAAACAATTTAATAAAAAAATACATGCCGCGTTACAACATCTTGTTACGCGATGATAAATCTTACCCATATATCTTACTTACAGATCATCAACACCCTCGTTTAGCTTTTCACCGCGGTACGCGCAAAATTAAAGGTGAATATTTTGGCCCTTATCCAAGTGCTGGGGCTGTGTCGGAAAGCTTGCGGTTAATGCAGAAAATATTTCCGGTACGTCAATGTGAAGATGCCTATTATCGTGCGCGCAGCCGCCCTTGTCTTCAATATCAACTAAAGCGATGTTCAGCACCGTGTGTGGGCAAAATTTCTGATACGGATTATTTGCAAGAAGTGGATATGGTTAAGAAGTTTTTGGCAGGGCGCTCATCAGAGGTAATCGCAGCACTGGTTGAAAATATGGAAGCGGCGAGTATGTCGCTTGAATTTGAAAAAGCAGCGCAAATTCGGGATCAAATATTATTGCTTCGTAAGATGCAAGAACAGCAAGCTGTTTCGGGCAATGTTGCAGAACTCGATGTAATTGGTTTTGCCGCTAAAAATGGGCTAGTGGCTGTGCATGTTTTAATGATCCGTGATCATAAAATATTAGGATCTAAAACCTATTTTCCAAAAACCCCTAAAGACAGTTCAAATGAAGAGGTACTTGAATCCTTCTGTGCGCAATATTATGTGCAATTGTCAAATACAGGCCGTATTCCAAAACAGTTAGTGCTGCCTTTTAGTTTTAACGGCAGTGAAACACTTGCCGATGGCTTATCTTCGATTTGCAGGAAAAAAATAACCTTTATTACAGCACTAAGGGGAGAAAAAGCCGATTACCTTTCGCTTGCAAATAAAAATGCGAACAATGCATTAGAAGTTAAACAAAGTGCTAAAGATTCTATTGCTAAACGGTATGCACAACTTAAAGACACCCTTAGTTTAGAAACAATTAATCGCATGGAATGTTTTGAT
>NZ_JBFKMX010000261.1:0-2341 GCF_041629635.1 Pseudoalteromonas sp. | reverse complement strand
TGCGTTTTTCAGTGGCTCGTCTTTAATATTGTGAAGTGAAATGATGTCTTCACCGATAATTTGCTGAATCTTTTCTGCAGCCATTTCGGTGTAACAGGTTGTAGAGCCAAAAAATAAACCAATTTTCATATTAAATTTGTGAGTTGCTGTGAGCTTGATATGATAGGCGCTAGTTTACCTTAACCTATGTGTTATTAATACATTGACAGAAAAACAAACCCCAAGTGTTGAAAATAGCCAACACATAGAGCAGTTTTTAGATGCCCTTTGGCTTGAGCAAGGTTTAAGTGAAAATACCTTAGCGGCTTATCGTAGTGACTTAAATAAATTTGCGATTTTTATTGCGAAAACACCGTTTTTTGATGTTGATGAAGGCATTATTCTCGATTATTTAGCCTATCGTCGAGATAACGGGTTTTCAGCGCGTAGCACTGCTCGGGCGCAAAGTGCGTTAAAACGCTTTTATTTGTATTTTATTGGTTTGAAAAAACTTTCTAGTTCACCGCTTGCCCATATTGAACAACCCAAACTAGGTCAATCACTACCTAAAACGTTAACAGAGCAAGAAGTAGAAGCCTTACTCGATGCGCCTAATCTTGAAGAGCCAATCGAGCTAAGAGATAAAGCCATGCTTGAACTGTTATATGCAACAGGGCTTCGCGTAAGTGAATTAGTTGGCCTGCGTATGGAGCAAATCAATCTGCGTCAAGCTGTGGTATTTGTTAAAGGTAAAGGCAATAAAGAACGTTTAGTGCCGATGGGGGAAGTGGCGCTTGAGTATATTGAAGCGTTTATCAAGTTAGCACGTCCCCAATTAATCAAACACGCGACAGATTTTGTTTTTCCGTCAAAACGCGGTATTGGCATGACACGGCAGACCTTTTGGCATCGCATTAAACATTATGCTATCGTCGCGAATATACAGAGTGAATTATCACCGCATACTTTGCGTCATGCGTTTGCCACACATTTGATCAATCATGGCGCTGATTTACGTGTAGTACAAATGATGTTAGGTCATAGTGACTTATCGACCACACAGATTTATACTCATGTAGCAAAAGAAAGGTTAAAATCCATTCATCAGACGCATCATCCAAGAGCTTGATGAAACAATACGGAATTTTATGTGGCTTAGTACGGTCTAAATATTTATAAGCCCCAGTATTTAAAAATAGAGATTACAAATGAAAAAACTAGCAATCGCAGCTGCTTTGTTGAGTGCGGCATTTAATATTTCAGCAAATGGTGTCGCAGCAGCGAGTATTGATCCTATTGAAACGAAAATTATTGCTGAATTTGAGAAAATTGGTTTAAAAGCAAGTGGTGTAGCAGAAACACCAGTAAAAGGGTTATACGAAGTATTAACAAATCGCGGCGTACTTTACAGCACGGCAGATGGTAAATACTTACTGCAAGGTACCTTACTTGACCTTGAAAACAAAGAGAACTTAACGGAAGTTGCACTAGGTAACTTACGTAAAGAAGGCGTAAAACAATTTGCAGATTCAATGATTGTTTATCCAGCTAAAAACGAAAAGCACAAGGTAACGATTTTTACAGACATAACCTGTGGTTACTGCCGTAAATTACACCGTGAGTTAGAAGATTATCTTGATGCTGGCATTACAGTGCAATACCTTGCTTATCCACGAGCAGGCATTCCAAGTCAAGGTTATGACGATTTACAAGATATTTGGTGTGCAAAAGATGCCGCTAAAGCTCTTACTGATGCAAAAGCAGGTGAAGATGTGGTTGATGTCGCCGCCTGTAATGCACCTGTAAAAGAGCAGTTTGAAATGGGTCAAAGCTTTGGTATTAGTGGTACGCCAGCTATCATTCTTGAAGACGGCACGCTTATTCCAGGTTACCAGCCTGCGGCTCAGTTAAAACAAATTCTTGAAAGTAGCACAAAAGGGTAATTTAACAATTTTGTGAAATAGGGCCGTTAAGGCCCTTTTTAGTCTCAGATTATTAAAAAACGGTTCATGCAAAAAACAATTCAAACTCGTGCACGCGTTGACGACAGTCATTTAGATGCATTGCTTCACCCTGTTATTAAACAAATTTATGCCTCTCGTGGCATTAAAAACAATACTGAACTCGATAACAGCGCAGCGTCACTGCTTGACTTTCGCTTATTAAAAGACATTGATGTTGCTGCAAATATTCTGATTAATGGGCTACATAAACAGGCCAAAATTTTAATCGTGGGTGACTTTGATGCTGATGGTGCAACCAGTACTGCGGTGTTAATGGAAGGCCTACCAATGTTTGGCTTTCAAAATGTCGACTACTTAGTGCCAAACCGTTTCAACTTAGGTTATGGTTTAAGCCCGCA
>NZ_JBFKMX010000260.1:0-2386 GCF_041629635.1 Pseudoalteromonas sp. | reverse complement strand
TCGACTTAGCAAATACTCTCGAGCGCACAACAATACTCATAAAAGGTTCGCGTAGTTCTCGCATGGAACTATTAGTAGACGAGCTGAATAATAAGAAAGGTGAACAGTCATGTTAATGTGGTTGGCTGAATATTTAACCCAATTTTACTCTGGTTTTAACGTATTTTCGTACTTAACATTCCGTTCAATTTTGGGCGTGTTAACAGCACTTATGTTGTCGCTTTATTTTGGCCCTAAATTAATTCGCCGCTTACAACTAATGCAAATTGGCCAAACTGTTCGTGATGATGGTCCTGAATCGCATTTATCTAAATCGGGTACGCCAACTATGGGTGGTATTCTGATATTAGGCTCTATATTCGCAAGTACATTGTTGTGGGCAGATTTAAGTAACCGTTATGTGTTAGTCACTTTATTTGTGATTGGTTCGCTAGGTGCTGTTGGTTTTATTGATGATTACCGCAAGGTTGTGAGAAAAAACACCGACGGACTTATCGCACGTTGGAAGTATTTTTGGCAATCAGTCATAGCGTTAACGGCAGGGGCATTTTTATTTTATAGCGCAACACTTCCGCAAGAAACATCATTAGTTGTCCCGTTCTTTAAAGAAATTATGCCGCAGTTAGGTCTGTTTTATATAGTGATGGCGTACTTTGTAATTGTTGGCACATCAAATGCGGTTAACTTAACCGATGGTTTAGATGGCCTTGCTATTGTGCCGACAATTTTAGTTGCAGGTGCATTTGCATTTATTGCCTATGTTACCAGTAATGTGAATTTTGCTAACTATCTTCATATTCCTTATATCCCTGAAGCAAGTGAGTTAGTTGTGCTATGTACTGCGATTGTTGGTGCAGGCTTAGGTTTCTTATGGTTTAACACTTACCCAGCGCAAGTGTTTATGGGGGATGTGGGTTCACTCGCCTTAGGTGGCGCGCTTGGCATTATCGCCGTATTAGTTCGCCAAGAGTTGGTACTAGTAATTATGGGCGGTGTGTTTGTAATGGAGGCGCTGTCGGTCATCTTACAGGTGGGTTCTTACAAACTACGCGGTCAACGCATTTTCCGTATGGCACCAATTCATCATCATTATGAATTAAAAGGTTGGCCTGAGCCGCGTGTAATTGTGCGTTTTTGGATTATATCGGTAGTGCTTGTTTTAGCGGGCTTAGCAACATTAAAGTTGAGATAAATGAATTATTTAGACGAACTAAAAAACAAAAAAATTATTGTGCTTGGGTTAGGTGTTTCTGGCCTGAGCACGATGCGTTTTTTTGCTCGTAAAAATATTGATTTTAGTGTTGTTGATAGCAGAGAAGTGCCACCAAATGAAGATATCGCAAAACAACTAGCAAGTAGCTTTCACTTTGGAAAACTCACCAAGTCTGTATTTGAAGATGCAGAGTTGATTGTGATTAGCCCTGGGATTGCGCTTTCTAATATGTATATACAAGATGCAATTTCGCGTGGCGTTGAAGTCATTGGTGATGTTGAGCTCTTTGCAAGACTCAATACAAAACCTGTATATGCCGTGACAGGCTCTAATGGTAAATCGTCAGTAGTAACGCTTACACGTGATGTCTTAAAACAAGCTGGATTTAATGTTGCCTTGGCTGGCAATATTGGCATTCCAGTTTTAGATGTTGTTGATGAAAATTTTGAGTTTTATGTCTTGGAGCTATCAAGTTTTCAATTAGAGACTACTCATTCATTAGTATGTGAAGCAAGTTGTGTACTTAATATCAGTGAAGATCATATGGATCGTTACGATAGTCTTGTTGATTATGCAAATGCCAAGCAACGTATTCATTTACACAGTAAACTTGCAGTGGTTAATTATGATGATGTGTTAACTCATACTTCACATCAACCGCAAGTAAGCTTTTCAGCTCAGCAAGGTGATTACCAACTAACCAATCAGAATTTTTCTGCCTTTGGTGAAGCCCTGCTAGCGACAGCCGAACTCAGTGTAATTGGTTTACACAATCAACTTAATGCTCTAGCCGTAATGGCACTTTTGAAAAATTTAGATTTATCAGTAGACGTTTTTAAAGCGGCATTTAATCAATTTTCTGGTTTAGCGCATCGTTGTCAGTTAGTAGCTGAACATAATAAAGTGCTTTATGTTAATGATTCTAAGGCAACTAATGTCGGTGCAACGCAAGCGGCATTAATCAGTTTAGCAAATGGTAAAAACATTATTTTACTCGCAGGTGGTGTGGGTAAAGGTGCTGATTTTTCCCCACTAAAAAACGAAATTGAAACCTACGTAAAGCAACTTATTACATTTGGTGAAGACAGAGCAAAAATAGCCGCTTTAAGTGATAACACTAAACAAGTTGAATCACTTGAACTGGCAGTGAAACTAGCAAATGAATGTGCTGTT
>NZ_JBFKMX010000259.1:0-2415 GCF_041629635.1 Pseudoalteromonas sp. | reverse complement strand
TGGTCGGCGTTGCAGGATTTGAACCTGCGACCCCTTGGACCCAAACCAAGTGCGCTACCAAGCTGCGCTAAACGCCGATACAGTAATAAAGTAAGATGGGGCGACTGACGAGACTTGAACTCGCGACAACCGGAATCACAATCCAGGGCTCTACCAACTGAGCTACAGCCGCCACTACTTTATGCAGTGTGTTGTTTTATTTTTACAAATGGCGCACCCGGAAGGATTCGAACCTTCGACCGACGGCTTAGAAGGCCGTTGCTCTATCCGGCTGAGCTACGGGCGCATTTCGAACCACACCTATTGTGCAGAAACCCTTTATAAAAATGGTCGGCGTTGCAGGATTTGAACCTGCGACCCCTTGGACCCAAACCAAGTGCGCTACCAAGCTGCGCTAAACGCCGACTGCTTTTGAACATTCATGTGAGTGCTCGTAAACAACGGGGTGCATAATAGTGATTTGACCTAGTCCCGTCAAACCTTTTTTTTGAAAAAAGTGTTTAAGTGGTTAATTTTAGCACTAAGTGTTCAGTTTTTGTTATACCCCCTATTGTAACGAATAAAAGATAAACAAACTTATCGGACATTTGTCCGCTTTGCACTGTTGGCTATTGGGTAAATTCGTGAGAAAATGCGCCCCACTCCACACTTTAGTATCTTATATGTAGGTTTTTTAATGTCAGCAAACATCATTGACGGCAAAGCAATTGCAAAACAAGTTAGAACATCTGTTGCACAGCGCGTAGCAGAACGTAAAGAACAAGGTCAACGCGCACCCGGTCTTGCGGTTGTATTAGTAGGACAAGATCCTGCCAGCCAAGTTTATGTTGGCTCAAAACGTAAAGCATGTGAAGAAGTGGGTTTTGTTTCTAAATCTTTTGATTTACCTGGTGATGCAACACAACAACAGTTACTGGATTTAGTTGAGCAGTTAAATAATGACCCAGAAGTAGATGGTATCTTAGTGCAGTTGCCATTACCGGAAGGCCTTGATGCTGAAAAAATTCTTGAAAGAATTACTCCACATAAAGATGTTGATGGTTTTCACCCATATAATGTAGGCCGTTTAGCACAGCGTATGCCTGCACTTCGCCCGTGTACACCAAAAGGCATTATCACATTACTTGATTCAACAGGCGTTAAATACAAAGGTATGGATGCTGTTGTTGTTGGTGCATCAAACATTGTTGGTCGTCCAATGGCATTAGAGCTATTACTTGCTGGTTGTACAACAACGGTATGTCATAAGTTTACTAAAAACCTTGAAGAACATGTGCGCCGCGCAGATTTAGTTGTTGTTGCTGTTGGTAAAGCAGAGTTTATTCCTGGTGAGTGGATTAAAAAAGGTGCGATTGTTATTGATGTAGGTATTAACCGCTTAGAGTCAGGTCAATTAGTAGGTGATGTGGCTTATGATGTAGCAGCGCAAAACGCCAGCTTCATCACACCAGTACCAGGTGGTGTTGGTCCTATGACAGTTGCAAGCTTAATTGCGAACACACTTGAAGCGTGTGAAACATATCACAGCTAGATTTTAGATTTAAATCTAGCCGAAATAAAAAAGGTTGCCGTGGCAACCTTT
The DNA here is from genome assembly GCF_041629635.1 of Pseudoalteromonas sp. GTDB lineage: Bacteria > Pseudomonadota > Gammaproteobacteria > Enterobacterales > Alteromonadaceae > Pseudoalteromonas. The sequence goes on along the minus strand of NZ_JBFKMX010000259.1, from coordinate 833 downwards.
TTTATTGTTTAAGCTTAATTAATTAAGCTTTACGCCAAGTTGTTTTACCTGCGCTATCTTCAAGCACAACACCCATATCGGTTAGCTTATCACGGGCTTCATCTGCTAGTGCCCAGTTTTTATCTGCACGGGCTTGGTTACGCTGTAAAATCAAGGCTTCAATTTCTGCCACTTCATTATCATCCTGCTCACCTTGTAAAAAGCTCTCTGGATCTTGCTGTGCAATACCTAATATTTCACCCAGCGTTTTAAGAATAAATGCAAGTTGACCAGCTTGATTCGCATCTTCATCTTTTAAGCGATTAATTTCTTTTGCAAGTTCGAAAATTACCGGTAGGGCTTCAGGCGTATTGAAATCATCATTCATAGCTGCGTTAAAGCGCGCCACATAATCATTTTCAAGGGATGTTTCAATGACGTCAACACCACGAAGTGCGGTGTAGATACGTTCCATTGCTGCACGTGCTTGCTCTAAATTCTCCGTTGAGTAATTCAGTTGGCTACGATAATGACCATTAATTAAGAAAAAGCGTACCGACTCACGATCATACTCTTTAAGAACATCACGCAGTGTAAAGAAGTTGCCTAACGACTTAGACATTTTTTCTTTATTTACTTGTACCATGCCGGTGTGGATCCAGGTATTTACATACTTTTCGCCCGTTGCGCAGCAAGACTGTGCAATTTCATTTTCGTGGTGGGGGAATTGTAAATCTGAGCCACCACCATGAATATCAAAATGCGCACCTAAGTGCTTGTTACTCATTGCCGAACACTCAATATGCCAACCAGGGCGACCTTCCCCCCACGGGCTTGACCATGATGGCTCGTCT
>NZ_JBFKMX010000258.1:0-2417 GCF_041629635.1 Pseudoalteromonas sp. | reverse complement strand
GGTCTAAGACCAATTTATCGTCAAGCAACGCAACTTCACGCTTTGCTTTACGTTGTAAATACGTTGCGGCAAATACACCCGAAAGTGCACCAACCATACCCGCCATTGTTGGGATAGTTGCTTTAGATACACCCGATGCCATTGAGCGTGCACTGCCTGTACCTGTGATTGCCATTACATTAAATACCTCAATCATGCCGGTGACTGTGCCTAGTAATCCAAGTAATGGACATAAAGCAACCAACATATTAATCATGGGTAAATTGTGATTAAGCTTTAAGCTAATACGCGAAATATTTGCTTGTTTAATTTGCTCGGCTTCCCAGCTATTGCGCTCTTCACGTGCAAACCAATTTGAAATTACTGATTGTTTATTAGCACGATATGTTGTGAAAACATATAAAAAACGTTCAATTACCAGTAACCACATAGCGCAAATTAGGATTCCGATCACCAGCAGCACAGAGCCGCCGGTGTCTAGAAAATCGCGTATTGCGTTGATGAAGTCCGCAAAGATAACCATCTTACTGCGCACCTTTCTCACTGCGCTCAGCAATAATGCCTGCGCTTTGCTCTTGTAAAATTACCAATAGGTTTTTAGAGCGAGTATTAAGCAGTGTGTAAATAAATACCGTAGGGATTGCAACAACAAGGCCTAACACTGTGGTTACAAGCGCTGTTGAAATACCGCCAGCCATTAGTTTCGGGTCACCAGTACCGAATAACGTAATTGCTTGGAAGGTATTAATCATACCGGTAACCGTACCAAGTAGACCTAATAGCGGCGCGACTACAGAGATGATCTTAATTAAAGTTAGGTTACGTGTAATACGCGGCATTTCACGTAAAATGGCTTCAGAAAGTTTGAGCTCTAATGTGTCATAGGTCACATCAGGATACTGATCTTTTACTTTCATAACACGACCAAGCGGGTTGTCATCAGAGGCCACATCAGTTTTAAGCTGACGCTTGATTTTACCGCCCATAATCATAAGCGAAACAAAACGCTCTAACGCAATCAGTAAACCAACTAAACCAATAGCCAGGATGACATAACCTACCGCACCACCTTGGTGAACTTGCTCTTCAGTACTTGGCGCCTGAACAAGTAAACCAAGAATTGAACCACCTGTTGGATCTAGAGCAAAATCTACAAATCCAGAATTAGTAGCTTGTAAATCCGCAGCGCTTGACTGAAAACGAGCAGCTGGTTGACGAGTTAGTTCAGATAACGTGTTAGTTGTCGCGTTATAAGTTAGGTACTTACCATCAGCAACTAAATTAAATGAGCCTACGCGCACAACTTCTTTATTAACTTTTTCGCCGCCAGCAACAATAACATCACGGTTAAAGCGTGATACTTTGCCTTGCTCTGTCATTTCACGTTGTAATTCGAACCACACTTTTTCAATATCTTCGATTGACGCGAGTTTTGAGCTAGAACCCATTTTTTGAGCGAGTTCACTTAAAAAAGCACCGCGCCCCGGTAATTCTGCAGACACATTCGATGTAATGAATTTACTTTGTGTATCGCCAGCAACTTGCTGTAACACACCGAACAATTCTTTTAATGAACCCATGCGTTTATTTAACGTTTCGCTCATGTTCGCCAGTTTGATTTCATTTTCTTCAAACTGGGTTTCAAGACGAGTTGAATCACTAATAAGGCCGTCACGAGCGTTTATTCGAGCACGAAGTAATGCTGCTTGTTGGGTATTAGCTTTGGCAAACTCCGCTTCACGTTGCTGGTTTTCTTGTGATTGCTGGTAGTTACCTTGTTCTAACGTTTTTAGTAGCGAATCAAGATTTACAGGTTCTGCAGTAACTGCTGTAATCGTTAACAATGTACTTGCAGCAACTACTGATTTAACAAATTTCTTAAGTAACATAATGGCCTCGGATTAAACTGCTTTAACTGGCAGGGTTAGCATGTCTGGTGCAAGTTGCTTTTTAGCTATGCGAATAGCTTTATTAATTTGTGAGATATTGCTATCAGGAAGGCGTTCAAAATTGCTAGCCTCGTTATTCCAAATACCTGCTTTTTTGCCATCTTTTGTTAAATAAATTAAGTCGAGTCGACCAATGCGTAGAAAATCTACTTCACGCTCTTGACCATCAACATCAATAAGACCCGTGTAAGATTCAATGGTACGGCCGTAATCAACTTCAATTTGATACGCTTCAAATACACGACGGAATTTTTCACTTGATGCAACATCAGCACGGTCCATTAACTCTTTTAACGATGCTAAACGGTTAGTACGTTCTTTTGGAAGGAAAGGCACATCTAAAGCTATAAATTGCTCAAGTGAAGTAATCATTTTTAACATTAACGGGGTAATTTGACGTTCAATAACAGATACCTGATCGATTGAAACGTTAATGTTTTCCATTTCTAACAGCTGATTAGCGATTTG
>NZ_JBFKMX010000257.1:0-2462 GCF_041629635.1 Pseudoalteromonas sp. | reverse complement strand
CACGCCTGATATGGCTGGCAGTGTGATGTTGCAAGGCTTAATGCCTTATGATCAAGCATTAAAGCTCACTCACCTTGCCGACCCAATTGATGCAAAAACAGCTCTTTCGCTTAATTTAGTTACTGAAGTCTGTGATGATTTAGACAAACGCTGCGAACAACTTCAAGATGCACTCTTAGTAAAATCACCAGATGCCCTAGCTGCTAACAAGCGTACGTATCAAAAACATATGTTAGTTAATCGCCGTAAATTACTGGCCGCAGAAACACTGAATCAAATTAAAATCTTACGCGGTAAAAATATAAAGCGCGCAATAAACAACCGATTAAAAGACGAATCAAAACCCTTCTTCGACTCTGCAAATTGGTAACGACTAAAGACCAGTAGATTTGGAATAAAGCTGTGGTAGGCTAACAATATGAAATATATTTATAGTCTGATCATTTTACTCTCAGCCCTTGGAATTGCGCAAGGGCTGCTGTTTTATCTTGATTTCAAATTTCCGCCTGCGGTGCTAGCAATGGGTGTATTATTGCTTGCGCTCAAATTAAATGTAGTGTCACTTAAACAGTGTGAAGTCGTGGGTAATCTATTACTTAAATATTTCCCACTTTTTTTCATTCCAGCTGGGGTTGGTATCATTCAGCATTTAGACCTAATAAAAGATAACCTGTTTTTAATTGTTTCCTCGGTACTTGCTGCCACCGTAGGTACGCTGTTTATTGTTGGAAAAGTAGCAAGTTTTCTTTTTGCAGCTAACGATAAGGAACAATCATGAGCCTATTTTTGATTGTTATCTGTCCAATATGTTTTTTCGCCTTTAAATGGCTACAAACCCATTATTTTAAACACAGTCTATGTAACCCAATTTTGTTAAGTATTTCGCTTATAAGTTTAGTACTGATATGGAGTGATATTAGTTATGCAAAGTTTGCCGAGGTAAATACCCCGTTTTTCTGGTTATTAGATTTGGCCATTGTGGCATTGGCAATTCCACTTTATAAAGAGTCTAACACCATCAAAAAAGCAACATGGCGTTATATTCTGTGTAGCGTAACTGGTGTTGCAAGCTCATCTATCATTGCAATGTTAACAGCGCATAGCTTGGGCGCGAGTGAGAAACTGGTTGTCAGTCTTGCTCCTAATGCGGTTACCACCCCCATCGCAATTGAAGTGAGTAACCAACTTGCAGGAATTAGTGCACTTTCGGCTGTTGTGGTGATTTGCGTTGGGATTTTTGGTGCTGTGATTGGTTTGCCTTTGCTTTCTTTTTTTGGTGTAAAGCACGTCCCTAGTCAAGGACTCGCACTTGGCGCTGCCTGTCATGCCGTAGGCACCGCAAGGGCAATTGAGGTGAGTGAACGAATGGGGGCATTTGCATCGGTTAGTTTAGTATTAAGCGCCATATTGACGCCAGTACTATTACCGTTAATCTACACTGTGATAAGTCATCTATTTACACTCCAATAAAATGGTGAAAGTTGACTTTAGAGACGACTGGTCTAATAATACTCATAAAGTGTGTATGTAAAAATTACCCCAAATATGAATAAGCCAGATACCAAAGAAGCGATTTTGGCGGCAGGTCATGCGCTGATTATCGAAAAAAGTTACAACGGATGTGGCTTAAAAGAAATCCTAGATAAGGCTGGAGTGCCTAAAGGGTCATTTTATCATTATTTTAAGTCTAAAGAAGACTTTGGTTTAGCATTAATTGAACGCGCCCAAGATCAAACTCACGACTTTATGCGTGAATTTCTGCGAGACCGCAAATATTCGCCTCTGCAGCGGATAAATAACTGGTTCAAACGAATTCAACAGTTTCACGAAGAAGAAGGCATTGACTGCGAGTGCCTTGTGCCAAAATTAATTCTGGAACAATCACAACTCAGTGAAAATATGCGTGGCGGCATTAAATGTGCGCAAGATTTAATGCACAGCATGATGGCGCAAACGATTCGAGAAGCCCAACAAGAAGGCGAAGTAAACGAAAAACTCGATCCACATAAAATTGCAGCATTCTTGTTTAATGCCAGCCATGGTGCTGCAATACAAATGCAGGTAGAGCGCTCAACAGAGCCTTACGATAATTTTGTCGATATTATTTTTGAAACAATTTTAGTGCCTTAATTGGCACTTTCATCTTGAAAAACCCACCACTGTAGACCAATCGGTCTAAAAAATATTTTTTAAATATAAACAAAAAATTCAATCACTTAATTCAATTTAGCTTATCAATAATATCATTCAGCCGAAATTCATCTTGCAACAATTGCCATTATAAAAGACAATCAACTAGACGACTGGTCTACTAAATTGGAAATACAATGACTTCTCCACGCTCATTTAAACAAATTGGACTTTTATTAAGTCTGTTGTTTTTGGTGTTTCACGCTAATGCACAAGTGGTGCGTTTTAGTGAAGCAACCGAACAACAATTACAACCACGCAAACGTGTCGTT
>NZ_JBFKMX010000256.1:0-2516 GCF_041629635.1 Pseudoalteromonas sp. | reverse complement strand
TAATACACGTCTCGAAAGACGTAACAAGTTGTTGAAAGCGGATGTTGAAGACTTAAAGCTGGGCTTAGAAGGCATTGAAGAGCGTGCTAGAAATGAGTTAGGGATGATCAAACAAGGCGAAACATTTTTTCGCGTAACACATAAAAATGACAGATATTAATCCTTCTATCGCATTTGTTGTGCCCGCTGCAGGCGTTGGTGCTCGAATGCAAGCCGATAAGCCCAAGCAATATATTCAACTTGGCAATAAAACAGTTTTAGAACACACCATTGATAAGCTTAATAAAACCATTCCAAATGCACTTATTATTGTTGCTATTAGCGAAGACGATGCTTACTTCCCAGAACTAGACTTACCGAGTAATGTAATTACTGTGTTAGGGGGTAAGGAACGTGCTGATTCTGTGCTAAATGCACTTAACTACCTTGCCATCAATCATGTTGTTGACTGGGTACTTGTTCATGACGCTGCCCGGCCATTGGTATTACCCAATGATATTTTAAAACTAATTAGCTCATGTCAATCAAATCAGTGCGGTGGCATTTTGGCAAGCAAAGTCAGAGATACCATTAAACAGGGAAGTCACTTTGTCGATGCTACCGTGCCAAGAGAGACTCTTTGGCAAGCGCAAACGCCGCAGATGTTCTTACTGAACGAATTAACTAGCGCATTGACTAATGCGTTAAACGCTCATGTTGCGATAACGGATGAAGCCTCGGCGATTGAATGGGCTGGTGGCAAAGTGCAATTAATTGAAAGTCGTGCTGATAATATTAAATTGACGACCCCTGATGATATTGCAATCGCAGAGTTTTTGATTGCGAAGCAAACTTTGGAGAACAACACATGCGAATAGGTCATGGCTATGATGTGCATAAGTTTGGTGGTGAAGGGCCACTGACAATTGCAGGTGTAAAAATTGATTATGAATTTGGCTTTTTAGCTCACTCAGACGGTGATGTCGCAATTCACGCACTATGTGATGCAATTTTGGGCGCACTTGCACTAGGGGATATTGGTAAACACTTTCCTGATACAGCATCTGAATTTGAAAATATAGACAGCCGAATTTTACTGCGTCATGTTGTGTCATTAATGGTAGAACGTGGTTATTCCGTTGCCAACACAGATATAACCATTGTGGCGCAAGCACCGAAAATGGCTCCTCATATTGAAGCGATGCGTGCTGTGATAGCTGATGATCTAAATATTAATATTGATCAGGTTAATGTTAAGGCGACAACAACAGAGAAACTTGGCTTTGCTGGTCGAAAAGAAGGTATTGAGAGCCACGCGGTAGTGTTACTTACAAATGGATAATTTAACTTATCTTTACGGAAAACCGAATGCGACAGCTGAGTTTAAAAGTTCAGCTGAGGATTTTCGCGTTGATGAAGAGCTTGGTTTTGAGCTGACAGATTCTGGTGAGCATGTGTGTTTACAGGTGCTTAAAAAAGGCGAGAATACACAATTTATTGCGAAACAAATTGCTAAAATTGCTGGCACACAAGCGCGTAATGTTAGTTATCCAGGATTGAAAGATCGCAATGCAGTAACCTCGCAATGGTTTAGTGTACCAGTGCCCATTAAGAAAGAAGTTGATTTCTCATCTCTTAATAGTGATTGCGTAAAAATATTGCAGCAGGTAAGACACAACCGTAAGCTCAAAACAGGATGCCATAAGGCAAACCGCTTCACGATTGTGTTACGTAATTGTAGCTCGGTAAGCGAAGTGCTAACGCGTATCAATGCTGTAAGACAAGGTGTTCCAAACTACTTTGGTGCTCAACGCTTTGGTCACAATGGGCATAATTTAGAATTGGCAGAGCAATTATTTGCAGGCAAAGAAATCCATGATAAAAAATTGCGAGGCATAATAATATCAGCTGCGCGTTCGCATATTTTTAACCAGGTTGTTAGCCAACGAATTGCGCAGTATGGCATTGCAAAAACAATGACTGAAGAAGTTTTTCTGCTAAATGGTAGCAATGCATTTTTCAAAGAACCGATTAGCCTTGAAACGGTTAATCGCCTTGCGAGTGGTGATATACATTTATCAGCACCTTTAGCTGGCAAAGGTGAACAGGGGATTACTGAGCAAGAGCAACATTGGTTAGCACCTTTTGCCTCTTGGTGTGAAAGCCTTGCACAACTAGGGTTAAAATCCGAACGTAGAAATATGCGCCTTTACCCTGAAAAATTTGAAGTACATCATGTAGATAAAGATATGATAGAGTTTAGCTTTGCACTGCCAAAAGGGTGTTTTGCAACAGCGGTATTACGTGAACTGGCGCTATGCCAAGATGTATCATTAAAGAATAAGGAAAATCATGAAAATCTTGTTGAGCAATGATGATGGTGTAAATGCAAAGGGCATTGAAGCTTTGTATTTAGCGCTTTCTCAAATTGCAGAAGTCACTGTTGTGGCGCCAGACCGTAACTGTAGTGGTGCAAGTAATTCACTTACTTTACTAAACCCTTTAAGAACCCACACACATGAAAATGGCTTTATCTC
>NZ_JBFKMX010000255.1:0-2529 GCF_041629635.1 Pseudoalteromonas sp. | reverse complement strand
GCTGCGCATTTGGGTGAAGCTTTGATGCAAGCTCAGCTACCGCTTGTGGTGTTCGAGGACCCATACCCAATAAATAAGAACCATCAAAAATAAGCACTTGGTTATTTTTCACCGCGTTTGAAAATTTAAAATGAGGAATGCTGGCTAGATCAGCTACTTTATCTTGACCATGCCTGCCCATGGCAATAATAAAATCTGGGTTCATCGCCATTGCAGCTTCAGTAGAAAGCGGCTTCCAGCCGGTAAAGTGTGCTGCAGCAATATTATTGCCGCCCGCTGCTGTGAGAACTTCATCAGCAGATGTGCCTGCGCCTGACACAATGGGTTGCCCACTTCGTAAGTTTAAAACAAATAACACGTTAGGTTTGCTCGTTACTTGAGATAGCAAATGCGAAAGTGCGTTTCTATCTTTTGCAATATGATCAATCAGTTGTTGCCCTTTTTCTTCTACATTGAGTAACTGGGCTATTTTTGCGACTTTGTTTTCTACGCCTTTGAGATTGTCGTCTTCAGTAAAAATATGCGTCTTTAAGCCGGTACTTTGCAGTTGTTTTAGTACCTTTTCGGGGCCAGTATCGGCTTCGCCGAGCAACAACTCTGGGCTTAGCGATAAAATGCCTTCAACATTAATTCGTCGAACATAACCCACTTGCGGTTTTGAAGTGGCATCAGCTGGGAAAACGCTGGTGCTATCAACCCCTACGATGCGCTGCTGTTCATTAAATGCATATATGATTTCGGTGATAGATCCCCCCGAGACCACGATCCGCTCAATGTCTTGAGCGGCCTTACTTAAGAGCGGTGCGAACAATAACAACCAAACATTTAATCTAAAAAATCGTTGTATAGATACTTTCATTGTAATTCCAAAAACAGTAACATTTAATGCAAATGATAACAGTTAGTATTTAGATTAATCAAATGAAGTTTCTTGCTTTTTTGTTATTTTCAGCACTTTTACACCTTGCTGCATGGCTTGCAAAGCCAACAGAATCAATGGTTTCAGTTTCTGGGGTTAAAGCGCAAGTGTTAGATCGCAAAGTAAAAGTGATGCAGTTATCACTGACACCACCTGTGGCTGAGCCGCTGGTCAAAACAGTAAAGCTAAATCAATATAAAACTGACTTTAATGGTAAAGCGCTGCGAATTACGAAAGCAGCAAAAGCCACCAGTAAACCAGATAAAATAAGCCCCAATACAACTAATGCTATTGTTAAAGCCCCCGAAACACCGCCAAAAGAACAGGTGAAACCAAACGTTAATAAGCCTCCAGTAGTTGCGCCTAAAAAACCCAGTCCAGCAAAACAATTACAGGCAGAGCAGCTAGCAAGTGCCAAGCACAAATCACAACAAGATAATCAAGTGGATGAGTTAGTTGAGCTTGATAAACCCACGCTCTTTAAAAGCCCAAGGCCTGAACTGATTTACCCGTTAAAAGCCAAACGACGCGGGCATCAAGGTGTGAGTTTGCTGGCAATTGAGCTCGATAAAAAAGGCAATATCGTCAAATTATCTGTAGTGAAAAGTAGTGGCTATAAAAGTTTAGATCAAGCGGCGATTAACAATGTTAAACAGTGGCAATTTCACCCTTTTAAACAAGGCCAGCAAGCGGTAAGGGCAAGATTTACCGTGCCCATCGAATTCAAACTTTCGTAATTTACAGAGGAAAAAATGCATACCTATTTGCAACAACTTGGTCCAATGCTTTGGCCATTTATCGTGATCTCAATTTTCGCCACAGCAGTCATTTTAGAACGCACGGTAGTGTTAACCTGTGCCTGGTTAGATGTACATAAAATCCTAACTAAAAAAGTCGATTATCAGTTTTCATTACTGGAACTTGCACAAATATCTTTGCAGCAAAAAGTAATGGCATGGCGCAAACGCTTAGCCTTTTTGAGTTTAGTTGGCACGCTTAGCCCGTTGATGGGACTCTTTGGTACAGTTTGGGGTTTAGTTGTGATGTTTCAAAGCATCGCACAAAGTGAGCAAGCGGTAACGCCCGCATTACTCGCCGATGGCTTATGGGAAGCGATGTACTCGACCATGGCAGGATTAGCCATTGCGATGCCATGTTTATTACTCTACGGACTCGCCCAAGCAGTGGTTGAAAGAATGCAAGGTGAACTAACGATTTTCATTAACCAAACTTGGCATGAAAAGGACGCTGCCAATGCTTGAATTACCAAAAGTAAAAGCACAAAGCATGATGGCTGATCTCACCGCGCTATTGGATGTGCTGTTTATCGTGCTGGTGTTTTTACTGTTAAGCGTCGCGGTAAAAGTAAATGTAATGGAAGTTACTTTACCTATGGTTGGCGAAAGCGCTAATACAGTTATTGAGCAAAAACCAAAAGTAATAAGCCTTATCTATGAACAAAATAAAGTGAAATTTGCTTTGGATGATCAACCATTTAGTACGTTAGATCATGTTATCGGTGCACTTGAACATAACGCAACTGCCACGCCTGTTTTTATAGCAGTGGATAAGCGAGTACCGAGTGAGTATTTAGTGCAAACCCTGGCAGC
>NZ_JBFKMX010000254.1:0-2575 GCF_041629635.1 Pseudoalteromonas sp. | reverse complement strand
GTTATATCTGCAGAAAAAGGTGTTTGGGTGCATTAGTTATATAACAAGGCAAATCAAAAAGGGCGGACAAAAAACAGTTGGCTTTGTTCGTACCTCACAAATTATAGCCAACTATTTTTAGCCGTTTATTTGCGGCGTTATGCTGTAAAGAAAGTTCGGAGTTTTAAAAGGGAATTTTATGAAGTATTTTTTACTGGTAGTTTCGTTAATCGTAATATCCAACGTATCTGCTAAATCGCCAGATGGAGTTAGCATAGAATATAGCTGGAATAAACTTTTATTTGAAAGCGACTTGCAAATCAATCAACACCACTTTCTATATGAACTTGCTCGCGACAAGAATTATTTTGAGAAAATAGTGGCTGAAACTCAGCTAGATTCAAAAGACAGGAGTATTTTGAACCTAGCCGTTGATACGTATAAAAGTAATATGAATATTAGGCATGTGTTATTTGATTACGGGGTAATTCCGCAAACTACAAGTAAAGTTTTAGCTCACGAAAAAATAGAAAGTAACACGACTATCGAGAAAGCCTTTTCATCATTTAAGCCATTATATGAGCGTATTTATTGGGTCAAACACAATAAAAGAAATAAAAAGTGGATTAAAAACCTCGCTCCTAAACTCAATCAGCATGGTGCTGAGATACAGGCAGAGTTGGAACAAATATTCGATGCTCCTCTATTCACAGAAAAAGGGCATATGATAAGTGTGGTATATAAGCCGGGCACTAAGCAAGGAGCATATACTTCATCGCGTAGCATGCAGTCAGTAATTAATAGTACTTATGAAGATTTCCTTGATTGGAATGCGTTAGAAATGGTTTTCCATGAAATATCACATGCCAACAGTTTAAATCGAAGTAGTAAGCTCTATAAGTTAATTGAGTCTGTTTTTAAGGAAAGAGGGCTAGAATCAGAAGTGGGTATTTGGCATCCCATTTTATTCTATACTGTCGGTGAAGTAGTAAAAAAGGTTACCTCTTCTCAAAACCCAGACTATATCACTTATGCAGATAGAAACGATCTTTATACAGATTCTTGGGATTATAAAGAAATTCTAATTCAGTACTGGAAGCCCTATCTTGAAGGAAAAGTAACAATGATGGTAGCGCTAGATAATATTGCCAGAAAATTACAGCAAAGGCGTAAAGCAGCATAACAAGCTGTTTAAGTGCGGGACTGCTAAAGCTTGGCTCTGTTCCGCTTCGCTACACGAGTTTAGTCAAACATTATCAACCCCTTAACAGGGCGTTATGTTTTTTTTGGAGTAAGATGTAAATATGAAAGCATGGATTAGCAAATGGTTAATTTTTGTATCGGCAGGTCACACCGTTGTAGGGATCATGTTCTTTGGAAGCATATACAATGAAATGCTTTCAAATGGATTATTAAGTTCTGTTAACTCTGAAAAGACAGCTTTAGCTGCTTGGTTTATTCTATTCGGCTTTCTTTTATTTATTACGAGTCTTGCCATATCCGTCATTGAAAAGAACGACGCATTAAAAATACCAAACATAATCGGAGTATCACTCCTAGTATTAACAACTTTAGGTGTTGTTTTAATGCCTGTTTCAGGCTTTTGGTTAGTTTATCCAGCCGCGATTGCAATAATTTATAAAAACAAAAGCGGGCTTGGTGCAGTAAAAACATAACAAGCCAATCAAGGACGGGACTGCTAAAGCTTGGCTCTGTTCCGCTTCGCTACACGAGTTTAGTCAAACATTATCAACCCCTTAACAGGGCTACATGGACTCCCCTTTGTCAAGCAATAGGTGTCTTCGACAACAAGAAGATCTGACAGCAGCTCTACATTCGGCGTTTATTAGCTTTGCTACGCTATCGCCCTGATGATTTGCGCTTGAGCAATGACCTCATTCGTTAGACAGTATTTGCTACTTCCCGAATAAACAGGTTTTATTGCTCTCGGTCTGACCGTGTTATCGTCAATAGCTATTGCTGAGACTCGGTGGGGTTAACCGTTTTGGTGAACCACGTTTAGTTAATTAAATCACACATAATCAATCTGATATTCTTTACCTGATTGCAGTAGCGCCCAAATTAAACGGGCATTCTTCGCAGCCAATGCGACAACCGCGCGTTTAAAGCCCCGTCGTTCAATCAAGCCTGGCACCCATAAACTGGTTTTGTCTGTTTTCGTTTTACAGTTGGCAATCACAGCTCGAGCACCATGGATAAGTGACGTTCGTATATGCTTTTCACCGCGTTTACTAATTCGGCCTAAGTGAACATTACCACCCGTTGTGTATTGTCGGGGCACTAAGCCAATCCACGCAGCAAATTGGCGGCTTGAACTAAAGTGTTTTGCATCATTAACAGTCGCGACAACAGCGGTTGCAGTGACTTCGCCAATACCTGGAATACTCATTAGTAATTTTGCAGCAGGCATTTGTTTAGAAAGAGCATAGAGTTGTCGGTCGTATTTTAATATTTCTTGATTAAGCCCTTGTATGCTGAGCCACACATCGGTTAAGAGTTCACGAGCAAGCTGGGGTAAACCATTTTCAGCGTCCTCTAAAATACTGGAAATGGTATTTTGTGCTGGATAGCGACC
>NZ_JBFKMX010000253.1:0-2597 GCF_041629635.1 Pseudoalteromonas sp. | reverse complement strand
CGCTACCTGCCAAGTTTAGAAAATTACTGTTCTCACCTGCTTGAAAAACCATTGAAAGGCAAACAGCGTCCATTCCAATTTTTACTTTATGTGGGTATTTATCAGCTTCAGCACATGCGCATTCCAGCTCACGCTGCACTTGATGAAACGGTAAATGCGGTTAAAACAATGCGAGCACCTGGTCTTAAAGGGCTAGTAAACGCAGTGCTGCGTAACTTTCAGCGCCGCCAAAGCGAACTGGAAAACTTAGCCGATCAAATTGATGCCTGTAAGTATAATCACCCTGGTTGGTTTTTAAATAAGCTAAAAGTAGCTTACCCTGACAACTGGCAAGATATTGTTGAAGCAAACCAAGTACAAGCGCCAATGTGGTTGCGCGTTAATAGTAACTACTATTCGCCTAAAGCGTACCGAGATTTACTGCTTGATGCAGATATTGAAGCACATTTAGTTGAACAATTTGATGATGCACTGGTACTTGAAAATGCCGTTGATGTATTTAAATTACCTGGCTTCGAGCTAGGACATAGCTCAGTTCAAGATGGTGCTGCACAACTTGCAGCAAGATTACTCGAACCAAAAGATGGCGACAAAATTCTTGATGCCTGCGCAGCTCCTGGTGGTAAAACGTGTCATATTTTAGAGCTAGCGGAATGTGATGTTACCGCACTCGACCATGACGCAACCCGTCTTGAGCGCGTATCAGAAAATTTAAAACGTATCGGTCTAAAAGCAAAGCTAATCAGTGCAGACGCGAGCCAGCCAGACGACTGGTGGGAAGGCGAACAGTTTGATCGAATCTTATTAGATGTGCCCTGTTCTGCAACTGGTGTAATTCGTCGCCACCCCGATATCAAGTGGCTGCGCAGAGCATCTGATATCGAACAGCTAGCGAAGCTGCAGCACCAAATACTAGAACAAATATGGCCATTATTAAAATCTGGTGGCACATTGGTGTATGCAACATGCTCTGTTTTACCGGAAGAAAATACCAACCAGATAAAACAGTTTTTAGCACAGCATGCTGATGCTAAGCATATCGCACTCAATTTGGCAGATACCATCGAGCAGCCAGGCTGGCAATTACTGCCAGATGAACATGATGGCTTTTTCTACGCAAAAATTGAAAAATTATAATTAAGGCGAAGTTCGCCAACTAAGCGATTGACAGTATGAAAATTATCATTTTAGGTGCCGGACAAGTTGGCGGCACCTTAGCAGAAAACCTAGTAGGTGAAAAAAACGAAATCACCGTGGTTGATATTAACCGAGAAAAGCTACGCGTATTACAAGATAAATATGACCTTCAAGTAGTATCTGGTCATAGTGCTCACCCTGAGGTATTACGCCAAGCTGGTGCTGAAGATGCCGATATGATTATCGCGGTTACCAGCTCTGACGAAGTTAATATGATTGCCTGTCAAATCGCTTACAGTATTTTTAATACACCAACTAAAATTGCGCGTATTCGCTCTGAGCAATACCTTAAATACAAAGAGCAGTTATTCCATAACCATGATTTACCGGTTGATCACTACATTGCTCCTGAACAACTGGTTACTCGATATATTCATCGTTTAATTGATTACCCTGGAGCACTACAGGTACTGCAGTTTGCCGAAGGGAAATTATCGTTAGTGGCGGTAAAAGCTTATTACGGTGGTTTACTTGTTGGCTATGCACTATCAGCACTGAAAAAGCATATTCCTAATGTTGAAACGCGCGTTGCCGCCATTTACCGTAAAGGTCGACCAATTAAACCACTAGGCACAACGGTTATTGAAGCCGATGACGAAATCTTTTTCGTTGCTGCCACTAAACATATTCGTGCGGTAATGAGCGAGCTACAAAAACTCGAGCAATCGTACAAAAAAATTATGATTGTAGGTGGCGGTAATATTGGTGCAGGCCTTGCACGCACTTTAGAGAAAAGTCACAGTGTAAAACTGATTGAGCGAAATCCTGAACGTGCAGAATACCTCTCAGGCACTCTGGACCGTACCGTTGTTTTCTGTGGTGATGCATCAGACCAAGAATTATTATCGGAAGAACACATTGAACAAGTCGATGTATTTATTGCCGTTACCAATGATGATGAAGCAAACATTATGTCAGCCATGCTTGCCAAACGCATGGGTGCACAAAAAACCATGGTATTAATTCAACGTGGCGCCTATGTTGACCTAGTGCAAGGTGGTGAAATTGATATTGCCATTTCCCCACAACAAGCAACTATTTCAGCCCTATTAACTCACGTTCGTCGTGGTGATATTGTTAATGTGTATTCACTGCGCAAAGGCGCTGCTGAAGCCATTGAAGCAGTAGCGCACGGCGATGAAACCACCTCAAAAGTTGTCGGTCGAGCCATTCAAGATATCAAATTACCTGCGGGTACAACCATTGGTGCTATCGTGCGTAATGACGATGTAGTGATTGCTCATGATGATACCGTGATCCTCTCTGGTGACCACGTCATTATGTTCCTTATCGATAAAAAACAAATTCACGTGGTTGAAAAACTCTTCCAAGTAAGTGCTATCTTCTTATAAATTTAATTGAGAAATATCACTACTTTGCAAAAGTTAATTTATAACCAT
>NZ_JBFKMX010000252.1:0-2600 GCF_041629635.1 Pseudoalteromonas sp. | reverse complement strand
TTTTTAGCCCAAAACACGTCCCTGAAGCTGCGCCACAAAGCACTATTGAGCGATTAACCACGTTATCTGGCTCTGAAATATTTGCTGATTATAATAAAGCATCACAACAATTGGTGTTTCTTCACCGAGAATCAAACATCAGTGCGCAGCAACTTTACATTAAAGATTTAATTACGAATGAAATTCAACGTTTAAGCTGGGATCATAAACACTATACCGATAGTTTTTGGTCGCCAGATGGCAAGCAGTTAGTCTTTACATCTGGTTTTGGTCCGAAAGTAAAACACTTTGTCGCAAGTTTCGATGAAAACCGTAATGTCACTGACGTAACACCGTTTGAAATAACCGCAAATACGCCAAAATACATTCTTGGCTGGCAAATTGATCAGTCAGGGCTATGGCTTGCAGATGAAGTAACGAATCCAACTCCTCACAGCATTTATCGTTTTGATTTTAGCACGCAAGATATAGAACCAGTGTCTTTACCCAATGTTACTGGTCGTGGTGATTACTATGCTGCGCAGTCAAAAAATGGTGAGCAGTTAGCTATTTTGAGAGAAGTCGAAAACAATCAGTCATCTTTAATCATTGTGGATTTAATAAGTAATGATGTGATTGCAAATCACTTGCTGCCTTTTACGGCAAACCGCATGGTATGGTTGTTTGACGACAGTGGTGTGATTATTAGTAACTTTTTTGGCCAAGCTGCCACGTTCAAGTTGGCAAATAACGGCTTTGCTTTTGATATCGATCTTCCCCCTAATGCAATCGATATTTATGCAAGTTGTGGTGAACGCTGTTTGATCTTAAGACAGCACAATGGTGACTACTTGGATTTAAAAGAAATACCACAGCCCAAATTAAACCAAGTGAATCACAGCGAAACACCGCACCTTTTTAATACTCGGGTGTTGAAAAAAACTGGCGCGCAGGACTTACCGCAGTATGTCGGTGAGCATAAAGCGCTCGTTTATGCTTCATTAATGGATAATCAGCTAGCTTTGAAGTTACTAAATAATAACAACCAAGAGCAGGATATTGTTGCGTTTGCTACGCCAGAAGGCCTCAGTGCGATAGCTGCTTCTTTTGATGGCAATCGGGTTGCGGGAATTGTTGATGGGCGCTTATTTATTGTTAATGATATTCACTCGATTAAAACGGCACATCCTCCAAAGTTTGTAAGTAAAGCGCTTGAGCGTTTAGAAAATCCAGTATGGCATGAAGATAATGATCATTTATACCTTGCTCATTATGTTGGTAATTCGCCTGTCATTATTAAATTAAATACGCAAACTAATGAGCGCAGTCGAGTTATTGATGGATTTGTGAGTTTTAAAAAGAATTCTGATAATAAAAGTGCAATTGCAATTGACCCAAGCTTAATAGCCTGGCATTTAACAAAACAAGATGGCCAATGGCAAAAAATGAATGCGCTCGGCAAGGTGCACTCAGCAAATGTGCATCGTTGGGATTATTTGGACGATGTGCTTTATTACACAAAATTGGAACAGCGGGTTGGCTTGCTTTGTCAGCGAACAATAAAAGCTCAAACAAGCGTAGGCGAAGAGCAATGTACCACGATAGGTAAAAACATGTTTCGCTTAAATTTTGATATTCAACCAAACGACTCCACCCTAGTTATGGTGGAATCGTTAAGTGCACAAAGTGATATTATTCGTTTAACTTGGTAAGCGAAGTTACACTATGGTTTTGCAGCTTATTTGTTGGCGTTAAATTTAACGTTATTTGGTTTACGTCTTGGGCGTTTGCTTTGCCCATTGTGTTCACTTTTTCCTTTGCCATTTTGTTTTGGTTTATCAGCACTTTGTGGCTTAGATTTATGTGATGAATTTTTCTTCTTTGGTTTACTTACGGCTTTTGCCTCAGCTTTTACCTTATCGTTGGTACTCGCGTTTTCTTTTGGCTTTTTCGGTTTCTTAGGCTTTTTAGCTTTGATTGGGCGCGTATCTAGCTTTGATTCTGGTACTGGATTTTGCGGTTCAAAACCGGCTTCAATTTTACGCGGGATAAGTTCTTGAATTAGGCGTTCAATACCAAATAAATCTGCTGCGACGTCTTCTGTAACGAATGATATTGCTTCACCCGATGCACCCGCTCGGCCAGTACGGCCAATACGGTGAACGTAATCTTCATACACATTCGGCAGGTCAAAGTTAACTACATAAGGTAGCTCTTGAATATCAAGGCCGCGGGCTACAATGTCTGTTGCAACCAGTACATTTACATCACCTAATTTAAAGCCATTAAGGGCATTCATACGTGCGCTTTGGCTTTTATTACCGTGAATTGCAGCGGCATTGATTTTGGCTTTTTCAAGGTCACGAACTAGACGGTTTGCACCATGCTTAGTACGCGTAAATACTAATACTTGTTGCCAGTTATTGGTTTTAATTAGGTGTTTAAGCAAGCTAGTGCGTTTACTTTTATCAACCGGGTATGCCCATTGGGTTACTGTTTTAGCTGTTGTATTGGCAGGAGCAACTGAGATTTCGATTGGGTCGTTAATTAGGCCTTTAGCAAGCGCACGGATATCATCAGAAAAGGTTGCTGAAAACAGTAAATTTTGACGTTTTTCAGGC
>NZ_JBFKMX010000251.1:0-2614 GCF_041629635.1 Pseudoalteromonas sp. | reverse complement strand
GATGGCTCTGAGCCGATTATTACATCGGGCAAAATAACCAGTATTGGCAGTGCGTTTCGTGAAAAATCGCCGCAAGACAAACGCCGAATCATCGACACTTTAATTAAGCTTGATAATAATGCAGCTGCGATGCGCCCAGGGTTAACTGCCCGCGTAGAAATTGCTACCGATAAAATTGATGATGTATTGATTGTGCCTGTAAGCGCATTGCATAGCGACCAATCAAGCGCGTATGTGATTGAAAAAAATGGTGATAAAACCCCTGTTACGGTAGGTAATATTAGTAATGGTTTTGCGGTAATAAAAAGCGGCATTGAGCAAGGAGAGGTGGTGCGTTTATGAAGTATTTAGTTATTGTTGTCAGCGCGTTTTTTTTAAACGCGTGCTCAAAACCCGATGACGTCGCCGCCGAGCTTACGTTTACCGTACAAAAAGCCCCGTTTAAAAATTATGTAGAGGCAAAAGGTGAGTTGATTGCCGCTAATGAAACCTTGATTAGCACCCCTGCATCATCGCGCGGGCCGCAAACGCTGGCGTGGTTAATGCCTGAATATTCTCAAGTTAAAAAAGGTGAAGTGATTGCACGGTTTGATGGCCGTGTAATGATTAAGCAAAAGCGCGAGAGTGACTTTTCAAACCAAAAAGTGTCGCAAGACTTATCCGGCAAAAACACTGAAATCGACACGCGCAGAAAACACTTAGGGTTTGATATGGAAATTGTTGAAGAAGAGAAGCAATTTGCTGAAAATTTTTCTATCGACGATGACCGCATTATCTCGAAACTTGAGATTTTAGAGCAGGCGCAAAAAGTTGACTATTTAAATGCCAAAACGGCCTACTTTAATTGGCAGTCTGAACAGTTTAATAGCAGCGCGCAAGGCGAGTTAGACTTGTTAAAAATGCAAAGCCAGCAGCATCAAAGCAAAATTAATATGCTCGATGGCAATTTGTCGTCGTTAGAGGTGGTTGCCCCGCACGATGGTTTGTTAACCCATAGCGTAGATTGGCATGGTGAAAAACCAAGAGCAGGGCAAACCCTGTGGCCGGGCCAAAAAATTGCAGGCCTGCCCGACACCTCGGTTATGCAAATCAAGCTGTTTGTAAAAGAGCGCGAAGCGATTAATTTAAAGCAAGATCAAGCTATTGAGTTTTCGCTTATTTCAGCACCCAATAAAACCTTTAGCGGCAAAATAAGTAAGCTTGCACCGTTTCCTAAATCAATTAAGCGACAAGATCCGCAAAAGTATTACGAGATCACCGCCAGTATTGATGAGCAAGGCGATTACTTACGACCGGGCTTAAAAGTGGTGGCAAACATAGTTGCGGATCAGCCAGCCGAAAAACTAATCGTGCCGAAATTTAGCGTATTTGCTGACGAAGAAGGCACGTATGTGCAACTTAAAACAGCATCGGGCTACAGCAAAGCGCCAGTCACCTTAGGCGCAAGTAATTTAAGCCATGTTGAAGTTGTAAAGGGCCTTTCCAAAGGTGATGTTATTGCGTTAATTGAGCAGGAGGGCAAGCTATGAATTTAGTCGGATTATTTAAAGATGCCGTAGTGCAATTGCAGCAGCATAAAATGCGCACTTTTTTAACTTTGCTCGGTATGATCTTTGGTGTAGGTGCAGTAATTGCCATGTTGAATATTGGTGAAGGTGCACAGCGTGAAGCACTGAAAATGATTGATTCAATGGGCCTTAACAACGTAATTGTAGAAGCCAAAGACTTTGAAGAGGATGAACTTAGAGAGCAGCGTAAGCACTCGGATGGGTTATCGCTTAACGATGGCAAAGTTGCAGTTGAAGCCTTGCCGTTTATCACCGATTTTGCCGCTGAAAAAGTGGTTGAAACCTACCATGTGTTTAGTGAATACGCCAAATTTGACGGCCAAGCAGTAGGTGTAAGTGAAAACTATTTTGAGCTTGCATATTTTGATTTAAGTGCTGGGCGCTTGCTTAATCAGCAAGATGGGCAACACTTTTCGCAAGTGGCGCTGCTAGGAGCAAATACTGCGCGTACTTTGTTTCCGCTTGGCGATGCGGTGGGCAAATCAGTCAAAATTAACCATTTGTGGTTTGAAGTGGTGGGTATTCTTGAAGCGCCATTTTTAAAGAAAAAAGAGTTTCAGGGCGTTAAATTAGGCGATGAACAAAATCAGATTTTTATTCCGCTTAAAACCGCGATTCACCGATTTAAAAGCGAATTACTCGACCCCGAAATTACACGCATTAAACTTGCAACCGAACCGGGCTTTAGTCCTGTGATGGCAGCGCAAGCGATTGATGCTTTGGTGAAAGGGCGTCATAACGATATTGATGATTACGAGCTGATTGTACCTGCCGCGTTATTGGCGCAGCAAAAGCAAACCCAGCAAATTTTTAATATTGTAATGTCGTGTGTAGCGGGGATTTCACTGCTGGTGGGCGGCATTGGCATTATGAACATTATGCTAGCCACTGTGCTTGAGCGCACCAAAGAAATCGGACTATTGCGCGCCATTGGTGCAACACAAAAGAACATTCAAGTGCAGTTTATTACCGAGAGTTTTACCATTTCCATTTTAGGTGGCTTACTGGGTGTATTCTTTGGTATTGCACTGTCAGAGTTGATTGCT
>NZ_JBFKMX010000250.1:0-2629 GCF_041629635.1 Pseudoalteromonas sp. | reverse complement strand
GTACGGCATAAATTCGCCAAGGATTTTATCCACCCCTTGTTTACGAATAAGCGCAAGTACCTCTGAGGTTTGTTTGGTTAGCTGGGTATTGCGGCGCAGTTCTTCACGCAGTGGCAATAATACATCGGCACTTTTGGTAAGAGACTGCTGACCAATAAGGTACATATCCAAAATACGGCTGCGTAGTTGCTCTAGCTGGCGTTTCTCGTGTTTGAATTTGCCAAGGGTGGTGAAGTGCAAAATCAAGTCACTCAGTGAGGCTTCAATTTGCTCAAAACACAATTTAAACTCGCCGCCGATATCCACCATATTTAACATTGGTTCGATGTATTCATCAAATGCTTCAATGACTGCTTTATAGCGTTTTGCCAGCGTTAAATTAGAATCGTTAGATTTAGCTTGTTCGACAAGGTTAAAAATAGCGTTTTGATTATGTTGGAATAATTTAACAATTTTACGCACGCGCTCATCCATAATGCGGGCATTTCGTTTAATTTCCATTTCATCATCGTTAAAGCCAGCGTTTGATAAACGTTGGTTTAAGCGTGCTAAATCATCTACCAAAACATGAATTTCACCAACGAGGCCTAGACTTTCTTCTTGCAATAAAAATTGCGAAAAATCGGCAATTGCTCGGTTAATCTCAAGTTGAGACGATTTAGCAAGGGGAATAATAATCTCTAACTGGATTAGCTTGTTTATTTGTTTAAATACGGCTTCAGATGAAAGCTTAGGGTCTAATTTTTTTAGCAAGCTTTGGGCATCTTGGAAGCTAAAATCACTGAAATCGAAACGTTTAATTAAGGCTTCTATCAATGACCAATTGTCCACTAAAGTGGTCAAAATTCTTTTCGGTGGGATCATAATTATCCACGTTAACTTGATATTTATCTTAAAAGTAAATTTTATTTAAAAATATTGTGTAATTAGTCTAAAACTGGAGTGGTTTTAGGTAATCTACAGTGCTACACTTCGCGCCGCTCAACTGCCCATAAAATGCCGCAGGTTGGGTGTTCGTTCAAATTTTTAACTCAACTCTAGCAGGTTAAAATAACAAGATGGTGTCAGGTGTTATTCTCGCGCTGATAGCAATCGCTTTTGTGCTGATTGTTATTGAGGACATTATCCATGTAAACAAAGCCAAAACAACGCTATTTTTTGGAACTTTGTGTTGGATTATCCTCTTTATTTCTCCTCTACATGGGCAAAGCCCAGAATCTGTTCAAAAAGAACTCGATCATAATATTTTAGAAATTGCGACCTTGTGGTTGTTTTTGATGGCTGCGATGACCTTTGTTGCTTATTTAAACTCCAAAGGGTTTATTCAAAGCTTGGTGCATAGGGTATTGCCGAGTAAAATGAGTGAGCGGAATTTAATGTATTTAATCGGTGCGTTTGCGTTTTTCTTCTCGTCGATTTCAGACAACATAACCGCCACACTAATATCTCTTGCAGTTGTGATGTCGTTAAAGCTTGATACTAAAAAGCTAATCAAATACGCCACGCTAATTGTATTTGCAGTGAACTCAGGTGGTGTATCGCTTATTACGGGTGATGTGACTACTTTAATGATCTTCCTTGCGGATAAAGTAACCATTGCGAACTTGTTGTTATTAGTTGCACCAGCAGCATTTTCAGTGTTTATTTTGGCCGTCATGCTCAGCATGGGCATGAAAGGTATGATTACCTTTGAGAAAGTCGAATTACGCCGCATTGAAAAAACCGACATTACCATTGCCTGTATTTTTGTTTCGACCATTATTACCACGCTGATGTTTAGTGTGTGGTACAAAATCCCACCGTTGCTGACCTTTTTATGTGGGTTGTCGATGATGTTTTTGGTGGCGCAGTTTTTAATGCGCAAAAAAGACGTAAACAAAAAAATCATCGATTATGTACGTGAAATTGAGTACGACACCTTATTGTTCTTTGTGGGTGTATTACTGCTTGTTGGCGCGATGAAAGAAATTGGTGTGTTGAACCAGTTTACGCACCTTTATGAGGTGCTTGCACCAGAGTATGCCAACTACTTTATGGGTATTTTATCAGCGGCGGTTGATAACGTGCCACTAACCGCAGCACTACTAAAAGCAGATATCGTAATGGATACTCGCCAGTGGTTAACCTTTACCTATGCAACAGGTGTGGGTGGTTCAATGCTTATCATTGGTTCAGCTGCTGGCATTATTGCAATGAGTAAAATTAAGGAACTGACCTTTGTAAGTTACCTGCGCATGTTTATGTATTTGATGATTGCCTACACTATTGGTTACTCATCATCGTATTTAGTTGGTTGTTTATTTCTTAATTAGTGATTGACAGCTAGACGGCTAAACGGTAAATTTCAAAAGCCTTCTTTTTAGAAGGCTTTTGTTTGCGTGCTTATTAAGTACATAAACACAGAAGAGGTGCATTAACCAGGTAGTAGATTCGAGGGCACATTCCTTACGACGGTCTATCAGGGGGTTAACTGCCGAGGAGTAATCTGGATTTGTGGCCAGCTTGCTTCGGTTCTAGAAGTTGAATCTTCGGGACTGTCACCTGTTATAGGTGGAGAGCTTCTGGCAGAGACTATCCTGATGTAATCAATATCGTTCCTTGCCAAGTTCTCCTTATTAAGATTTAAAGG
>NZ_JBFKMX010000249.1:0-2634 GCF_041629635.1 Pseudoalteromonas sp. | reverse complement strand
GTGAATGACAGTTTCATATCAGCACTTGCAAACCGTATTAATATTAAAAATAGCCCACGTATTAATACACTTGCACACCTTAAAACACGTACGCTATTTGAAGTGAAACAAGTGATTTTTAGCGCGCCATTTTTGATTTTAGGTCTAATTACCTGCTTTATGTTAATGGCGCCTCTATTTGACCCACAAGGCATGTTTGGTACGCCTAATTGGCCACTTACTCAAACCATGGTGCAATTAGTGGCTGGCTCTACTGGTTTATTAATGCTGGTGATTTTAGCTTACTACAGTGCAGAAGTTGTTTGGCGTGAACGCAACTCAGGTATGGGCGATATCATTGATAGTATGCCTGTAAACAACATTACCTTTTGGTTATCTAAGTTTATTGCAATAGCACTTGTTTTTGTACTGCTCTATAGCTTTGGTACGTTTGTTACAATCGCTAACCAGGCGCTTAAAGGTTACACCAACTTTGAGTTATCACAGTATGCATTCCGTTTAGGTTATATCAATCTTGTGCCGTTGATGATGACAGTGGTTATGGCATTCTTCCTTCAAGTAATTAGCCCGAACAAATATGTCGGTATGCTTTTGTTTATGGTGTACATCATTGGAACATTAGTACTTTCTAACTTTGGCTTTAGTCATCCAATGTGGCAATTTGCTGAAGCACCAAGCGTGCCTTATTCAGATATCAACCAATATGGCCACTTCTTAACAGCGCATAACTGGTTTATGTTGTATTGGTTAGGTGCAAGTTTAGTCTTAGGTGCATTGAGCTATGCGCTTTGGCATCGCGGCCCTGAGCAACCACTTAAAGCACGTATCAAGTTAGTACCTTATTATTTAGGTGCTTATGGTAAAGCGACCGTTGCAGCTGGTTTAATTATCTTTATTGCCAGTGGTAGTTACATTTATCAGAACACCCGCGTACTACATGTTTATCAAGAACAAGATGATTATGAACTTGAGCAAGCAGGTTATGAAAAAGCGTATGTTCAGCACAAAGAAGATAATATTCCGGTAATTACTAAGGTAAATATCAACGCGGATATTTTCCCTGAAGCACGTAAAATCGAAGCAACCGCCAATATTGAATTTACCAATGTGGGCGATACGGCGATTGAGAAGTTTATGGTGCATAAACCGCGTTATACCGAACAGTACTCAGTAGAACTGACTGGTGGCACATTAGGTGAATTAGATAAAACCTACAGCCTTGCATGGTTTACTTTTGATAAGCCATTACAGCCAGGTGAAACGCGCAGCGGTAAGTTAAGCGTAGTGCGTGAACATAAAGGCTTTAGGGCGGGTAATGAGGACTTTACGTTACTGAATAATGGTACCTTTATTAACAACGGTGATTTATTACCTCACTTCGGTTACTACGAAGGCTACCAAATTGTTGACCGCCACAAGCGTCGCAAACATGGTTTAGAGCCATTAGAGCGTGCCAATAAATTAGAAGACGATCGTTATTACAATGAAAGTTTCTTTGGTAAAGGTACAGGCTTTATCGACTTCGAGGCGACTATTTCAACGTCGGAAGATCAGTTTGCAATTGCACCGGGCTATTTAACCGAAGAACGGGTAGAAAACGGTCGCCGTATTTTCCATTACCAAATGGATGCGCCTATGGTGAACTTCTACTCAATTATGTCTGCGCGCTTAGAAGCGAAAAAGGAAAACTATAACGGGATTGATATCGAGATCTACTACCATAAAACCCATGATATGAATGTGGATCGTATGATTGAATCGGTGAAAGACTCGATTGATTACTTTACCGAAGCGTTTGGCCCTTACCAGCATAAACAAATGCGCATTATTGAGTTCCCAGGATACCGCTCATTTGCACAGAGCTTTGCTAATACAGTGCCGTATTCAGAAGAAATTGGTTTTATTACTGACTTACGTGACCCTGAAAACATTGACCCTGTTTACTATGTCACAGCACACGAAGTGGCTCACCAATGGTGGGGGCACCAAGTAGGCGCGGCAAATGTACAAGGCAGCGCAATTATCTCTGAAGCCTTATCGCAATACAGTGCGTTAATGGTGATGGAGAAGAAGTATGGTCCTGAGAAAATCCGTAAGTTCTTAAAATACGAGCTGGATCGTTACCTGCGCGGCCGTACTACCGAAGCACTTGAAGAGATGCCATTTATGCGCAGTGAAAACCAGCAGTACATTCACTATCGTAAAGGCTCTGTGGTCATGATGTCTTTAAAAGACCGTCTTGGTGAAACACGCTTAAACAAAGCTTTGAAAGATTTCTTAGCGGAATTTAAGTATCAGAGCACGCCTTACCCAACAACGCTTGATTTAATGGCATACATTTCACTAGACGCAACTGATAGTGAAAAGCAATTCGTAAGTAACTTGTTTGAGCACATCAGCTTATACGATTTAAAAACCACGGAAGTTGCAGTTGCTGAACAGCAAGATGAAAATGGCTTATACACAGTAACACTCACCATTGATGCCAAGCTAAACCGCGCTGACAGCAAAGGTAAAGAAACCGAAGTAGAGTTTAGTGATAAAGTAGATATTGGTTTATTTAGCGCTGACCCTGAGGATTTATCAGCTGACAACATCGTACTTTACTTACAAAAGCACAATATCAAATCGGGT
>NZ_JBFKMX010000248.1:0-2646 GCF_041629635.1 Pseudoalteromonas sp. | reverse complement strand
GGTACATTTGCAACTACATCTTTTGCTAAGTTTTGATAACTTTCAAAGCTTGAATCAATCACCATTAGGTCAAACTGAGATTCAAGCTGACTTTTTTCAAGTCCATCGAGCGCGATGGCACCGCCCATGGAAGTCGCCACAATTATTTTGTGCTCGTATGCTAGATTGGCGCTAATTTCAAAAATGGTTTGGGCATCTAGGGCTAAATGTTCACGGGTGGGTTTTCCGGTTGATAAACCATAACCAGAATAGTCAACTAGCATTACGTCGTAACCTTCATCAACCAGCCACACTACTTTTTCAACGGTTTGCGATAAGTTGCCACGATTACCATGAAAATGAATTACCAAGCCAACAGGTTTGTCACTTAAATGGTGCTGTAAATGTAGAGTGTTTCCTGAGCGAGAACGAATAAAACTGTCTTTTACCGGGTGATTAAAATCACTTTTACTAAAGCCTATTTCATCATTAGGACTATAAAGAAAGTAATTGGAACTGCATCCTTGCAAGCATAAAAGCGTAATGAGCATTAACCACTTCATAAACACCTCAAAGAATGTGCTTGGAATAAAGGTTAATACGTTGCTATTTTAGCGACAGTTCACAAAAATATTCAGGGTGTTTTTTTATTGCTCCGTGGTGCGCCCATTAAAATACCCAAATGACAGACACATACCGATAAAAACGCACTAAAGCCAACTGCACCGCCATAGCCATTAATAAAAGGCACTAAATTTTCGAACAGCACAGCAAATACCAATGCGGCAATAATTTGGGTATATAAACCAAAGCGTTTGGGCGCGCTCATACCAACAAAGGTGCTGCCAAAGAACACTAAGCTATATAACTCAACATTTAGATTTGCAGCGTAAAACACAAAGTAAGCAATAATCGAAAGCGACGTTGATGCGCGAATACCATCAAAGCGATTGCGTTTGGCCAGTAAAAACGTGGATAACGCCCCAGTCAGGGAAATGGTAATTAAATCTAAACCCATAACATCCCTTTCAATAACACAAATAGTGCACTGCAAGTAAATGCAATTCCGCCTAAACGCCCACCAAACCCTTCAAATAAATTGATACTTTTAATGTATAAAAGCGTGCCTATCGCCGCGATAAAAATAAATTCCCAGAGTGCGTTTACAGTTGTAACTGAACACATACCTGCAAAACACCCAGTATAAATTGCCGCATATGGGTGATGTTTGTAATCTTTTTTGAAGGGTATAAAACTACCAATCAAAGCAGGCAAAGTTGCAGCAAGCACAATGGGGACGTTAAAAACAGCATGCAGTGAGTAACAGCTTACGCTGCCAAACAAAAAGAGACCGTAAATTAAGGGAGTAAATGCATTCATAGCGTGGCAGTTTAATTAAACTGCGCCGTGATGAATAGCATTACTTGCCCTATTCACCTTAAAACGAACTAGATTGTGATTAGCTTTAAGCTCAATTGTAAGCAAATTTGTTTTTCGCTAGAAAAACGCATGAGAGCTGTTTAAGCTGGCATTGGGGCTAAATTTTAAGGAACGCAGACTAATGCGCACGCATGCTATAGCAATGATCTGCATTGCATTTTCATCATTTTTAACACACACCGCATTTGCCTTTGATCGAGAACTGCGTTCACCACCACGCAAGCTCACAGCTGAACAAGCCAAGGTGGCTGCCAATAATTATCAAAAATACTGTGCGCTTTGCCATGGCGAAAACCGCGAGGGGCATAAAAATGATCATGCGCCCTCACTTCGCAGTAAAAGTTTGATGGAATCGGGCATTGCTCATCAAATTTTAAGGCCTATGCAATATGGCCGTGTTGGCACAGCCATGGGTGGCTACCTTGATGAAGTGGGCGGGCCAATGACCCTAGATGAAACCTGGGATTTAACCTAATGGCTATTTGAGCAAGCGGGTTACGACAGACTGAAATTTTCAACCAACCCAGTACACGGCGACATACAACGGGGCGAAACCGTTTACCAAAAAGAATGCTCTAGCTGCCATGGCAGCAAAGGCGAAGGTGTTACAGGCCCTGCCATTATGAACCCTTCAGCGCTTGCTCATAATACCGATGAGTTTATTCGCCATGCTATAGAAAATGGTAGGCAAAACACGCCTATGCTGGCATTTAAAGATAAGCTTTCAAGTGACGATATTGATAATATTACGGCGTTTCTTCGCAGTAAATCGCTTGGTTGGAGCGATGAAACGCCAGTCTTAAAAGCCCTGCCAACACTTGAAAACTACATCATCAATAAACACGGTGACGACCCTAATTTTGATTTAAAAGATGGCATGTATGTGCTTTCAAAAGATTTAAATGACGCGCTTAATGCGAAAAAGCGCATGGTGTTATTAGATACGCGGGTGACATCGGTATGGCAAACAGCGCATATTGAGGGTGCGATTCCATTTCCTTACTATGCAGACTTAGATGAAACCGTTGCTGGCATTCCAAAAGATGTGCAAATTGTGGCGTATTGCTCTTGCCCGCGAGCAGCAGCCGATCACACCATTAACCGCTTACGAAAACGTGGTTACACCCGAACAGCAGTATTATGGGAAGGTATTTTTGGTTGGATGAATCAGGGCTACCCAGTAAGGCGCGGTGATATTGAAGGGGTAAGTGACTAGCGTGTGCTTAT
>NZ_JBFKMX010000247.1:0-2670 GCF_041629635.1 Pseudoalteromonas sp. | reverse complement strand
CGATACACAGGTCTCTGTGCCATTTGGTGAAGTACCCGAGCGGTTTGAAGTTAATGAGCTCGGTGCGAGCTATTGGGTGCAACTGACAAAAACGCAAAATACCGGGATTTTTCCGGATATGCGCGAAGGACGTGCATTTGTTAAAAATAACAGTAAAGATGCGAAAGTACTTAACTTGTTTTCCTATACCTGTGCATTTTCAGTGATTGCTAAATTAGGTGGTGCGCATCAGGTCATTAATATGGATATGAATAAGTCTGTGTTAAGAACCGGTGCTGATAATCATCGTTTAAACAATGTGGCTGAGAATATTAGTTATTTACCTCATGATATACTGAAATCCTTTGGTAAATTAAAAAAAGCTGCGCCATTTGATTTGATTGTGGTTGATCCGCCTAGCTTTCAAAAAGGCAGTTTTGTACTGACCAAAGATTATCAAAAAATACTGCGTCGCTTACCGGATCTGTGCCATAACGATACTCAGTTGTTGTTATGTGCAAATAGCCCAGATGTGAGCGAAAGCATGTTTATTGAGATGATAGAGCTCGCCACTGAAGGCAAGCTATCACTGGTAGAGCGATTACCCGCGGCACCGCGCTTTGAAGAACAAGACGGTGCTAACTTAAAAGCCATGGTGTATCGGTTATCGATAAATTAGGGTATTAGAATAAAAAAGCGCTAAGTGCTCACTTAGCGCTTTTTTTATAACTTGTTAATCTCTTTGGCTACTTGATAACCTTCATCAGTCACTATTTTTTCCAGCACTTGCACGCGTTCAGTTAGCTTGTTTATTTGTTGTTTTAGCTCATCGGTTTGTGCGTCACTTGCTTGATTATGCTTTAGTGTTTTTTCTTTAAACTTAATATGTTTGTTATACATATCAGCAAGTACACCAAAACCCACAGAGAAAAACACAATCATTACCACCATTGTTGTTCCGCTCATTGTCACTCCTAACTTTTTCTTAATGTTGTAATTAGCTTAATGCAAAACGGATCAGTAAGTGAAGTTTAATGATAAACGGCTATATTTGGTGTTTTTCGAGCCGATACAAAAAGGCTTTGTAGCTTAATCCTAATAATTTAGCTGCAGCGGTTTTGTTATTATCGGCACGTTTACAAGCTTGCAGTAAAATATCTCGCTCAAATTGATGCCAATCAATGCCTTCATCTGGGATCACAAATTGCTTGCTTTGAGCAGGTGATTGGCTATTGTGGTTGAGGCTGTCTACTAACTCATTTTCATCACCAAGAAGGGCATAGCGCTCAATACAATTAGACAGTTGCCTTACATTACCAGGCCACGAATAACTGAGTAACTGTTTTAAAGTAGTTGCACTCAATTGCTGTTCTTGACTGCCATACTGCTGGCAAAATTTAGTTTTAAAGTGATGAATCAACTTACCAATATCTTCAGTACGCTCACGAAGCGCAGGCATATGTATAGGCACTACGTTTAAACGGTAATATAAATCTTCACGAAAAAGGCCTTCTTCTACTTGTGCTAACAGCTGCTTATGGCTGGCTGCAATTACACGCACATCAACAGAGACTTCCTCGTGGCAACCCAGCGGCGTAATCACACCCTCTTGTAAAAAACGTAGCAGTTTTGTTTGTAATTGTGGGCTTAGCTCGGCAACTTCATCTAAAAATAGCGTACCACCATTAGCGGCGGCAAATTTACCGAGTTTATCTTGGTTTGCGCCGGTAAATGCGCCTTTTTTGGCACCAAATAATTCTGCCTCTGCGATGGACTCAGGAATGGCGCCGCAGTTAATGGCTATAAAAGGCGAATCTTTGCGCGGTGATATTTTATGTAATGCGCGCGCGGCAAGCTCTTTACCCGTACCACTTTCACCACTAATTAACACGGTTGCGCTGGTGGAGGCCACTTTTTCGATGCGCTGAAAAACCTTTTGCATACAGGGCGCACTACCTATCAATTCGACCATGGTATCTTGCTGGCTAAGTTGACTATTGAGCGTTTGATTTGCTAACCGAAGTTGATTGGCTTTGTTTGCTTTAGCCAGTGCTAGTAAGAGTTCTTGACGCTGAAAAGGTTTAGCTAAGTAGTCATCGGCGCCTTTTTCAATTGCAAGTGCAGCGTGATCGATGGAGCCATAAGCGGTTGCGATTACAATACCAACAGGAAAATTATTGCTGCGCGCAAATTCAAGTAAATTAAGGCCACTTAATTGACCTAACTTCCAATCACTAAAGATTAAACTAATTTGGCTATTAGCTTTTAAAGCGACGATAGCTTCTTCTACGCTCGTAGTTGCCGTAACAATAAAGCCTTCAGCACTAAGCATTGACGCTATAAGTTCATTCTGCGCAATATCATCTTCTACCAATAAAATATGTGCGTTTTCCATTACAGCTCTCTTTTAAAAATTGCGCGAAAGTGACTGCCATGAGCATCACTATTTACGAGTAGAATATCACCACCGTAATATAAATTAATGATTTGCTTGGCAAGGTAAAGACCAATACCGGCGCCGTCAGGTTTATCACTGACGTGCGGGCTAAATAAATGGGGTTTTATCTCAGCGCATACCCCGTTGCCCTTATCGAAAACATCAACATGTATTTCAGACTCTTTTTCAAACACGTCTACTTTAATTGCGTTGTTATTTTTGCCAGCTTCAACGCCATTCACAAGAAGTGTATG
>NZ_JBFKMX010000246.1:0-2701 GCF_041629635.1 Pseudoalteromonas sp. | reverse complement strand
CTGTGCTACAGGCACTTATTACTGAAACAACGCTAAACAAACACGCATTTTTAATCAAATTCATTTTATATTCCTTACAGCTTTTCAATAACCGCACCTAGTGTTTCGATGCGCTCACTCATCCCGTGTTATTTATCTGTGTAATTTGGGTAATAAGTGGCCACCTCAGCCCTCAGCTATAAAGATTGAAGGTAATTCAAACCGCCACAAATTGCGGCAACTTGTGCATCAATACAATTTTGCTCATCAGATTTTGGGCTATCAGGATACACTTCTGTAGTTGTGACAAATTTCGCATCGGTAATACCAGCGCACAGCGATAATCCTTTGCAGTCATAATTGCAAACACCAAACTGTTCGATAGCCACCCCAATCAATTCGCCATTTTCGTCTGCTGGGGCAATATGCGTCACTTTTTCAACTGATTTTATAATGGCTGTTTGAAAAGCTGCCTCAGGTCGTTTTGAATCACCGACAAGGTAAAAACCATCCGGAATATTCCAGTTACTATGTTCAACACCATCTCGCGCAGCAAGTGCTGGACGAAACTCCGAATTATCTGTATCAGTTGTTTCATGTAAATCAATGTGCATTAAGAAATCACAATTCAATTTGGTTAGATAATCTAATACCGCTTGTGATTCTGGTGCTGGTGAATTCTTAAAAAATGAACGATTTGGGTCAACAGCATACACATTCCAACGGTTAATCGTTTCAAAACCCCAAGGACTAATACAAGGCAAAATAACGAAATTAAATTCATCTAGGTACGCTTTTGCTTTATCTTTCGCAAACGTTAGCGCCCCCATAACTCCGCTTGTTTCATAACCGTGAACACCACCAGTAATTAGAACAACTGGTTTATTCTGCTGCCAAAACTTAGAGCGTAAAGCAAATAACACTAAATTGTCACCATAAGGCAGCTCACCATATTGCTCAATCTGAAAATCAGCTTCTAACGCATTAATCTGAGAAACAACTAATTGATGATAATCACGTTTTTTGTTTTGAAGATTTAACCACTGTGATTTTTCGCTTTCATTCCACTTTTGACCAGGAATGCCTATTGGATAATATGAATTCAAACTACACCTACTCTAAAAAAGTACAGAGAACGTATCATAACAACTGATTGAATAAATGACATAAAAAAAGCGGCTGTAGCCGCTTCTTTTTAAAGTAACCCAATATTGGGGGTTGCACGATACATATCTTTTTTCAAAGATATCATCAACGCATTGAGTTGTTCGTTTGGTTTGAGCGCTACTTTTTGCACTTTTTCACTGTAATTGTACCGCTCTTTCAATTCTTTTGTTACAGCAGCAAGATTATTACGCGCAATGCGTGACTTTGCTGCAAAGTTAGAAAATTCATCCGGCTCAATTGTGTAGCCTTCATAGGCTTTTAGCAACCTATGACAGTCTTTGGCAATTTCATATTCACGAATTTTTTCATCAAGAACCATACAGGTGTTATTCACCAACTCATAACGCCACAGGTTTTTTTGCTGCCATGCATACATATCTGGCTTGAGCATTTGTCTAGCCTTTTCAGCTCTAACCCCGGCTAAAATACGGTCTGCATCCTGTTCAATTTGTTTTTTATCAGCGTAAAACACTTCTTTATCTGTTTCACTTGCCTGCACCAAGATATAAACAATCTCTTGCAATTCTTGATATTGACGTGAAATTGCTTTATCGAGCCATTTTCTTAATTCGGGATTGTTATTGCCCTTTTTTACGTTATTTCCTTCATTAACTGCATGTAATACTTGTGCATTGTATTTTACCTGTTGGATAACAGAGTAGATATCCCATGTATCGGCTGAAGTACTGTAAATAAAATCGGCTGCTTTTTCAGTTTTAAAATAAGGTTCTAAACGGCGGTATAATCCTGTTACATCTTCTAATTTTTTCGCACTCACAACAGCTTGATAGTCAGCTTCATCGGTGTAATAAGCACTTCGCGCTAAAAAGCCACTGTGATATGACGAAAAGCGATCTTTTTCGGTTTTACTTTGTTCTAGTAAGTTATAACTCGTACTAATTTGTTGATAAAGCGTTTTGTGTTTTTCAGAGCGATCTTTGGTTAATTGAATAGTAAGCAATTTTTCATGTAAATTTTTATTTTCAAGATTGCGTTTAACAAACTCAATATTATCTAAACTGTCCGGATCACCGCATCCAGCTAAAGACAGCACGACTACTGCCATCATTGTAAATTGTTTCATACCACCAACCTTAAAAATATAACTCTCGTTACTACGATACAAAAAATTAACAATTATTACAGTTTAATTCAATAAAATTTATACTTAATACGAAAGAGGCTTTATTAGTGCTTGACTGAGAAGAGGCAAAGCTGACTGAAATTATTTTTCAATCAGCCAAGAAGAAAGGGGCTCTTATTGGTTTGTTGTTAAGTTATATTTTTTCATTTTTTCTACAAGTGTGGTTCGACGGACGCCTAACACCTCAGCAGCTCTCGCTACCACATTATCATTACGCTCTAGCGCTTGTTCAATTAAACAAATTTCAAGTTCAGCTAAGTAACTTTTAAGTTCAATACCTTCTACAGGTAAAACAGCGGGTTTGTTTGAGTCGAAGATATGCTCAGCAGCATCAATTTCATCATCTGCAAATTCTGCAAACCCTTCACTGAAAATATCGTTTAGTGCTTGACGTTCCAGAATCTCTTCAGG
>NZ_JBFKMX010000245.1:0-2726 GCF_041629635.1 Pseudoalteromonas sp. | reverse complement strand
TCAGTTATTAATACCGAAGAACGGGAATACCAACAAAAGTATTTTAAGTTTTACCAATCGCATACTAAAAG
Organism: Pseudoalteromonas sp.; assembly: GCF_041629635.1. Classification (GTDB taxonomy): domain Bacteria; phylum Pseudomonadota; class Gammaproteobacteria; order Enterobacterales; family Alteromonadaceae; genus Pseudoalteromonas. The sequence goes on along the minus strand of NZ_JBFKMX010000245.1, from coordinate 2,655 downwards.
CGCTAAACCTGTTATTGAGTCAGCCGCTAATGATGTGCAGCTCTGGTATAACAACTGGTACTTCAAAGGCATGATACCTATGTTTTTGCTTGCTGGTTATCTTGTCTATTCTGGTTTTTCTAATCAAAAACCAGAACCACAAAAACCGTTAACCCCAAAACAATCCCCGACTTCTATCCCAGTTCAGCAAATTAATAACCCTGGGCAACTTCCGCATCAGGATAAAAACCAATACGCAAATGCTCAACCTCAACCAAAACAGGTAAAGCCAGAACCAGAGCCGCAAGTTAAAAAACCTATACATCCATTTTATAAAGTTCAACTTCATATATCTGGCTGGATGCAAAACCGTCATAGAGGTCGTCTTGTTAAGGATTATCACATTACAGCCAGCCAAAATGGGCAAGTGGTTTTTGAAATGAATTTAGTTGATTTGGCTCTTGCTGGTTATAAAACCATTGTTCGTAGTCAATGTTCAATTGAAATACAGTTTGAAGATTATCATGATTATTTAACCTGTGATTATCCGCGTGTAAATATTGATGCTGGTTCTAATGTTCCTGATTCTGGCGACATGGTTGCAAGTAATTTCTAATACAATAAAAAGCAAATAGGAGGGGCACCCGCTTTGCGGGGAGGTGTCCTATTTGCTTTTGGGGTTATTAGGGGCTTGCCCCTGATGCTAAGCCTTGCAAATCTAAACCCGTTCATCTTATCTAAAATGGCAAAATATCCTTACTTTAAAAAAATATGGCTGGTTCGCCCCTTGCTAAGCCAAGCCGTTTTATCGAGTAATACTATTGTTAAGACAATACTTTTATTTTTCAGCCTTAACCAAAAAAATAAGGAGTTAAAACAATGGTTAAGGATTTTCAAATTCAATTTTATACACTCTTTGCATCTGATTATGAACTTGCCGCAAAATCGTTAGGTAAATCATCTAGACAAATAAGACGTTATTTAAAAACGGGTAAAGTTTGTCCAACTGTTAAAATATTAGTTGATATTATGTATCGGGGTTATTTACCCAATAGCCATGGGTGGGCTGATATGTATATAGATAAAAATGGTGTTTTATATTCCCCTTCTGGCAAAGCTACATCTGGCGAAATAGCCTACTTACATAATTATAAATGGGCAGCACATCGAACAACGGAACAATTAAAAAATGCACGAAAAAGGATCGCAGAGCTAGAAAAAATTTCAAATAGTGAAGAAATACAAAATGATTTATTAGACATAGTTGCCAAACTATCAAAAAAAGCTATCTAATTGATAAAATGACAATTTATAAATTAACATAAATATATGAATTAAAAAGGGAATCTTTCGATTCCCTTTTTAACTTTAATATGCATTAGAGGTTATAAGGTCTAATTGAAAGCCTCCTGACTTTCTGGTTCTGCTGCAAGTCCTATACATAGACCAACAATTGCACATGCAGCACTAATCTTTTTTACGACATCTTCCCAAACTTTTTTTTCTTCTTTGCTTTTTGCTCTTTCTAAAGATAACTTTACTAATGCTTCGTTTCTTTCCATTCCGATAGCATTAGCTAAAAATATCACTTGATCTGCTGTTAAGTGTTTTTTGCCTGATTTTATTTCAGACATTAAACCTTTGTGCATTTTTTCTACATCTGCGACAACTTGCTTGTCTTGTGTGTAACCTTTGAAATTTTTATATTTTTCAATGAGTTCATAGCTAAAATTCATATATAGATAACCTCCTTTCGTTATTCTAGTTCAATAAATATGAAATTGACATATTGACAGTTCTATTTGTATTGAACTATTGTATGCCGTAGTTCAATCGTTATTGAACTATTTTTATAACTATTTAGTTCAATAGTTATAGAACTAAGACGGATTTGATAAGGAAATATTTATGAATTTACCAGCTAATAAAAATCAATTTGATTTATATCGCTCTGAAATAGTTGTACTCGACACAGAAACTACTGGCCTTGATGAATACGCTCGTGTATGTGAAATCTCAATTATCGATGGTTATGGTAATGTTTTATTAGATACCCTTGTCAATCCAGAAATCAAAATTCCGCAAGAAGCAATTAACATACATAACATCACTAATGATATGGTTGTTAATTCCCCTACAATCATCGACTTAGGTTTAAAAATACAAGAAGCGTTAGCAGGTAAAACACTTTGTATTTATAACTCTGGTTATGATACCCGTTTATTAAATCAATCTTTTAATGTGCATTTAGACTTTGATAAACATTGCTGGAATACTGCTTTTGATGTTTGCTGCATTATGCAAAATTACGCGGAATATTACGGTGAATTACAAGAGCGCTATGGACGTACTTCTTACCGTTGGCAACGTCTTACCAACGCTTGCGCTCAACAAGATATAGATACTAAAAATTTCACAGCTCACCGCGCTTTAGGTGATTGTAAAATGACTCTTGCCCTTATGAATAAATTTATGAATATTTATGAGGATTAACCAATGCTTAACCAACTTTTAGATCCTGCTTACAACGCTAAGCAATCATTAAACGGTTTAGGTGTAGTTACTAACACTCATAAGGCAGTTTACCCAAGTGAAAATAATATTGATATTTATCGCGGTTATAGCTGCGATTTTCAAGAGCTTGAAGAATCTGGTGTTAATACTGCTCGAATGGCT
>NZ_JBFKMX010000244.1:0-2731 GCF_041629635.1 Pseudoalteromonas sp. | reverse complement strand
CTTGTATGGATAATACACCCACCTTAATTATTCTTTTTATACCGATTTAGGGTAAGGTGAGGCCCAAGCTTTAGCTGCAACTAAAGCCTTCTTTTACAGTAGTTCGATTGATTGCAGGCTCCTCTATTGAGAGACCGATAACAAGAAAGAACGCTGTAAAAGACTCCAAGCACCACACTCGAATAGTCTACTGGGCCTCGAGCCCGCATTATGCAAGCAAGAGTTAGCTTATATGAATACTAAAACAAATCAAAGTATTAACATTGGTGTTGATACAGGTAAATTTCAGCTCGATATTTATATCCGTCCTTTAGATATCTTCTTCACTGTCTCTAACAATGAAAAAGGCATTAACGAAGCCATTAGCAAGATTAAAAAGCACCAGCCTGAGCGCATTATTATTGAAGCAACAGGTCGCCTTGAAATGCCATTCATTATGGCATGCGTTAAAGCAGGTTTACCTTTTGTCATTGCCAATCCAGTTCATGTAAAACGCTTTGCCGGGGCGATTGGTCAACGTGCAAAAACCGATAAACTCGATGCTAAGCTGATTGCCCATTATGGTGAAGCAATTAAACCGCCATTTTCTCAGCTAAAACCAGAGAATATGCAGCTTATGAGCGATTTAGTTGCGCGTAGGAATCAATTGCTCGTTATGCAAACAATGGAGAAAAGTCGACTCCAAATTTTGCCAAAAGAGCTCGCTACAACGATTAAACCTATCCTGACTGCATTTAAAAATCAGATAGCTAAAATAGAAAGTAAAATCGTCAAATTAATCGAGTCATGCCCTGAATATCAGACTAAAAATCATTTACTTCAAAGTATGAAAGGGATTGGGAAAATCGCTGCTGCATCCATCATTAGTAACCTACCTGAGCTCGGTTATATGACCAACAAACAAGCTTCTGCATTAGTCGGAGTTGCGCCAATAAACCGAGAAAGTGGTCGCTTTAAAGGGATGCGAAAAATACAAGGTGGGCGTCATCAAGTGAGGACAGTTTTATACATGGCCATGATGTCAGCAATACAATCTAACCCGGTTTTTAAAAGCCAATATCAAAAGTTGGTGGCTGCAGGAAAACCGAAGAAAGTAGCACTCATTGCCTGTGTTAGGAAGATGATTGTGATCTTAAATTCGATGCTCAGAGACGGGGTAATGTGGGAAGCGCCAAAAGTTTAAATTTAACTATTGACGCCATAGTCTCTTGTTAGTTAACAATTAAACCAACAATAATGAAAAAACACTTAACCAAATAAGTTGAATACCATATGAAATACGCTGATGGATACCCGGGTTACTTTGTGATTTTATAGCTTTAGCCATAGTGATAAGATAATAAACAGCACCGACAACAGTAACTACAGAAAACACACGAAAATAAAGTGGGATAATCTCAGTCGTAGGACTTATCGCAATTAATATTGGTGCGATAACTAACGAAAGTAACATTATGAAACCTGCCCATGAGTGTACTTTACAATTAAACGTTGGATTCTTCGTGAATGGATCGGCATCCATTGGGAAGTAACCTGCAATCCAAGTACCAACACCATGCGCTATAACCAGCCAACCAGAAACTTTAACTAAGATTGAAACGTCTGAAAGTTGTGCCAAATACCAACCGAAAAAACAAAATAGAAATCCAAGCGGATAATTATTAATTAAAGGAGACAATTTTTCAGTTGGGCTACCCGTTGCACCAAGTTCACTGCAAAATTGTTTAGAATGACTGTAACCTTCATAAAACCGGCCTGCCACATACACACCGATAAAGATCCAGATTGTTGCAATTAACCCTGAATAGACTGCAATATTTTCAAACATCACCAAAATCCTTTTATTAAACTAACGCCCCAGTACGCGGCGGTTAAATGCTTGGCTAAATTTGTGAAGCAAAGCAAAACTGGCCAAGCTTTAGCAGTCCCGTCACTTTATTGGTTTGTTATATTCTTTCAACATTTCGTCGAGAATTACAATTACTTCATCAATACTTGGTTCTTTTTTATCGTAAAGAACAACCGCGAAATTAAACGCCATTTCAACCTCATCTTTAGGAGGTAAAGGCATGCCATATTTTTTAGGAGCTATACGCTTATTGATGTACTGTATTTGTGCTTCTCTATTATCTGCTAGAGCAGCCAATAAATACCATCTTTCATATTCTTTTTTAATAGCTGAAATATACTCCTCATAGCCATCAGAAACACCAGATTCAACATCTTTACTCGAAACGATCCCACTATCTATTCCTGCCCATTTCGTTTTAGAGGTGTTAAATGCCAGTTCTACTGATCTAGCATAAGCCAACATTAAGTCAGAATTACCACCTTTCCGAACTACTTTTTTAAATAGTTCGAATTCTCTAGACGGTTTTAAAAAACTTCCAAAATCATGATCTAACTTTTCATACAAAATGGCGTCTTTGAACGACATGTGTAGTTCTGTTTTAACAACTCGAAAACAAGACTCTATAATTCTATTTGTTTCTTCTTTTTCAATAACTTTGTAGCAATTGGAAGAAGCAAGTGATTGAAATGCAAAGAGTGAAAACAGTCCTAATAAATAACGCATGGCTTCCCTAGAATATAGACATAATGACTCCCACACGGTGCTAGCCTCCGCATTTTCGTGGGTTAGCTTAAAGCCAGAGCCATAATTAGTTTGTTAAATAACTAAATAGCAGAGGCTAGCATGACTAAACATAACATACTTTTCATTGGCTTAGAT
>NZ_JBFKMX010000243.1:0-2809 GCF_041629635.1 Pseudoalteromonas sp. | reverse complement strand
GCTTGATGAGCCAACCACAGGCCTTGATATTATGACTACCCAAACGGTTATTAGCTTTATTCAAAGCATAAAAGCACACGGTACTCCGGTTATTTTTTCAACTCATCACTTAGATGAAGTAGAGCTTTTATGTGAGCGCGTAAGTGTGATTGATAAAGGGGTTACGTGTTTTGATGGCACCATTGGTGAATTTAAAGAGCGTGGTCGCAGTGATGTACTTAACAACGCGTTTTTAACGATTTTAAAGGAGCAACAAGGTGTTTGAGGTATTTTTAAAAGAGTTAAAAGAGCTACTGCGTGACAGAAAAACATTATTATTTGTAGTTGCACTGCCGGTTGCCATCTTCCCAATCATTTTTGCTTTAATGGGCTTTTTAATGAGTAAAGCCGCTATCGAAGCAGAACAAAAGGTGCATACTTACGCGATTATTAATGCCCAATACGCCCCAGAATTTAAAGATAAACTGTTTTACCATAAAAACTTCAAATTGGTCGAAGGTGATTTTAAAACAGTCGATGACCTAAAAACGGCAGTACAAAACGAAGTAATTGATGTAGGTATTGTGATTACTGACGATGCGCGTTCATCTCTTGAAAGCGGTAAAAGTAATTCATGGCAGGTTGTTTTCAATGATTCTTCATCGCTTAGTTTTATCTTTGCACGTATCAAAGAGATGGCGGAAGAGTTTTCACAAACACTGCAAAGTGAGCAGTTTAATAAGCTTGGAATTGCCATTGAACATCAAGAAGCGCTGCTTAACCCAGTCGTGCTTGAAAAAGTCGACACTGCCGATTTACGTGAAAACTTAGGCGAAAAACTAGGTGCACTGATTCCGTACTTATTAATTCCGCTTGTACTTGCTGGTGCAAGTTACCCAGCGATTGATTTAGGCGCAGGTGAAAAAGAGCGGGGCACACTTGAAACACTTTTACTAACACCTATTTCGAGAACAGAGCTGGTACTTGGTAAGTTTTTTACCGTGTTATTTACCTCTTTGGCAACGGCACTAATTACTGTCGCCAGTATGGGCATATGGATGAAAATGGCTGGTAACTTCTTTGAGGTAGAGAAAATCACTGATGCATTTTCGATGCTAGGCTTTGCTGATTTTGCACTTATTTTGTTATTGCTGATTCCGCTTGCATGTGTTTTTTCATCACTTGTTTTGGCTATTTCGATTTATGCACGTTCATTTAAAGAAGCACAAAACTATATGGGCCCACTTTCGATGCTTGCATTTTTGCCGCTTATTGTTGCGATGATGCCAAATATGGAACTCAGCATGAGTACTGCTATGGTGCCAATTACCAATGTTGCATTAGCTATTAAAGAGATTTTAAAAGGCACAGTAGATTATAGTTACGTTGGTATGATCTTTATTGCCACCGCAGTGCTAGCAGGCTTATTAATGACGGCATGTGTGCATTGGTTCAAAAAAGAAGAAGTGCTATTTAGATAAACGCTTTCTTGTTTAACGATAAAGCCCAACTGTGTTGGGCTTTTTTATATGTTTTTTCTAGCTTTGTTTTCAGTGCATTCCATTTTACATATAGCCATCTGGCTAGTTAAAAATTCAGCTTCTGAAACTTAAAGGTTTTAAAATAATTATTCTCTATTGTTCAATCGGTTTTAGCTTTCTGAATTTATCGTTTTACGGCAAAAATATCCTATTACTTACATAATGAAGTGTTTGTTAATTTTAACACGCTAGTGATTAAGGTATTTTTTAGCTGAATAAATTACAAATAGGGTATTTTTTTATAAACATCTTTATTAATTAATGGTATATGACTAACTTATAAAAGTAGTCATTATTAGAGTCATTTATGAGAAGTTACCTTATTGCTATTATTTCAGGGTGTGTATTTAGCGCTACTGCGTTTGCATTTGATAGTGATAACGATAAAGTGCTTGATAATTTTGATTTAAATCCACAAAAGAAGTCAGTGTTTTTTGCTAAAAATACCATTACTGTATCTCAGCTTTCAGGTTTTTATTCAGGTGTCTCAGCGGTTGGGCGTTATCGTTTTGGCGATGATATTCTAATTACTGGTACACAGTTTGAAAAACTAATCGATCCGGTTGTTGTTGTGTATCAACACAATAATGTTTTTAATTTTAAACCTACCTCAATTAGTAGCGAAGGCCTCGTGTTTAAATTAGAGGTACCTAAAGGTAAATATGCGCTATTTATTTATGATCAAGACCAAAAAACCAATGAAGTTAAGGTTGAATCTTTATTAAATAGTGCGCCACTTATTTTTGGCGATGCTTCTGTTACTCTTGAAAAAGGTAAAACTTTTTCGCTTTCAGGTATTGGTTTTAATCAAGATTCAAAAGTGGTGTTGGGACCGCTTAAAATTACCCCGAAATTCGTTTCAAATACACGTTTAACATTTGAAGTTCCGAATAATGCTGCAGGGCTTCAGTTTTATATTGAAAACAATGCGTTAAAGAGTAACATTATTCGTGTTACAAGCTACAAATAGGCTCACTGTTGTCATTCTCGTCTTTTACTTGCTCTTAATTAGTTAAATTACATAAGTTACTACGCATTTCACAGATTAGTAAGTAGCACGATTCATGTTTGATTAAAGCTAAATGGTTTATTTTTAGTTCAGAATAAACAAATGTTAATTAATTTAAGTTAACTTTGTTTTTATTTTATTGCTGCATAGCCTGTTTTTAAAGGCTTTGTATTTTTGTAAAGGGGTATAACAGGTGTTATTTTCTAATCGTTTTTATTTTATATTTTGCTGTTTTTTTATTGCTTTATTTGGGTGTAAATCTACAACTTCTCCTTCGCTC
>NZ_JBFKMX010000242.1:0-2817 GCF_041629635.1 Pseudoalteromonas sp. | reverse complement strand
GATTGCGGTTAGTGTTTTAATTCGATGTTTTTCATAGCTTAAATAATGATTACCGTCTTCAAGTTCTATGTATTCGACTTGCTTATCATAATCTTTAAGTTCATCAAACATCTCACGACTATGGGCTACAGGAACCACTTTATCGTCACTGCCATGTATCAATAAAATAGGTCGATTGATTACTTTTGCAAAATTTACAGGAGACTGCGATTCTAATATGTCGTCATCAGTACCAAACTGTGCCTTAATTATTTCTTTATTATCAAAGTATCGAGCTTTTGATACGATCATTTCAAGGTCTGTTACAGGAGCGAAACTCGCTGCGCATTTAAATGTTTCTGGGTGTTTAATTAATGCCATCAATGCAGCATAACCGCCATAACTTGCACCAACCATGCAAATTCTATCTTTATCTGTATAACCCTCTGAAATCATCCATTTAGCAGCATCTTCAAGGTCGTTTTGCATTTCGTTGCCCCAATTTTGTAGGGCTGACATTTCAAACTCATAACCATAACCAGAGGAACCACGGAAGTTAGGTTGTAAAACTGCATAACCTTGGTTTGCAAACAATTGGCTCCAATAATCAAATCCTGAATAATCTCGTGCCATTGGTCCACCATGAGGCAAAATGATGGTAGGAAGGTTCTTCTGACTTTCTACATTTGGTAGTGTTAAATAACCTTCAATTTTTAAACCATCTCTAGCGGTGTAAAGTACATTGGTCTTTTTAGCGATAACCTGCTCGGTAACCTCGGGGTAACTTTCAGAGAATATATTAATGGTGTTGGCTGTTCTATCGCCAAAGTAATAGGTGCCAGGATCTTTTGGTGAACGCTTGTAAGCAAGGTATTTTGTGCCATCGTCACTAAAATCAAAAACGGTGATTTTATCTTCAGGAAATGCAGTATTTAATGCATTTTGTAAGTTTTCTCTGTCTTTATCCCAATATACTCGACCGTTAACTAAGTTTGAATGTGTAAAGCCAATTACTTCACCAGTAATATTTGAGTAAATTAAACGCCCATCAAAATCATAATCTGGATCAGCAAAAACAAGTTCGCGCTTTCGTTCTTTGTTTGAAATATCAACTTTGTAAAGTGCTTTTTTACCGTCTAATAAAGCTGTGATGTAAATGATATTTGGGTTTTTATCAAAACCAATAACAGATATTTCGTCACGACTAAAGACTTCATATTCAAAGAGCTCATCTGATTTATAGCTGTCGTTTTTAAAGAATTTATAGCTTATTTTCGTATCATCGATTGCAAGACCAATTCTAACGTTCCCTTGGCGGTCAGTTATCCAGTTTTTCACATCGTCTTTACAGCGCATAATACGTTTTCGTTTTCTATTGTTGACATTTACTTTGTAAACACTAGGGCAGTTATGAGTATCAAACGCAGCTGCTACTAAAATATAATCATCATCTTCTGGCAGAAAATTAATAACATTATCTTGGAATTGTGGGTCAATTGATTCTCTACCTCGCTTCGGACTGATTAATCGCTCTGGCTTTTGCTTTTTGCTATTTAAATCATATTTGTAGAGTCGTGTACTTGTATATTTTAGTGTTTGTTGTTTGCTGGTATAGCTTACACCGAGCAATAACACATCATTATTTGCCCACTCGACCCAATTTAATATGATATTTAGATTATCACTTTTTATAACAGGTAAATCTTTACTCGTACTTGTATCTAAAACTCTTAAAACCAATGTGCCTTTAAAATTTTGCAGATATGCAATTTTATTTCCATCAGGGGATAAGTTAACGTCTTGAACATTTGGTAAAGATGCAAATGATTTAATTGGCAGGGGGGTTGCCTGTGTAAAAGGGGTAAATATAAGTAAAATAGCAAGCAAACGATTTAGCATGCTACCTCCATGTATATGCTAATTAAGATTTTGTTCTTGATTTTAATAGATATTTTTTTAAATTAAAACTGATATTTAAGTTGTGCTGTGAAGTTCCTTGGCTCACCTACAAAATAACGATGGTTACCGAACGCGTAATCAGCGCGCTCTGCATAGCGTTTATCAAATAGATTTAAAACAGCAACAGAAAGGCTGAGTTGCTCATTTAAATACAAGCGAGTGCGCAAGTTGCTAACAGTATGACCTGCATATTGCTGAGTGTTTTCAGCATCTAGGTAGTAACCGTCGAGATAACGCGTTTCAAATTGGGTATTAACATTTTCCGATACTTGCCAATCTATTTGCGCATTAGCGATTAATTTGGGCGAGGTATCAATTTCATTTCCTTTAATGTTCGGTCCATTTTGCGGATTATTTTGATAAGTATGTTTAGCATAACTGGTATTCAATCGTGCCTTAATATTACCTGTAATATGCCAATTTAGGTCGAGTTCGATACCACGATGACGGGTATCTAAGCCATTTAAATAATGTCTATCAGCATCTTGATAAATGGCATTTTGTTTTTCTAAATTATAGACATTTAGTTCGCTGAAAAAGGTGCCATTAACAAAGCGTATGCCAAACTCTTGTTGTTTAGCATCAACACTATCGATGGTGATGTTTTGTTGATTGTTTTGCAAACGATATAACTCAGCCGCATGTGGTGCTCTAAAACTATCATCAACTTTTACAAAAATTAGAGTGTGTTCATTTACTGCATATGAATACCCAACACTGTAGCTTAAATCGTTAAAGGTGTTCGTTTGGTTGCTATGGCGAGTATAGCGGCAACCACCAAAGCCGCAGGGTGTGCCATCGTCTTTTAAATTACCGCTTGCCATGTTGTTAGTATAATCGTATTGGGTTAAATCATAGCGTAAAGCAACAAACGCGTTT
>NZ_JBFKMX010000241.1:0-2848 GCF_041629635.1 Pseudoalteromonas sp. | reverse complement strand
GTTTTTTCTAAGCTTGAATTAAGACCTGAAAACCCCAATATTCATTTCATCTATTATTAAGGAAGCGCTATGTTTAAAGCCTTATTTTTTCTTTTTATTGTTATCCCTATTGTTGAAATAGCCCTACTTATTCAAGTAAGTGAAGTGATTGGTGGCTGGAGCACCATTGCGCTTGTTATTGTAACCGCTTTTGTGGGTGCTAAATTAGTAAAGCAACAAGGCACTGATGCGTTAAGAAACGTGCAATTACAAATGGCGCAAGGGCAAATGCCTGCAGAAGAACTATTTGCCGGATTATGTGTGATTATTGCCGGTGTATTGTTATTAACGCCTGGCATTATGACGGATGTAATCGGCTTTCTATTATTAACCCCAGTTGTGCGAAAGCGTCTTGCAGCTAACTTAATGTCGCAAGCTAAGGTGAAAATGACCAATCCGCAGCAAGGTAGTGGCTTTTATTACTCATCTTTCACCCATACTCAGTCACCAGAGCGTGAGCAATTTACTGAAACTCATATTCATTCAGATAAGCCGTCTAATACATTAGAGGGTGAGTTTGAGCGAAAAGACTAAAAAATTTGCAATAAACCCCTTGGGATCTATTTTTTAATCCCCATAAATTGCATAACTAACTTTTTTGGGCCATTAGGCCTTATTTCTGAGATAGAAAATTAAATCAGGAGAAAAAACCATAATGAACATTCGTCCATTACATGATCGCGTTATCGTAAAGCGTCTTGAAGAAGAAACTAAATCAGCAGGCGGTATCGTACTTACAGGTTCGGCTGCCGAAAAATCTTCACGTGGTGAAGTTATTGCAGCGGGCAATGGCCGCGTGTTAGAGAACGGCGAAGTACGTGCACTAGAAGTTAAGGCTGGTGACACAGTTCTTTTCGGCTCTTACGTAGAAAAAACTGAGAAAATCGAAGGTCAAGAATACTTGATCATGCGTGAAGACAATATCCTAGGTATTGTTGGTTAATTTTTCGTTTTTAAATTATCGGTTTTAACAGAATTTTAAGGAGTTAAATCATGGCAGCAAAAGAAGTACGTTTTGCAGGTGATGCTCGCGCTAAAATGCTTGCGGGTGTAAATATCTTAGCAGATGCAGTTAAGGTTACGCTTGGCCCTAAAGGCCGTAACGTTGTTTTAGACAAGTCATTTGGCTCACCAGTAATCACTAAAGATGGTGTATCAGTTGCGAAAGAAATCGAGCTTGAAGACAAGTTCGAAAACATGGGTGCCCAAATGGTAAAAGAAGTTGCATCTAAAGCAAATGATGCAGCGGGTGACGGTACAACGACAGCAACAGTACTTGCACAATCAATCGTTAATGAAGGTCTTAAGTCAGTAGCCGCGGGTATGAACCCAATGGATCTTAAGCGCGGTATTGATAAAGCAGTTGCAGCAGCTGTTGAAGAGCTTAAAGCACTTTCAGTTCCATGTGCAGACACTAAAGCAATTGCACAAGTTGGTACTATTTCAGCTAACTCAGACACTGAAATTGGCGACATCATTGCAAATGCAATGGAGCGCGTTGGTCGTGAGTCAGGTGTTATCACTGTTGAAGACGGTCAAGCACTTGAAAACGAACTAGATGTAGTTGAAGGTATGCAGTTCGACCGCGGTTACCTATCACCATATTTCATCAACAACGCTGAGAAAGGTGTAGTTGAGCTAGATAACCCATTTATTCTACTTGTAGATAAGAAAGTATCTAACATTCGTGAGCTATTACCAACACTTGAAGCTGTTGCAAAAGCAAGCAAGCCATTACTAATTATCTCTGAAGATTTAGAAGGCGAAGCGCTAGCAACATTAGTTGTTAACAACATGCGTGGTATTGTTAAAGTTGCAGCGGTTAAAGCACCTGGTTTTGGTGATCGTCGTAAAGCAATGTTACAAGACATCGCAATTCTAACTGGCGGTACAGTAATCTCTGAAGAAGTGGGTCTTGACCTAGAAAAAGCACAGCTTGAAGATTTAGGTTCAGCTAAGCGCGTAGTTATCACTAAAGATGACACAACAATTATCGATGGTGTAGGCGAGCAAGGTGCAATCGACGCACGTGTTAACCAAATTAAAGCACAAATCGAAGAAGCAACATCTGACTACGACAAAGAAAAACTTCAAGAGCGCCAAGCTAAACTAGCTGGTGGTGTTGCAGTAATCAAAGTAGGTGCTGCTACTGAAGTTGAAATGAAAGAGAAGAAAGACCGCGTTGAAGATGCATTACATGCAACTCGCGCAGCGGTTGAAGAAGGTGTTGTACCAGGTGGTGGTGTTGCTCTAGTACGTGTTGCTAGCAAGATTGAAAACCTAACTGGTGACAACGAAGACCAAAACCACGGTATTAAAGTTGCACTTCGTGCAATGGAAGCACCACTTCGTCAAATCGTTTCTAACGCAGGTGATGAAGCATCAGTAGTTGTAAACGCAGTTAAAGCAGGTGAAGGTAACTTTGGTTACAACGCTGCAACTGGCGAATACAATGACATGTTAGAAATGGGTATTCTTGACCCAACAAAAGTGACACGTTCAGCACTACAATTTGCTGCATCAATTGCAGGTCTTATGATCACAACTGAAGCAATGGTTGCTGAAGTACCTCAAGATGCACCAGCAGCACCAGATATGGGCGGCATGGGCGGTATGGGTGGTATGGGCGGCATGATGTAGGTGCTACCCTCAAGTTACCAACTTGTAAAAAAAGCCAGCGCAATGCGCTGGCTTTTTTATTGCTATCAAAAAATTTATGAAAAATATTTTGTTAAGCGTATATTAAGACACTAGGACACATAATAATTACAAACATATATAGCGAGTAACAAATTTGATGCTTGCTTGG
>NZ_JBFKMX010000240.1:0-2878 GCF_041629635.1 Pseudoalteromonas sp. | reverse complement strand
AATTCAGTTTTATCAGCTTTTATTTTTTGATGAACAACTTTATTAGCACGCTCATCAAGTATGCAAACGTATAAAATGTGTGCATGCAGGTAAATTCCACAATAATATTTGTGAAAAGTAGTATAGAATTTCATTGAACTTTCTCCTTTTGGTTTGGTCCCTTGAGGTTTAGCTGTTCGCTAAACTTCCGGGAGAAGGTTCAATAAGTATCAAGCGCATTAAGCATGGGACTGCTAACAATTTGCTAGGTTCCGCTTCGCTTCACATTTTATCAAAGTATTATCAGCCCCTCATGCGGGCTACATAACATTCATGGAGAATCATGGAAGACTCAAACACTCTAAATATACTTCTTGAACAAGCAGGAAAATATCACCCTATGTATGATTGTGGTCTGGCAACTCATGTTCCTATGGTTTTGACTGCGTTAAATGCTATGGGGGCATCGAAGAATAAATTACAGAAAACATTTTATCAAAGTATCGACGAACTTGAAAAGATCGGTAGCTTAGACAGTGTTACTGCTGTTGATGCTATAGAGCTTGAGCTTAGCAATAGTGAAAGCTACCTAAGATATTTAAAGTATTTTCAAAACCAATTGGAAAATTACTCTATCCAAGACGTTCTTGAAAAATCTCTTCCATTTTTATTGCCAGGAATTGCAGCTTCTGCTTTTCATGGTCTCATTAGATTGGCGTATGCTATCGAAGCGAACTCTAGAAGTGAAATAGCCGTTGCACTCGCCTATTGGAGTGCAGAATTTCAACCTTTTGAAATAGTTGAAGAAACAATTGATGAAAGTTTAGAGGATATATTAATCCGATTATCTCCATTAGGTGAAAGCTTTAACTTTTCGCCTGGAATTATTGTTGATCATATGGCTGAAATAGGGGATCTATTAAAGTCCAATGGCGAAATTATCCACCCAAAAAAAATTGACTTGGAAACTCTTAAAGCGTTTGTTTTAAAACTCTTCTACTTGCAAAATGATTTTACTTTATTGCATACAGTAACGGGTTGTCATGCCTTTTCAATCATATTACCTTATATAGAAAATGAAGGTTTTGCGTTAAAAGAGTTGTGGAAGGCTGTATTAGTAGCTTACTTGAGTACAGGGCTGAAATTTAAAAATACTGAGATTAAGGTTGAAAGCTACAATTATGATTTTTCACCAGTTATTGCTAAAGCCCTTAATGCAGAAGACTCTCATATAATAAAATTAATATATAGTAGCTATTGTGAGTATCAAAAATCACTAAATCCTTTGTATTTCTTAATTGCAAAAAGGGCTGCAATTTAATGTCGCAGCTAACAAATGCAAGCATCTGACTTGCTTCGCTCTGGGCTGTTGCGGGCATTAATTGGCACTATGAATTATCGTACAAACCGTCTAATAATTAAGGTCTGAGGGTTACATTGAGGGGAAATGTTTGTTGATCCCGAATGGTATGTAACCTTTAAGGCTGAGAATATCCAGCAGTATAATAATGAGTAAGAGATCCAGAAGTTTGCACCAGATATACTGCGTTTTGTTCGAATGGTGGCGGGGCGTTAAACTCAAAAATCATCTAAGTACCATGTCCGAGTATTGCTAGTACTAAATACATGGATGTTTATAATCAAAATTCGTTATGTAAATAGGTTTAATAAATGACAACTAATTTTTTGATAAAAGCACTAGCTAAAGATAACTTTCATGAGCTAATGCTCAAAGACAATGAGAAATTAAGCATTTCTGAAGCTGTTTGGATTACTGTAGACGCAGAGCCTGGATACCCATGTCGTGTTTCTCTCTCAGATGCAAAAATAGGTGAGAGAGTGCTAGCGTTATCTTTCTGTCATCATAATGTCAATTCACCCTACAGAGCATCTGGTCCCATATTTGTTCGCGAAAAAGCACAAATGGCTAATTTAGATATAAATGAAATACCTAAAATGCTAAGACATAGATTACTTTCAGTAAGAGCTTACAATTCGGAAAACTTAATGATTGGAGCTGAAGTGGTACAAGGAAAAGAGTTAGAGTTTGCAATTGATAGACAATTTCAGAATAGTGATGTTGAATACATTCATATTCACAATGCAATCCCTGGGTGTTTTAATTGTAGCGTGCATCGGGCCTAACACATATGGATCTTCTCCGGTCAAGTAAGCATAACGATTCTTTTTAGCTGCTTTTAAGCAGCTAATTTGTATTGGCAATTCTTAAATCTGTTCAACTTCGTTATCTCGGTTAACTGTTAAAATCTTTTACGGCAAACACAGTAATCTCTTATTGCGAGCTCATTGCCGCCTAAATCAGTTGATACAACTTATTGTTTAGGGCCACTAGACATTCATCGATTAACCTTAATCTGGCGATACTCAAAGAGATGGCTCATTCGTCCAGTTAGTTAAAGGCTAAGCTAAGGTGTAAACGATTCAATTCATTTCTTAAATTAATGCGTACCAATGGGGTGTCTAATCAAGGCCAAATAGCTTATTACTGCGACAACACTTACCTATATCATTCAGCTGTTACTGACTTAAACACAAATAATACATGGTTGTTCATGCTTACCTAGTTAGGTGTAGAGCTCTCCCCACTATGCAACTTTGCTTTTTAAAAAACTTTCATCATCGAATACCGTTTTGTTCTTCGACACAAATCACTATGCCACTACACTAACCCAATCCCAACATGCATGCACTCGACACCAATCACTATATATTCAACATAAGGTGAAATTAGTTAAGTAATTCAGTTTTATCAGCTTTTATTTTTTGATGAACAACTTTATTAGCACGCTCATCAAGTATGCAAACGTATAAAATGTGTGCATGCAGGTAAATTCCACAATAATATTTGTGAAAAGTAGTATAGAATTTCATTGAACTT
>NZ_JBFKMX010000239.1:0-2909 GCF_041629635.1 Pseudoalteromonas sp. | reverse complement strand
GCGCAGAATTAATCGCTTGTAACATATTCATTTGTGCCATTATTTGATTCTCCCTGCCGTTGTCGGATAAGCGTCTGGATGTGCTTTAACGTGCGCTTTTAATGCTTCAAGTTGTTTTTCAAGTAATGGAATTGGCGTGTCGTATACATCGCTTACTAAATCTTCAATTGGTGGCTTAGCCACTTTTTCAGCCACTTTTACGGCATCTAAGATCTGTTCACGTAGCGCTTCATCTTGCGCATTATCTTCAGCTTCGTCTAACCAGCCTTTACTAAGCAAGTAACCTTTAAAGCGTTGAATTGGACACTTAGTATTTGTGCTTTCTTCTTCTTTTGAGCGATAACCTGTTGGGTCGTCCGATGTAGAGTGTGCCCCTAAACGATAAGCAATTGATTCGATTAACACTGGGTTACCCGTTTCAACTGAATATTGACGTGCTTTTTGTGTTGCCGCATAAACAGCTAAGGCATCTGCGCCATCAACACGAATCGTTTTAATACCGTAACCGACACCACGACTGGCAATACCGTCACCTGCAAACTGTTCATCTGCTGGCGTTGAAATCGCATAACCGTTATTTCGTGCAAAAAAGATAACTGGCGCTTTTAAAACCGCTGCCATATTAAGACCTGCGTGGAAATCACCTTCAGATGCTGCACCTTCACCAAAATAACATAGCGTAATGTTATTAATCTCAGAGCTTAACTCGCCATTTTCAGCATTAATGTGTGGTATTTTTTGCGAATACGCATAACCCGTTGCCTGAGGTATTTGCGTACCTAATGGTGAAGAGATAGTCATATAATGCAATTCTTTTGAACCATAGTGAATTGGCATTTGACGACCTTTACCTAAATCTTTCTCATTAGAGAACATTTGGTTCATAAATTGCTCAAGGCTAAAACCACGGTAACGTAAGGCTGCTTGCTCACGATATTGCGCCATGATCATATCATCGTCTTTTAATGCAGCGGCACTTGCTGTTACAGCACCTTCTTCACCTAAACATTGCATGTAAAAAGAAACACGGCCTTGGCGCTGTGCTGCTTGCATACGCTCATCTAGCGCTCGAATAAAACGCATTGTTTTGTAGATTTTTAATGCGGTTTCTTGGTCAATATTTGGATCAACTGCGCCTTTAACTAGATGACCATTTTCATCTAATAAACTAACAGTAGGTATGTCTAATGCTGAAGGATCGATAAATTCGAGTGCCTGCGTAACATTTAAAGACACATTTTGCGGGTTCGTCATAGCTTACCTCTAATGATGTAGCGCTTTAAAAATGCGTAAATATCCAATTAAGCAACATAATTAGCATTGTGCTGAGAGACACTTAAACGTTAGGTAAATTGAATTTGACGCATCAAACACATCAACCAAACAATTTAAACAGCTAATTTATGCAAGTGACTGGTATGATTAGTACATATCACCCATAAATTGGACTAATATTAAATTAAAGTTAGCTCGACTTTACGTTAACGTAAACGGATATTCAACTAATTTTAGCTGAATATCCTAAAAGGTGTGGCAAGATATTTATACAAAATCAGTTTTATTTTGCAGGGGGATCACGGTAAGAAGTGCGCGTTGTCCTAGTGCAACTTTTGCATTAGGGAAGATAATGGCTTCACCATCGACTTCAGCAAAATAATCTGTATCGCCATCCGTTGCTAGTAGCTCTCCTTTAGCAAACCCAGTAAAGTTTGCAGCGCTATCGCTAAAAGGAAAACTAAAATCTTTTTGAGTACGATTAATTGTGCGATGAACTTCAAACAATTCAAAATCAGCAAAGTTAAACTCTGGATAAACAATCGTTTCTTGGGAGATTAATTGTGTAAGTGTGTTTTTAGCTTTTTCAAAGCGCGTCATATCGTTTTGACCAAAAGGCTTTACTTTACCAAGCTCGATGGTAAAGGCGTCTGCATTAAATGTACTACTTGAAAAATAGCTAAAGGTTGTCGCAGATGACTTCATCATTAAGATGGTATTAACACCACAACTAAGTAAAAAGCTTAGTTCTTCTTTTTTCCATGGTTTGCCATTTAAAAAAGGATAGACAGCAAACTTGTCGTTTTTAGAATCACGAATTGCAGTATGTAAATCATAATGAATACGTTTACGACCATGTTCACTTTGCTGATTAAAGAAGTTTGAAACATACGCCTCTAATTTAGCAGCGCGGATTTTTTCATTATTTTGTTCGCCTTGTTTATGGGCACCACAAAATAGGCGATTTAAGTTTTCTTCAACAAAACGCTCAGCCACATTCATCGACGCTGGATTACCAAAAATGAATAAAACGCGATGTGCCAGTTGCAGTTCACCTTTAATAACCGCTTTAATCAGTTCATCACATATTTCAATTGGCGCAGTTTCGTTACCGTGAATGGCTGATGACAGTACAATGTCTTTGTTACCATACTGTACTGGCGTAAACTGAATTACACCGGTATCAAGCACTTCAACTTGAGTGCCGTTATTCAAGGTAAAATTAAATGGGTCTAAATGCCATTCGTTGGCACGTGATATTGATAAGAAATCACCTGTTTGTGAGAAATTATTTGTTGTCATGTTACTCATCTTTACATAATAAAAAAGGCGGTAAACCGCCTTTTAAAACATCTTAAATTTTAAGAAATAACTGAATTAACTAAAGCAATAGCTTCTGTTTCTAATTCTTTTAAATGCGCCTCAGATACAAAAGACTCAAGGTAAATCTTATAGATATCTTCAGTACCAGAAGGACGTGCAGCAAACCAACCGTTTTGTGTTGTTACTTTTAAACCACCAATTGCTGCGCCATTACCAGGTGCATGGGTGAGTTTTGCTAAAATACTGTCGCCTGCAAGGGTATCGGCAGTTACATCGTCAGCCGATAATTTAGATAACTTTGCTTTTTGCTG
>NZ_JBFKMX010000238.1:0-2927 GCF_041629635.1 Pseudoalteromonas sp. | reverse complement strand
CATCGGGTGTGGCACAACCACCGACGGTGTTAGGATGGCAATGTTGCTACCGCAGCATTGAACCACGAACATAGACTGAAGACAGGTGCCACGTCGAACTAAGTAAGGTTTGCTCTGTTACTAACAATAGTAATAACCAACGAATATCAGCATGAAAACCGACGACATTACTTGCTTCATCCTATGCGTTAACTCTCTCTAATTCGAGTTAAGAAATTATGGCTTAAAGTTAGGCAAGGAACAGTGTGTTTAACTTGACAGTGGGAGTCATACCAACGCCCCTATATGTGTTTGCCGTAAACGATTTTAACGGCTTACCGACATAGCGAAGTTGAATAGATTTAAACGATTGCTAAAACAAATTAGCTGCTTAAAAGCAGCTAAAAAGAATCGTAATGCTTACTTGACCGGAGAAGGTTCATATGTGTTAGGCTTTACCATGCCAAATCTGATAAGCAATATCATTTTTTTCTTTATTTTTCACTGAATACATTAACTCATCTGCCACTTTCACCACTTCTTTTACGTTATCTGGTATTTCCTCAAAGGTAACCAAACCAATACTAAAAGTTACAGGCCAATTATTGGCATTCATTTGCCGTTTTAATGCTCTTATAACATTTAAAAAAGCATGCTTTGCATCACTGGACTTTGTTTCAGGCAGGAGACAAGAAAACTCATCACCACCTAACCTGGCCACAGTATCAACTTCTCTTAGGTTAGAACTCAAACATTGCGCAACACCAATGAGCAATTTATCTCCAACATCATGACCAAGAGTATCGTTTATTTCCTTAAACCCATCCACATCAATATAAGCTAGTGAAAAAGTATGTTTATAACGATTTGCTCGTACTAACTCACTAGCCAGCTCAATGTAAAATCTCCTTGAATTGGATAATCCTGTTAAATAGTCTGTATCGGCAGCAACTGATTCTACTCTATGAACATTTCTGAAGTTGGTAATAATGATGGCTACAGCCGAATAAGCGACGATATAGGGAACAGCATAATAAACAAGCAAGTCTATATTTAGTGCCATCCCAAATACAAAATACTTCTCTGAAATTAATATTGCTACAGTAAGAAATCCTAACAAAACTCCTGAACGGCTAGAACCATACCAGCTCGTAACTATTACCGGGATCACAAATATGGGTTCGATTTCTACCACTTCACCAATCAATAAATAAATTCCAGACAAGAGTAATACTAAAACAACTGAAATCATCCAAATTCTTTCAGGTGTTCTACTATCAAGTATATGAAGTAAGGTTTTCAATGGCTTAGAACTCCTAATGGTAAATTGTTATAGCTAAGCCTAACAGCTTATTAATGCGCATTTCGATTTAAGGAACTTATCCACAACCTAATATTTGCACGTTAATAAATTATTTATTTAATATTTTCAGTAGATTATCAGTAGTTTTTTGCCCTATCAATGTAAAATTGGATTTAGATAAACGAGCCATTACTTAATCGCGCCATTAGAGGACCGTTATATAATTTTAATTTTCAATTTTTAGCATCATATATCAATCAGTTGTTTTTACATCTACATAATCGAGTCAAATAAGATTTTACTTAACGTGCCATGTTCATGAACAAAAGTGGGTCTTCGTAATGCAATGTGTGTATTGACGTTAGTTTTATCAATGACCGCTGTTCGCTCAAATTCGTCAGCCACTTTGGCGCTCAGTTGTCTTATTAAAAGATTAACTTCGGTACATAATTGTTTATGGATTTAAGTTAATAGAGGTGATTCTACCAATCTAATTTATTGCGTCTCTACTTCTGTATCAGCATAACCGCTGCCAATTGCGCTAAAAGGCATATCCAGTTCCAATTCTTTTACTTGTAAGCCAACCCAAGCTGGAAAGGTATTACTGTTTGGACCTGGCACTAAGGTGTATTCATTTGCCCACGGGTAGCGTTCGGCCGCGGCAATAACATCAGGGATTAATTTTTTTGCCTTATTGCCGGTAATTGAGAGGATTTTTTCTGGTTTTGCGCCATACCAGTAACGATCAGGCGTTGTAGTAGTGTATTTTTTAAGAGCCGGTAATCCGCGCTTTACACGCCAACCAACCACTTCATATACGGTATATTCTTTCGCGTTTTCAGGTTTTATAGCAAGCCAAGTATGCACGGCAAACCAGCCTCGCCAACTAAAGGCATCGGCTCCATAAAATTCAATAACCGCGTCATTAACCAGCATCGGGTTTGGTGCAATACCCGCAGGCTCACGACTAGCGGTTCGCCAATTTGAATTACTACACCCAGTAAAAAAAATAATAATAGAAAATAAAATAACTAAACTGCGCATGAAAAACCCCAACCTCAATATATTTAAATCATAAATGAAAAATAAAATAAACGCTTATAAATTGCGGTTAATGTGGTGTTTTTGTAGGCATACGGAACAAATTAAATTTAGTTGACTTTAATTATGTTTATGTTGCTACGCAGCATATTCATAATCCAAAGCATAATTGCTCATTTTTAGAATGGAGAAAGTCTTTTGAAACTAATGCCTTTGCAAAAAAATAAATGCGAACCGGGACAGATAGTTAAACAGCCAACACTAAGTAAAAGAATTATTCGATGCTTTCCATGAAAGATTTTATTAAAACTTACAAAGTTTCAGTAACAATTCAGACACAACACCCCAGCATGTTAACAAATGTAAACAGCAGGGCGATTTTTAATACAATTTAGTTCATAAAATCACACCAATGTACCCACAACAGTTATAACAAAAAAGAATTAAAAATAACCAGAAGGAATATGTAGCAACTTATTATCCTATTTAAATCAAGTAATTACAAACCGACCAATTATTCAACATTCAAATAAAAATTCATTAAAAACAACTAACTACCCAAAACCACCTTATCAACATTACATTAACACTCTGTTGACAGCTG
>NZ_JBFKMX010000237.1:0-2940 GCF_041629635.1 Pseudoalteromonas sp. | reverse complement strand
TATACAACAGATAATTGTAATAATACATTTGGATTAGATTGGCGAACAGGTTATAGCCATCGCTTAACTGAATTTAAAGATATCCCGTTTGGTATAGAACAAGCAATCATTGCAGAGGTGGATTATGGTATTCATGCTCAATTATGGAGTAGTGAACACGCACTTACAGTTTTAAGAAAGGAATTGAAACTAAATCAAGCACAGGCAAA
The DNA here is from genome assembly GCF_041629635.1 of Pseudoalteromonas sp. Taxonomy (GTDB): domain Bacteria; phylum Pseudomonadota; class Gammaproteobacteria; order Enterobacterales; family Alteromonadaceae; genus Pseudoalteromonas. Next base: position 2,731 of record NZ_JBFKMX010000237.1, on the reverse strand, counting down.
TGTAATTTTAGCAAGGTTAATAAAAGAGCCTGCACTTGCCATGGTTAATTTCCCATTAGATAAATAACCTAATGGGAACATTTTTGGCAACGTTGTGTTGCTGGATCCGCATTTAGTAACTCTAGTTCAATCGGTTCTTCACAGTCCGCACAGTAGCCATACTGACCGATATCGAATTGTGCTAGTGCTGCTTCTAATTGTACTAAGCGGTTTAATTTAGGTTCATGATTTAATAAAAAATGTTTCTCCAGAAAATCTGGCCAATCACTGTAGTTGATCGTATGTAAGTCATTAACAATAGCTGGTTGTGCAGGTCCGTAGTGCTCAATAACGTCTTTACGTAAAGTATCTAGCTCTACTTGTAGCCTGCGTCTGAATAACTCAAGTGATACAGTCATTATCATTCCCCTTTCAATTCCAAGCACAAAGATAGTGCAATACTGGATTATAGAGGTCAGCAATTTAATGCGACATGATATGAATCAACAACTCGTAACTTTGTTACTCGCCTGTAAAATTCTATCTAGCACTTCTTGGCTTGATTTCAATCGTTTGATTTCTTCAAAGAAGATGTCAGCTTCGGGATAATGCAGCTTTAAATAAGCTAACCATTGTTTGGTACGACTGGCAAAATAACGTTCACTGTTGCCGCCATCACAGTGCATGTTGGAATCAACAATATGTGACAACACAGCCTGCCATGATATTGATTGGTAATCTTTGGCAATCCGCCTTGCAGCAATTTCAGCAGCAAGATCAGGCTGAGCTAACGCCCCACGGCCAAGCATTACATGTTCGCAGCCACTGCGTTCTTTACATAATAAATAATGCTCAAAGTTCCAAACTTCACCATTTGCAACCACCTCAATTTCACTGTTTTCTTTTAGGGGCTTTATTTTTTCCCAATAGGCAGGTGGGCGGTAGCCGTCACGTTTGGTTCTAGCGTGAATTGCAATACTATTAGCACCAGCACTATTTACGGCATCAAATATTTCTTGGCTTTGTGAGCTGTCATCAAAACCAAGACGTACTTTAGCTGATACCTCATCACTTGCCGGTACGGCATCACGCACCGCTTTGACAATCTGATAGATTTGCTCTGGCTCTTTGAGTAAAACAGCACCGCCTTTGCTTTTATTTACAGCTTTGGCTGGGCAGCCAAAGTTCAAATCAACACCATGTGATCCTAATTCAACAGCACGAACGGCATTTTCAGCAAGAATTGGCGCATTTTGCCCGAGCAACTGGATACGAACAGGTGTGCCAGCTTTGGTTTTACCCGAAAAATTAAGTTCAGGACAATAGCGAAAAAATACCCTTGGCGGTAAAAGCGCATCAACAACGCGAACAAATTCGGTAACACATAGATCAAACCCACCAAAGTCGGTGAGTAATTCTCTCATATGGAAGTCAACAACACCTTCCATTGGGGCCAAAATTAGTTTCATTGCATCGTGTACCTTATGATTCTCGGCGGCGATTTTAACGAGCTTGTGCGCTAAACACTATTTTTTTTTTGATTACAAGGCTAAACTGAATTTGCTCAATGGGTTAGCTGTACCATAATGAGATTTACTAATTAATTGACCAAAAAAATTAAATTTATTTGAAAGAATATTTATAAAAGCTAGGTCACCTTAAACAATCAAGTAAACGTAAAACGAGACAATTATGAAAACACTTAATAAAAATTCAGTAGCAATGACAGTCGGTGCGGCGGTAATTGGTGCATCAAGCCTTGTAGCAACAGCAGCGAATGCAAACCCCTTTCAAGTAACTGCAATGCAATCGGGTTATATGCTTGATGCAGGCGAAGGTAAATGCGGCGAAGGCAAGTGTGGCGGCGACAAAAAAGCTGAAAAAGAAGGTAAATGCGGCGAAGGCAAGTGTGGCGGCGACAAAAAAGCTGAAAAAGAAGGCAAGTGCGGCGAAGGCAAGTGCGGCGGCGACAAAAAAGCTAAAAAAGAAGGTAAATGCGGCGAAGGCAAGTGCGGTGGAGACCACAAAGCTAAAAAAGAAGGTAAATGTGGCGAAGGCAAATGCGGCGCTAAACACAAAGCCAAAAAAGAAGGCAAGTGCGGTGAAGGCAAATGTGGCGAAGGCAAATGCGGCGCCAAAAACAAAGCTAAAAAAGAAGGCAAGTGCGGTGAAGGCAAATGTGGCGAAGGTAAATGCGGTGCCAAAAACAAAGCTAAAAAAGAAGGCAAGTGTGGTGAAGGCAAGTGCGGTGGCCACAAGTAACTAACTGTAACTTGGGTTAAGAAGTTAACTAACCAACTCAAATATATAGGTTATGTTAATTCATACTGTTTAGCTTGAAGCTTGTTTTTAGAACAAGGCGAGTTTGTTCGTTATAGTGAGCCTATTACAAACAAACTTGCCGCTTCAATATGTAAAGTAGCTGCTAAAAAATAATTTGTTATCCCGAGATCAGATTAACTAGCTAAAAGGTCAGTTAAGCTGGCCTTTTAATTAATTGAAGTATAAATAGGTTTGGAGGTGCGGTGAGTAAACACGGTTTCGGTATGGTAGGGCTTGGGCTTAGACGAGAAATGCTTGATCCATTAATCGACAATTACCCAAAGCAAGTGGACTTTTTAGAAGTCGCACCAGAAAACTGGCTTATTTTAGGTGGTGCATTAGGTAAAAAGTTCAAACAATTAACAGAACAACATAATTTTGTATGTCACGGCTTATCTTTGTCTATTGGTTCGCCAGAGCCACTTGATAT
>NZ_JBFKMX010000236.1:0-2972 GCF_041629635.1 Pseudoalteromonas sp. | reverse complement strand
TTACATTCGCATCGCCAAAAGGCGGCAAAGTGCTTGCAGATAACTACAACAAAGAAAAATCCTATAATGCCGCGTTTTTAAAAGACAGTAATGCTGTTTCGAAATTAGAAAACACAATACAGCTTGCATCACTAAATCATCAGGATTTTGATGCCGTTTATGTAGTCGGTGGCAAAGGGCCTATGTTCGATTTAGTTAGGGATAGCAGTGTTAAGCGAATTATAAAGCAAGTGTATGAAAATAATGGTGTGATTGGGGCTGTGTGCCATGGACCTGCAGCATTATTAGATATTAAACTTTCAAATGGTGAGTACTTGCTAGCAGGTAAACGCGTGTCAGCCTTTAGTAATGTAGAAGAAAGCGCCTTTACTAAGAAATGGCAAATGCCATTTTCACTTGCCAATAAATTATCGGAGCAAGGAGCGCTGTATCAACAAGATAGTTTAATGTTCAATCAAGTCAGTTTTGATGGCAACTTATTGACTGGTCAAAACCCATTTTCAACCACAGACACAGCGATTGCCGTTGTTGAAAAATTAGGTTTAACGCTCGACAAGCCAATTGAATTTAAAGACGACCGCACTATTAAACTAGCAGAGCAATTTTTTGTAAATAAAACACAAGCGCTTGGTACATATAATGCCAACCAAGATGATTTTGATACCATGCTATTAGCTATGCTTGGGGTTTATTTAGGGAAGCATGCGCAAAATCAAATGGAGCGCGATACTGCGCTTTCATTAATGGAAGTAACAAAAGAGGCCATTAATCATCCGATGCTGGAGCTGGCTCTGGCAAATACATTGCTTGCAGAAAATGATTTTGCTGCTGCAAAAAAACATCTTTCGGCCGCAAAAGTAAAGTTTCCAGACAATACAGATATCGCATCCTTATTGAATAAAGTGCAATCGCTTTAATGAAAAAACGGATTTTAATAAAGCAGTTAACATTTGCACTCATTGCACTAAATAGTGCGATGAGTGCACTTATGCTGATATTCATCACCTTTACCCCTTATATCATTTACCTTTAAATGCTAGCCTTATTTTGTCGGCTTAAAAGGAATAATTAAATTGAAAGAACAACAGCTTAAAGTACTTTTGATTGAAGATAATGTAGCGATTTCAAACAACATTGCCACTTTTTTTGATAATCGTGGCGCCATCATGGACTTTGCTTACGATGGTGAGCAAGGCGCTTCTTTAGCCCTTGCACACTTTTATGACTGCATTATTTTGGATATTGCGTTGCCGAAAAAAGATGGCTTAGCGGTTTGTCAGGAGCTTAGAAATAAAGCTGAACGACATATCCCGATTATTATGCTGACAGCGCGAGATACCTTAAGTGATAAAGTAACGGGCTTTGAGTTAGGAGCTGATGACTATCTGACTAAACCGTTTGAGTTAGAAGAGCTTTATTTACGTTGCTTGGCGATCACTCAAAGGCATCAATCGCAATCTCAAAGTAAACAGTTGCAACTGGGTAAAAATGAAACTGAGTTAGTGTTAGATTTTGCCAGCAAACGGGTACTGCGTGCAGGCGCTGAAATTCATCTGCAGCCGATAGGTTTTGCTATTTTACGTATCTTGATGGAAGCCTACCCAAGAGCGGTATCGCGCTCAGAATTATGCGATAAAATTTGGGGAGATGAGCCAACTGATTCGGATGCGCTTCGTTCGCATTTTTATCAGCTCAGAAAGGTGCTAGATAAGCCATTTGCAAAGCCGATTATCAAGACCATCCACGGTGTTGGGTTTAGTTTAACATTTTAAGAGATTGAGCTTGTGTTTACATTAATAAGAACGCGCATCATTGTATCGTTTATCAGCATTGCTCTGCTAGTCAGCACCTTGTTTATAGGCTTAGGTTTTATATTTTCATATGAAGTGGAAGATGGTTTTTTTCGCTTTATTTTAAATAGTGAAAAAGAGCAAGTTGAGTCGCAATTAGCCACAAAGCAAACGGTCTCCACCCATTACCCTTTTGTCAGTTATGTTGCGTCGATCGATGCGTTACCACAGGCAATTTTTAATGTGTTACAGGAAGAGCCAAATCGTACAGAGTTCTCTGGTGAGGGTGACAAACATTACCATATTAAAGCGCTATCTTCCGGTTACTTAGTTGCCGAGGTGAGCGAGCAACTGATTGTGCGCAAAAATAAAGGCGGTATGTTGGGCTTCGCATTATTTTTTGTCACCATCATTTTGTTAATAGTTATATTGGTGGCGTGGCTATTAGCAAAGCGTATCACTAAACCAATTAAGACGCTCGATCAGCTTATTTCAAATACCGCATCAGACACCATGCCTGTTGGATTTTCAGCACAGTTTAAACAAGATGAAATCGGCGTATTTGCCAAAGCGCTAGATAATGCTTTTATGCGTGTTCAGCAGTTTATTGAACGGGAGCAAAATTTTACTCGTGATGCCTCCCATGAATTACGTACACCTATCGCGATTAGTGTGGGTGCAGTTGCGTTACTAAAAGAAACAACGCTTAACCAAGAGCAACAGGTGCTTTTATCCCGTATTGAAAATGCACAGCGTGATATGCAGCAATCAGTTTCAGGTTTATTGGCAATGGCCCGAGAGCAAGATTATGAATTAAGTGACATTAAACTATTACCGCTGATTGAACAGGCGATTTTGTTACATCATAAATTGATTGAAAATAAACCGATTGAGATTGAGGTGAATGTAGACTCAACTGCCACAATAAACACTAATCATGATGCATTTAAAATGGTGTTAAGTAATTTAATTAGTAATGCGTTTCATCATACTAATGAAGGCACAATTTTAATTGAGTATGCCAATAATCGACTAACGATTCGTGATTCGGGCTGTGGTATTGATAAGCAATTAGTTAACAAAGTGTTTGATGCTGGAGTTAAAAGTGACAGTAGTACAGGCCTTGGCTTTGGCCTTGCGATTGTAAAACGTTTATGTAAACGCTTAGGTATTGATATAACA
>NZ_JBFKMX010000235.1:0-2998 GCF_041629635.1 Pseudoalteromonas sp. | reverse complement strand
GCAAGTTACGAGCCTTTCACCGCTGGCTCACACTTGATGGCAGCTTCAGTGAAACAGGTCGTTGGGTTAACGGCATCGCCAATGTGATTTTCTTTGTGTTGGTACTTTCGGGACTTTATTTATGGTTGCCAAAACACTTTAATAAACGCGCCTTTAAACAAAAACTTACGTTTGGCAAGTCTTACCAAAACAACAATGCCCGCGACTATCTATGGCATAATGTGTACGGTATTTACTTTGCGCCAGTGCTGGCAGTAGTGATTGCAACCGGCTTCTTTTTCTCTTTTAAATGGCCGGGGAACACCTTAAAAGAGGTGGTATCTACTCAGGCAAAAATAGAAAAGCTAACAGCAACACCATTAAACCAAGTCACAGCTCAATCGCTTGATGTGTTATTTAAAAACGCCATAAACCAAACGCCAGATTGGCAACGTGCCCAATTCAGTTTACCCACACAAATAATGGATAAAATGTCATTTAACCTTGATACAGGTACATGTGGCGAGCCTCAAAAACGCTTAACGGTAACGGTAGATACACAAACAGGTACTGTATTACAAACCCTTACCTTTGACGATTTATCAACCTACCGAAAAGCACGCAGTTACATTCGCTTTTTACACACAGGCGAAGCGTACGGCATTATCGGCCAAACCATCGCAGGCCTTGCCTCGCTACTTTCGTGTTTACTCGTTTATACAGGCATTATGCTTTCATGGCGTCGCTGGCGAAACTACCGTTTACGAAAAGCAAAACTAGCATTAGAAACTGCTTAATTTAATTAATCTATAAAGGCTAACTGCATTGTTAGCCTTTATTTATCCTTCACTTATTAAATCTATTCACAAAACAAAAAACATGCGGTTTCATTTTAATGTTCAACGATCAATAGGACTTCTTGTGTTACCAAACCGCGTACCTACAACATGCGTGTAAATTTCTGTGGTTTTTAAGTCAGTATGACCAAGTAATTCTTGTACAGTTAGAGGATCTGTTGACCTTTGCAGTTCTATTTTTGTTCTGCTTGAGCGAACTTTTATCGCGGCGCTCGATGTGTGGCCTAGTAATCTAAGCGAATATCGAGCAACAATGAGAAAAGTGCGCTCAAAAGAACCGTTCGGCAGCGCTTGATTGGGTTTTCTACTGTGTTATCGGCTGACTCACATAGAATAACTATGCTGCGCAGCCTCTGCCTTGTATAAAACCCAATCAAACTGCTGCAAAAACGAACTTGAAAGATTAACAGACCCTGCAATCAGTGCCTTGCAATAACAGCTCAGTGGCAAATGAATGCCTGTATGTATGCGCCTTCACACGTTTGGGAATTGCAGCTAACTGAACGGCCTCTCTAAGTTTTTTCCTAAAAGCGGAACAATGAATATGATGGCGACAAATATAACCATCATATGGATGAGCACATCGTGTAGTGGAAGGGAATAAATATTGCCAAGTAAAGTCTTTAATCGCATTACCATATTAACGCAGGTGGTAATGACGTTAATCCATAACCTTGACTTAAATCCAACTGATGTAACGTTTTTACTTTGTCGATTTGACAGCATATTGCATTGTTTAATGATTTTGGTAACAACGAATACCTGTCTTTGTGCCCTTTCCCTCTAAATACAAAAACCATGTTATTTTCAAGGTCTATATCTTTGATTCTTAGGCTCAACGCATCATTAATTCTAAGCCCATTACCGTATAAAATATAGGCAATTAACCAATGAATTCCCTTCATTTTGTCAATAATACAGGTCGCCTCTTGATGCGTAAGTACGATAGGCATCACTTGCTCTTTTTTTGTAAATGAATAATTTAGCCCACGTATTTTTTTTACAACATAACGATATAAAAATATAAGGGCACATAGCGCTTGATTTTGCGATGCAGGGCTTACCTGACGATTTAAGGCTAAATGATTTAAAAATCGTTCTATCTCATGATTTCCCATTTCATTTGGATGCCTCTTGTCATTAAATAAAATAAACGATCTTATCCAAAAGAGATAAACCTTTTCAGTTTTAATACTATAACGCCTTGTTCTTAGCTCAACCCTTACGGATTCTATAAATGGAGAATATCCCATAGCGCACCACACATATAACTGTATATATATTCAGTTATATGTGGTATTTCAGTTTTTATCAATCAAATGGCTCGTTTTTACTACAGTACTTTTACATTGCTCGCATCAAAAACTATTGGTAACCTACTGAAATTATGAAATAAAAAAGTCATTAGTCTGAATATTTATGGGTGTGGATAACTTCCTTAAATCGAAATGCGCACTAATAAGCTGTTATGTGCTTCAGGAGTTCACACTGCAATGGAATTAAAAGAACAATATAGTGACCAAGCACGAATTCAGCTCAATTTTGCTTCGTTTATGGTCATCGCAATTTGGATTTGTTTCGGTGTAGCACTTGCCTTCGGTGTTGCCTTTCATCTGGTCATCAGCAACGTATTTATTGCAGAGGGTTCCGAAGGTACAATTTTTATTTTATCTCCCTTAATGTACTCAACACTTGGTTTTATCTTTTCATTAATCGGGTCAGCGGCTATTTACCCACTTTATAAACTGTGGTGCGAGAATATGAGAGGGCAGAGTGTGAAAGGTAAATTTGCTTTTATCAGCAAAGGCACATAACAAACGCATTAACACTCGCTTCGCTCGCTGGGGACAAAAAACACGTAGGCTCCCTGCGCTTCGCTTGGTATTGTAGCCTACGTATTTTTGCCCGTTATGCGGGCTACATGGACTCCCCTTTGTCAAGCAATAGGTGTCTTCAACAACAAGAAGATCTGACAGCAGCTCTACATTCGGCGTTTATTAGCTTTGCTACGCTATCGCCCTGATGATTTGCGCTTGAGCAATGACCTCATTCGTTAGACAGTATTTGCTACTTCCCGGCTAAACAGGTTTTATTGCTCTCGGTCTGACCGTGTTATCGTCAATAGCTATTGCTGAGACTCGGTGGGGTTAACCGTTTTGGTG
>NZ_JBFKMX010000234.1:0-3025 GCF_041629635.1 Pseudoalteromonas sp. | reverse complement strand
GTAAGGCGAATGATTGCTCGGTGCATCTTTAGGATCTGTTCCTTTTGGTGTACCGCCCAAAAATACAAATAATCCCGGTACTTCCATTGCATAGAATGAGAAATCTTCAGCACCAGTAATTTTTGGCATTTCAATTAAATTCCCTTTACCTGTCACCTTTTCAAGCGTTGGTAGCATTTTTTCTGTTAATTTAGGGTCATTAACGGTTACCGGATAGCCTTCATAGATAGTCACATCAGCGGTATTGCCAGACGATAACGCGATATGCTCAGCCGTGGTTTTAATTTTCTCGAAAATTTGTTGCCGATTTTCCATATCAAAATTACGAATTGTGCCGACCATGTCCACTTCTTCTGGAATGATATTATTCCTTACCCCACCTGCTATTTTTCCAAACGATACAATGGCTGGTTCTTTAGTAATATTAATTTGCCTACTGACAATATGATTTACCCCAGTAACAATTTGCGCAGCCGCTGCGATTGGGTCGGCGCCAGCCCAAGGTGTTGAACCATGAGTTTGCTCACCTTTAACTGTTATTTCAAATCGGTCTGCGCTGGCCATGGCTGGCCCACTGCGATAACCAATTTGGCCAACATTTAATTTTGAAGTGATATGTAATCCAAAGGCCACATCTGGTTTGTATTTTTTAAAAATACCTTCTTTAAGCATTAATTCAGCACCACCCTCTTCACCTTGTGGCGCGCCTTCTTCAGCAGGTTGAAAAACAAACATGATATTCCCTGCAAGTTCATTTTTCATGCTCGCAAGTACCTCTGCAGCTCCCATAAGCATTGCCACATGGGTATCATGGCCACACGCATGCATTATGCCTACATCAACACCGCGATAATTAGTCGTTTTTGTCGACTTAAAAGGCACATCTGTTTTTTCGGTTACGGGTAATGCATCCATATCTGCTCGTAACATAACGGTTGGCCCTGGTTTAGCACCTTTTAATAATCCCACTACGCCGGTATAAGCGATACCTGTTTCGACTTCCATGCCCAATGATTTTAAGTGTGCTGCCACAATGCCAGCCGTGCGTGTTTCTCTGTTACCAAGTTCGGGGTTTTGGTGGAAATCACGTCGCCACTCAATCACTTTTGGTTCAGTTTGTTTAAAGAGTGAATTGAGGTCACTTGATGCATATGTACCCAATGAAAAACTCGATAATACGAGGGCAAGCAGTGTTTTATTCATGCATAAATTCCTATCGTTTTTATTATTAGTTCACAACAACAATACCATCAAAAGCGTGCTAAGCAATTAACATAAAGTCCAAAGTCAATATAAGGTCAAACCATCGCGAAAATAGTACTGAATAGATATTCATATTCTCTGAATTGAACACCCACGCAGTGTGATAAAGTGTAATAACTTTCTCATATTTTTTTCTGATAAATATTTTATTTCCGTACCTATTTCGCGTAAAATCGCGAAAAAATTTCCACTAATTATAAGCTGTTAGCAATTTGGAGCCCCCTATGAAACTAAATGCTGTTCGTACACTTGTGTGTGCAGCCCTTGCTACCTCTGGATTTTCTGCACATTCGAAGTGCCATAGTCCTATGTACGGTATTGCCAGTGATGCTGGTCAAGGTGTTATTCACACACTAGATGAATACACAGGTCAAAGCCTGTCGAACTCAATCGCTTTATACGATTCTGCTGCGATTGCATTAGATACAGACAATCAGCGTTTATATTATGTTTCAGTGCCTCAAACTAATGGCGTAAGTTACTTAGCTTACTACGATATTAATGCAGGTTCTCATCATCAAGTTGGTAAAACAAAGTTCACCTACCGCCTTGTGAGTGATCCTGAACAAAACCTATTATGGGCTGCACATGACGATACACTTTTCACTATCGATCCAAACACAGGTTATGCGTCAATTTACGGTGAATTAACCGGCTTTCGTAATGAACAAGATAAGAACTGGGGTGATTTAACCTTCATCGGTGACACCTTATATTTAGTGAGCAAAAACAGTATTTATCGTGTCGATACAGATGCATTAACCGTTGAAATTGTTAATAAGCACAATTTGGCTTTAGCGACTGGGGCAGCTAAAAACCATGTTGGTGAATTAATTGTTTCTCGCCAAGACAACTTAGGTGGCTCTGAATTTTTTGCTTATGATATGGGTAAATCATCGCTCAGCTATTTATCGACAAGCAGCCATCGTTTTACTGACTTAGCTGCCGCAAACTGTGGCACAGGTGACTCTGGTTCATCTGGTGGTGAAGATAGCTATTACAAAATCAGTGCAGTATACAGCTTAGATAAAAGCCCAGAAGAAGGTGATGAAGCGCATCTGCGTGTTAAATTCAACAAAGACCTAGATGAAGAAAAGGATCTTAATCTAAAACTTAGCAGCGGCACTGCACAAAAAGGACAAGATTTCGATACAACAGCATTTGTTTCGTTTAATCGTGGTGAAAGCTATCCGTACGTCATTGATCTTGCTAGCCCTCAAAAAATAAGCGTCCCACCTGGTGGCCGCCATATTGATATTTTGATTGGCCTAAATAATGATGGCAAAGATGAAAATACCGAATATTTCACACTTGAAGCATGGCACCGAGAGACGCTTTCAGACCGCTTAACACTTAATCAAGATATTCTAGACCCTTCAAGTAATCAGGGTGATTTGCGTGTAAATGCTGTTTATTCCCGTCATACAAATGATTTAGTAGAAGAAGGCCGTACCATTAAGTACCGCTTGAAATTCAATAAAGAGTTAGTATTACCAACACCTTTAACCCTTGAAATTGAAGGGTCATCTGCAACTAAAGGTGATGATTTTTCAACGCTTGCAAAAGTCTCTTTTGACCGCGGCGAAACATTCGTAGAAAACGTTGACCTAGCAACACGTAAAGAAATCTTAGTGCCACCTGGTGGGCGATATGTCGACATTCAATTTGAATCCTATGAAGACGATTTAGAAGAAGGATTTGAAGCCTTAAAACTTCATGCTTGGCACCGAGCTGACCAATCAGACCATGAATTTGAAATTGT
>NZ_JBFKMX010000233.1:0-3090 GCF_041629635.1 Pseudoalteromonas sp. | reverse complement strand
TACGAATACAAATGGAGCAATTACACTGTAATGCATCATAAATAGGTGCACTTTCAAATTCAAATTGCACCGCTTTACAGTGGCAACTTCCAGTATATTTCATCGTGGCATTCCTTATTCAAAGTACCACTGTATATTTAACCAGCTTAAAATAAAAGACCTAATTTATTATTTAAAAAATAGGGTCTGTTGATCTTTCAAGTTCGTTTTTGCAGCAGTTTGATTGGGGTTTATACAAGGCAGAGGCTGCGTGACATAGTTATTCTATGTGAGTCAGCCGATAACAGAAAAAACCCAATCAAGCGCTGCTGAACGGTTCTTTTGAGCGCACTTTTCTCATTGTTGCCTGCATGAATGCAGGTAAGGGGCGTTAGCAGGACGCAGAAGCTTTGCTCGATATTCGCTTAGATGGCTAGGTCACATATCGAGCGCCGCGATAAAAGCACGCTCAAAAAGAACAAGAATAGAACAGCAAAGTTCAACAGACCTTAGCATTATACCGGCATGTACATAATATGTTGGGGGCCAGCCGGGCCATTTAAATACAGCGCCTTTTCTTCCAAGAACCCCGCTTTTTGGTAACAACTTTTAGCCAATCTATTTTTACAATTAACCGTTAAATAAAGCCAACTGTAATGTGAGTAATGTTGTTTTAAATACGCAAGTAACGCCTTTATGGTAACTTGACCTAAGCCTTGCCCTTGCAAACGTTTATCAATTACAAATGAGCGCAGCCCTAATCCATCACTAGGGCAAAATGCATAATCATAATGATAGCCACAATCAAGTTTAAAAAAGCCAATCACTTTTGAAGTGTGCTTAATTACATGTAAATGCACTCGCTGATTGCTCTCTTTTAAAAATTCCTCAGCACTGCATGCAAATTGAATTTGATCTTTCGCTAAAACAACCTTGCTCAGCTCTTCTAAATGTTGCGCAGTTAACTTTTCAATAGCAATCATAAATGGGTTTTACAATTAAGGGATTTTTACAAAGGCAAAGCATCAATATTTAGCTTGTTAAAGTAACATATAGACCTGATGATTTACGTTTTTTTAAAATGGTGTTTATAAGGTGGTCGAGAGCTCAACGTTTTCTTTTTTAGCGCTAATTTTGCCACTCTCACGAAACTCTTCTAAATGAGATAACGCATTTTTTGAACTTAATAAAGCATAATCAAGATAAAACTTAATTTGCTTTAACTCTCTTTCCATACCATCTAGATAGCGTGCATTCATATCGTTATCGACTAACTCATTTAGTTCATCATGACCTTGAAATATAAACTGATTCACCATTTCTTTCGCCTCAGATGTACTGCGACTGGCCATATCCAATGAAATCAATAATTCAACAGGCAAGGTATTTAGTTCCTGACGCGTTTTTGAAAACTGCCAAGCGCCTTGTTCAATAATCAACATTTTTAGCACAAATTCATAACCGTCGCTTTCGCCAGTCTCTTCAAATAATTGTTCGTACTTTTTAGACTGCTCAATGTTTGCATTATAACTGGCCGAAGCAAGCTCTAAACGCTGGATATTCTGCTGTAATTCGTAAGCAATTTTCGTTAGTAATTGCTCTGCATCTTGGCGTTGTTGGTAATTGTTATACCAGGCATTAATACCTAGTGCGATTAACACACCAAGGGTGATAACAATTAACTCAAAGGCGACTTTACTTATTATTTTTTTCACAAGAAACTCTAGCTAACTAATTAAAAATTAAACGTTTTCAATTGTACCTAGATAAATACCAAACACCATAGCGACTGGTCACATTATTCGACTTTCATTCATTTTATGAGAAAGTCCATTTGTAGAGCACAATCGCAACCACCTTTGTGTTGAATTTGATTCATCAATTGAATACAGTTGCTAAGATAAAAATCACAGCAAGGTTTAGAATATGCGCTCTAAATACCCACCACTGCATTTACTTAGTATCTTTGAGGCCGCAGCCCGTCATCAAAATTTTAAATCGGCGAGTAACGAACTATGCATCACACCTTCAGCAGTAAGCCATCAAATTAAAGCGCTTGAAGAGCAGCTCGGTTTTAGTTTGTTCCAACGTAAAAGCCGTGGTGTGGTGTTAAATAATGCAGGTGAAATGTATTTAAATTTTGTGCAACAGGGGCTTGAATGATTTGAGCAATGAAGGCGTAAAGTACGCAATCGGTTTTCGTCTCAAGCGCTTAAAATTTCATGTTTTTCCACGATGGCAAGTAACATCATCATACCCAAGCTTGGTGCCTTTCAAGCAATGCACCCTGAAATCGAATTACGTATTGAGACAGGTAATCACGTTGCCGATTTACGCTATGATGATATCGATTTAGCCATCCGTATTGGCCAAGGAAATTGGCCCAACACCGCTAAGCAAAAATTGCTCGATTTAACTATTGCTGCAGTATGTTCGAAATCGTTTTTGAATAAATACCAAGTGAATGCGCTTGACGATATTAATGCTTTACCTTTGATTGATTTATCGTATATGGATGATGTTTGGCTGCAGTGGGCTACTGCTACAGGCACAACACTGACACAAAATAAACGCGTGTTATCATTTAATGATTATGATTCTTCAATTAATGCAGCAAGTCAGGGTTTAGGGCTAGCCTTGGGAATTTTTCCTATTGAAAACAGTAAAGTAAATAACAATACCCTAGTTACACCATTAAGTGAGTTTGTGCCTTTTCAAAGAGGCTTATATGCCGTTTATCGCGAAGAAGACAGTAATCGCCATGATATTCGTTGTTTTATCAACTGGCTTTCATCAACACCAGAGCTTTATTGTTAATATTTTACAAGATAAAGGTATGTTTATCTTTGTTAGTATTTGAGCAAAAGAATATTTATTTCGGTAATAAAGTGGCATTAGTGTGATTTGGTTATTTTAAATGAGTGTAGTACCAGTGAAGATAGCAGAATAAATAGTTAATGGGCTATGGCCATAATCGCCATTCCTTGTGTTGAAAATAATTTATTTAGATGAAATGAAAGCGTACTTTACATCAATAGTCACTTAACAATTTTATTTTTTGCATTCAGCACAGAGAAAATTAGAAACTAAATAGATGAATTATACTCACCT
>NZ_JBFKMX010000232.1:0-3105 GCF_041629635.1 Pseudoalteromonas sp. | reverse complement strand
TACCATCTAATAATTTATCTAACATTATTATTCTGAATCTGCGCGAAAACGGCCGCAACTATAGCATAGTAAGCCGTTAAATACATTATCAAAGATCAAAAATAGTACCCATGTAATAAGTAGGTTTTTTCTATTTTTTCTCTCTAATAACTAGCAACAAATTGACTTATTGCTAAATTTACCTGGCTTGGCTTTTCAGCATGTAACCAATGGCCAGCGCCTGCGATTATTTTTGCTTTAGCATTGGGAAATAGCGAAGCAATTTCAGGGCGGTGTGATTCTAAAATATAGTCAGAATTTGCGCCTTTAATAAAAAGAGTGGGCTTTGTATATGCTAAACCTTCAGGTTTTGCCAATATCGCATCATATGATGCAATTATTTGCTCAACATTAAAGCGCCAACTAAAACCTAGTTCTGTTTTTGCTAAACTTTTTAATAAAAACTGCCTTACGCCAGGTTCTTCAATAAATTCAGCTAACTGAGCATCTGCCTCACTTCGATTATTAATCGCGGCTAAATTCACGTTTTTTAAGCCGTTGAATACATTTTGATGTCTTGGTGTGTACTGTGTTGGTGCTATATCTAATACAACGAGCTTGGCTATTCGCTCACCTTGGCTTAAAGCCATTTGCATCGCCACTTTTCCACCCATGGAATGACCCACAAGAGTGCACTGATTAATATTTAATGTGTTTAATAAATTAAATACATCGTCAGCCATTACTTGGTAGTTCATTGTAGCATCGTGAAATGATTGGCCGTGATTTCTAAGATCGACGTTGATAACCTGATGGTTTTCACTGAGTGGTTTGGCAATGATATTTAAATTTTCTTTAGAGCCAAATAAGCCATGAATTACGATAATTGGCAAGTTGTCTGTATTATCGCCAAGTTGTGAATAATTTAATTGCATTTGCGTAGTTAAGCTAATGAAAAGCAGCATTGTGCCGAGTGAAACTTGAAAAAGCAAACATAGAGAAATCAATTTAAACTCGTTATACTATGCGAGATTTTTGCTAAATTCGTCTAACAATTAGGATAACCATGAAAAAAATCGAAATCGACGACGAGTTATATCAGTATATAGCAAGTAATACTCAGAGTATTGGTGAAAGCGCGTCTCAAATTTTACGTCGCCTATTAAAGCTAGATACAGATCTCCCAAATCTTCCAGTTACTGAAACTGTGGAAGTTGAAGAGCAGGTTGCGCCAACAGAGAAAAAAGAACATAAGTGCGATAACGTGTTTAATATCTTGAATAAAGAAGAACTTGCAATGCAAAAAGGCGTTGTAGGGCGTTTTCTATTTATTCTTTCTGCTCTTCATCGCACACATAAAGGTATTTTTAATCGTGTGCTTGATATCAAAGGCCGTGATCGTATTTATTTCGCTACAAACAAAGACGATTTAATTGCATCTGGCAGTAGCACTAATCCTAAAAACATTATGGATAGTGGCTATTGGGTTATGACTAACTCAAATACTACACGTAAAAAAATGATGGTTCACGAAGTTGCCATATCTCTAGGCTACAGTGAAGACGAAGCAGAAAAATTACGCGATTACTTATAATTTAAAGGTGGATCATGGCAAACCATGAAAGAGCAGGGCAGCGCGCCTTACAATCAGACTTAGTCAACATTCCTAAATTAGTATCATCATATTATTTATATGAACCAGATATTGAAGAACATCCAGAGCAGCGAGTGGCATTTGGCACATCTGGTCACCGTGGTTGTTCATTAAAAACTAATTTTAATGAATCACATATTTTGGCAATCACCCAAGCGATTTGTGATTATCGAAAACAAAATAATATTTTTGGTCCGCTTTTCTTAGGTAAAGATACTCATGCCCTTTCTGAAGCTGCATTTAATTCAGCTATTGAAGTGTTAGTGGCAAACGAGGTTCAGGTTGTAACGCAAGAAAATGACGATTACACGCCAACACCTGTTATAAGTCATGCGATTGTAACGCACAACCAAACGCATAGTGCTGAACTTGCTGATGGCATTGTTATTACACCTTCTCATAATCCACCTGAAGATGGTGGTTTTAAATACAATCCGCCTAATGGTGGTCCAGCTGATACCAATATCACAAAATGGATTGAAGATAGAGCGAATCAACTTTTAATTGAAGATTTAGTTGAAGTTGAACTTTTCCCATTTGTTAAAGCAAAACGTTCTGGTTTTATTCAATATCAAGACTTAATAACACCTTATGTGGAAGACCTTGCAAACATTATTGATATGCAAGCGATTAAAAATGCAGGTATTAAAATTGGTGTAGATCCGTTAGGTGGCTCTGGCATTAATTTTTGGCCAGTGATTGCCGAAAAATTCGGTTTAGACATTACCGTTGTTAATGAAAAAATTGACCCGCAATTTTCTTTTATGACGCTTGATAAAGACGGCAAAATCCGAATGGATTGTTCATCGCCTTATGCATTGGCAAGCTTAATTTCACTTAAAGATAAGTTTGATATTGCGGTTGGTAATGATCCTGATTATGACCGTCATGGTATTGTTACGCCAGATGGTCTGATGAACCCTAATCATTATTTAGCAGTAGCAATTGACTATCTGATCAGTCACCGCCCAGAGTGGCCAATCGATGCTAAAGTAGGTAAAACACTGGTTTCTAGTGCAATGATCGACAAAGTCGTTGCTAAACATGGCCGTGAAGTATTTGAAGTACCTGTGGGCTTTAAATGGTTTGTTGATGGTTTATTAGATTCAAGCTTATTGTTTGGTGGTGAAGAAAGTGCAGGTGCTTCTTTCCTACGTCGTGACGGCAGTGTTTGGGAAACTGATAAAGACGGTTTTATTCTTGCGCTTTTAGCCGCTGAGATTTTAGCTGTGACTGGTAAAACACCAAGTGAGCATTATAACGCTTTAACAGAAGAGTTTGGTGCACCAATCTACAAACGTTTAGATGCGCCAGCCAATACTCAGCAAAAAGCAAAGTTATCTAAATTATCGGCTGACGATGTAACTGCCGATACCCTTGCAGGCGACAGTATTTTAGCAAAACTCACCCATGCACCTGGTAATGGCGCAGCAATTGGTGGTTTAAAAGTAACAACACAAAATGGTTGGTTT
>NZ_JBFKMX010000231.1:0-3163 GCF_041629635.1 Pseudoalteromonas sp. | reverse complement strand
TCCAGCTCAAAGTCCTTTTTTCTTGTTCATAGCTATCCGAACTTCGTTCGTTTCTAGACGATATTCACCTATGCTTCACCATGGCTTGCTCGACCGCTTCGCTCCCTGTCTCGCATTATTCATTTAAATCCCTTTTTCAGGTTTGATTGAAAAGGACACCAATTCGAATGTCGAGTCAGTAAAAGTAACATGCTACTTCGTATTATTATAAATTTCTGTTTGGATTTTAATCAAACTCTTCGTATGGGTTCGGCAATTTTTGTATTTCTTGGAATTTATCACTCAATTCAATAAATGATTCTGCTGACATAACCTCTAACTCAAAAAGCACCCAACACATTAATTTGAGCTGTTCAAATTTTGATAAAAAGTTATCTTTGTTCAAATCCTTTTCAAAAAGTAGTAGCTTTTCAAGCCCTATATTCGCAAAGCAATTAAAAGCACTCCTAAAGTGTGCTCCCATAGTTTTTAAATTTTTATCGATATTATCTCTATTGCTGGCTGTATCATAAAAAAGTTGTACATAATAACCCATTAGAGACAAACAAGTTTTAGATAGCTTTTCACAATCTTCAAATGTAGGAGTAAGAACTACTACACCATTTTGAGGGGTATTAGGTTTGTAAAATTTTGAATATAACAACCTAGTGTCTGAATGAAGCTTTTCTGAACTACCTAGTGTCACATATACTTTATTGAAAGTATGTTCCAATTCGTCACTAAAAAGCTTGAAATGTTCTATATACATTGAAAAGTTATCTTTTCTTAACGAAGCATCTAGCTGAAGTCTAGCTGTGTTTATTTGCTCCTGAGTTTGTAAGCTTCTATATAACAAACCAAGCATAGCTGTTAAGCCTGCCAAAATTTTCATCATTTCAATCTGAAAATTAAAAGCTTTGGTAACACCACTCCAATATTGGCCATTTCCAAAATCAATCGCATAACCTACGGTTAGATATTGCCAGATTGCAAAGATAACAGGTGCGGTAGGAGTCGCTATTAAAGCAGTATAAAATGCTAGCTTTGATTTCCTCTGCCTTTTAAACCAATTAACAATAGCCACTTAAAAAGTCCTTTTTATAAAAATTTACAAATAAATCATATTATTAAAATACCACATTCCAATATATCTAATAAATAGAATCAGAATCCTCCCTTGCATTTTGCATTAGGAAACTGGGAGTAATTTTTGCACTTAAACACTGTTGCCTCATTTTCCTCTTAAATCAAACCCAAGTGGGGTTATTTTATTGCTAATGTGAGACAGGAAGCGTAGCGAGTCGAACAATTCATACTGAGATATGGGTGAATAGCGTCTTGAGACGAACGAAGTGCGGCTAGCTATGAACGCGAGAAAAGGACTTCGAGCTGGAAAGCGTATAGGGATGTTTAGCGCGTCGATTTATGACGTTTAGTTTTGAATAAAATAATTTCGCTTGGAAAAGTTTGATTTCGGGGCGGCTTTTTCTTGGTTCGTTCTTTTTGGCCGTTTAAAAAGAATGAACGAGTGCGCCATGGATGGCGCAAAATAATTACAGGGACGCAAGTCCAAAAACAAACTCACCCGTTACGACTAAACGCCCACTTCCACAACAAATGAAACTCCCCTACAATCAAAAACTCATCCAGCAACATCCCCTGTATCGCTAGTAAAATAATCACCATAAGAAAAAGATCATGTATTTAAAATCACTGCTTACAGCAATACTATTTTCAAGCTCTGCGCTATATGCAGATCAAGCTCTCGATACGAGCCAATGGCGCTATGCGGTTGATCCGCACGGCAGTAGTGCGAGTTATGAAAAGCCCTTAGTAAAAGAAGACTATGTGGGTATAGCATTCAACCGTGTGCCACGTGTCGATAAGCAAAATAATTCGTGGGTTGAGTTGATTTACGATCTACCCAAAAAGTCGCTAGAAGGCATTACAAGTGTCGAACTCACTTATCAAAGCGACAAATCGCTTTTGGTTAAGTTATCTCAGAAAGATTATGGTGGAAAAGGTGATAAAAGCTATGCGCACTATCAAACTGTATTACCAAGCGCTACGACTTGGCAAACCACAAGGGTTAGCTTAGAAAATTTCAGTCGCCCTAAATGGACACCAAGCTGGTCAAAGGATAAAGGCATTACAAAAGCTAATGTCTCAGCACTTTACTTTGTGCCAGACCTTACCGATGAAAAAGGCGGTAAAGCGTGGCTAAAGATTAAAAACATTAAATTGAATCAAGAATAAATAGTATTGAGAAACGAGATCGTCAGATCTCGTTTATTTTTGCAGATTAAGCTAAATGCTCGCGCCCTAAATACTCTAAACTCTGCATTTCTTGTAAGCGGCTAATACAACGCTTAAATTCAAAGTCTAAAATACCGCCAGTGTATAACTGTTCTAGTGGCGCAACCGCAGAAATAATTAACGTAACATTGCGCTCATAAAACTCATCGACGAGAGCAATAAAGCGGCGCGCCGCATCATCATTCGCGTGCTCTGCCCCCATATTCTTTACGTTCGAAAGCAATACAGTATGATAAACACGACTTAGCTCCATATAGTCAACTTGGCTTCGAGCAGTTTCACATAACTCTTTAAAATCAAACATTACGATGCTATCGGCTTCTTTACGAGTTTTAAGCTTCCGCCCTTCGACTTCGATTTCTTTATCAAGGCAACCCGCCTCAGGGGATAATTTGTCAAAGTATTCAAATAGGTTTTTATCCGCTTGTTCATCCAATGGGCTGTGGTAAATCTCTGCTTGCTCAAGAGTACGCAGTCGATAATCAATACCCGAATCGACGTTTACAACCTCTGTATTTGCTTTGACAAGATCAATAGCAGGTAAAAATCGCGCGCGCTGTAAACCGTTTCGGTAGAGCTCGTCAGGTACAATATTTGATGTTGCAACCAACACAATGCCGCGCTTAAACAGCTCTTGCATTAAACCGCCAAGTAACATGGCATCAGTAATATCTTGCACAAAAAATTCATCAAAACAGATGATATCCGCTTCGCTTTTAAATTTATCAGCAACCTTTTCAAGTGGATCTTGAACGTCTTTAAGCAGTTTCAGCTCATCATGAACGCGGTGCATAAAGCGGTGAAAGTGCACACGCATTTTGCGCTCAAACGGCAAAGCTTCAAAAAAAGTATCAACAAGATACGTTTT
>NZ_JBFKMX010000230.1:0-3202 GCF_041629635.1 Pseudoalteromonas sp. | reverse complement strand
GGTGGTACAACAGGTAGCGCGATTCAAATCGATTTGGTAGGTGATGACCTAGAGCAAATCACTAATGGTGCAACAGCCTTGCTATTTAAGTTAATCGGTAATTATGGGCCTTATGCAACCATTCCTGAGCCAGCTAACTTTTTACTGCCAACGCCAGAGCTATCAATTAAGCCGTTAGATGAGCGTTTAGCTGAACTTAACATGACGCGCCGTGATTTAGGCTTAGCAGTGCAAGCTAATGGTGATGGCATCATTATGATGAACAGTTTTGCGGTTGGTGGCGAATTAAAAGACCTTAAAATCGTAACGAGTGCACAACAGGATGATTTCCCTATTGATGCACTAATGCAAACACCGCTAGCAACACCACAAAGTCAGGTAGTTGATTTACAATCTCTCGCACTGGTTGAGCGTACGCAAACCGTCGATCAAATTAAGCACGTTTCACGTCAGCGTGCGGTAACATTACAATTTACACCGCCAGCTGGAATGCCGCTTGAGCAAGCAATTGCATCAGTGAATACTATGGTCGAAGAGCTGCGCGCTGCGGGGGCAATCTCTCCTGCCGTTGAAGTGAATCTTGCTGGTAGCGCCGGTAAGCTTGCTGATCTTAAAAAGTCCTTACTCGGCGACGGTAGTTTATTTGGCACGTTAAGTTCAAGCATGTTTCTAGCAATGTTTGTAGTGTATCTGGTAATGGTTATTTTATTCCAAAACTGGAAATACCCACTTGTTATTATGGTAAGCGTCCCGCTTGCAACATTAGGGGGCTTTATGGGACTTGCCGCTGTGCACTGGGCAAGCGTATTCGACCGCTACACGCCGATACAAAACCTTGATGTATTAACCTTATTAGGCTTTGTTATTCTGGCCGGTGTGGTTGTAAATAATGCAATCTTAATTGTGCACCAAGCGCTTAACAACCTGAAATATAAAAGCTTAAATGCACAGCTTGCGATTAAAGAATCCGTTGAAAGCCGTGTCCGTCCAATTATGATGTCGACCCTTACTTCTGTCGGTGGCATGTTACCGCTAGTATTAATGCCAGGAGCAGGAAGTGAGCTATACCGTGGTTTAGGTGGTGTTGTAGTTGGTGGGTTAGTGGTATCAACAATATTCACTTTGATTTTAGTGCCAGTCATATTAAGCTTGTTACTTAAGGATTCTGATGTAAAAAAACAATCAGAAGACACCGATTTACGGACAGCCGCTTAGATATGGAAATCTAAATTGATGACTGACCAAAAGCCCCAACTTCGGTTGGGGTTTTTTATTTTAAATATATCGTCTTAATTT
The DNA here is from genome assembly GCF_041629635.1 of Pseudoalteromonas sp. Taxonomy (GTDB): domain Bacteria; phylum Pseudomonadota; class Gammaproteobacteria; order Enterobacterales; family Alteromonadaceae; genus Pseudoalteromonas. Next base: position 1,906 of record NZ_JBFKMX010000230.1, on the reverse strand, counting down.
CAACAGCTCAGTAATCCTTGTCTATAGTAATTAAGTGGCTTTTTAAAATAAGCGAACTAATGATTGAAATAGATAATAAAATACTTAACGATGTCGCATCCGGTTTCACTATTCCTGCTAAACCCGATATATTGCAAGCACTGCAAGAAGAGCTGAGCAGAGAGCCGGAACTGTTTCGTGTCGCCGACATCATTGCTGAGGATATAGCTACCTCTGCCGCTGTGCTTAAAATTATTAACAGCCCATTTTATGGTCTTGCTAGAAGTATTAGCGATATCCGACAAGCAGTGATGTTTTTAGGGCTAGAGAATATCACTAACTTAGTTACTGGCTATCTATTAAAACAAGCTTATGATCAAAGTCAATGTTCAGTGTCGTTAAGTCGTTTTTGGGATAACGCTAATGATATTGCAAATGTATCTTGTATTATCGCCAACCATCTAAAAACTCCGCTTCCTCCTGAGAATTTACATCTGCTGGGATTATTTCACGATGCTGGTATTCCGGCTATGGCGGTTCGCTTTGACGATTATCCTGAACTTTTACAAGAACATCTTGAAGATGGCACAATGCCATTATTGAATAAAGAAGAGCAACGTTTTAATACCAACCATGCTGTGGTTGGTTATTATCTAGCATCCAGTTGGCATTTACCAAAACCAATTTGCCAACTAATTTTGCAACACCACAGCGATGACTTCCTCACAACTTCAAGTAATATGTTTGATCGTTGCTGTTTTGCTTGCTTAAGACTCGCTGAAAACTTCGTTCATGTTGCACGACTCTTTTGCCCAGAGCCACAGTGGCACAAAATTGAGCAAGATGTGCTAGAAACCCTACAATTAGACAATTATGATTTCCAAGATTTAAAAGAAGATGTAGATGAATATTTAATTTCTTCTCATTAAAAGTGAATAGTGAATGTTTCTTTTTACAGCCCTTGAAAACAAAAAACCCAGCCTTGTGCTGGGTTTTTTATTGACGTTACTTAGTCCGCTTGCGGGCGCATATGCGGGAATAAGATTACATCTTTAATTGTTGGTGAGTCAGTAAATAACATTACTAGACGGTCGATACCAATACCCTCACCTGCTGTTGGCGGTAAACCAAACTCAAGCGCTTGGATATAGTCATCGTCAAAATGCATTGCTTCATCGTCACCGGCATCTTTTTCTTCAACCTGACGCGCAAAACGCGCAGCTTGGTCTTCAGCATCGTTAAGCTCAGAGAAACCATTTGCTAATTCACGGCCACCTACGAAGAATTCGAAACGGTCTGTGATAAATGGGTTTTCATCGTTACGACGTGCAAGTGGTGATACTTCCCACGGGTATTCAGTGATGAAAGTCGGTTGAATTAGCTTGTGCTCAGCGGTTTCTTCGAATATTTCACATAAGAACTTACCTGGACCCCATACACATTTTTCTGGGATCTTAACGTGTACTTTCTTCGCATAAGCTACTAGCTCATCGAAGTGATTCTCAGGATCTTTGAAGATATGCGCGATTTCAGCTGCATCTGGGCCAAACTTGATGATGGCATCAGCCATAGATAGACGCTCGAACTTGCTACCAAAGTCATATTCGATTGTCTCAACAACTTCACCTTCAACGTTCTTAACTGTGTTAACAATCGTTGTTGTACCAAGTACATCTTGTGCAACCGTACGTAACATGTCTTCAGTTAAGTTCATTAGGTCGTTGTAGTCAGCGTACGCTTGGTAGAATTCAATCATTGTGAATTCAGGGTTATGACGCGTTGAAAGACCTTCGTTACGGAAGTTACGGTTGATCTCAAATACGCGGTCAAAACCACCTACAACTAAACGCTTAAGGTAAAGCTCTGGTGCGATACGTAAGTACATGTCGATGTCTAACGCGTTGTGGTGAGTCACGAATGGACGCGC
>NZ_JBFKMX010000229.1:0-3281 GCF_041629635.1 Pseudoalteromonas sp. | reverse complement strand
GTTTATTGAGTGCCATGACCGGTATTGCGCGCTATGTAGACGATGCTGAAATTAAAAAAATCTTGCGTGAAACAGATGGTCTAGGCACCGAGGCCACACGCGCTGGCATTATTGAATTACTATTTAAACGCGGCTTTTTACAGCGCCAAGGAAAACACATATTAGCCACCGAAACCGGTAAAGCTCTAATTAATGTATTGCCTGAAAAATTAACAAAACCTGATATGACTGCACTGTGGGAGTCGCAATTAACGCAAATTGCCGAAAAGCATGGTAGTTATACTAGTTTTATGTCACCACTGCTTAATGAGCTACAAGGGCATATTGAACTTGCCTGTAAAACACCTGTTAGTGGCTTTAATCATTTACCCCCGCCAAAACAAAAACCGTTTAAGCGCCGTTATAAACGCAAAGCAAAAACAACCAGTTAAGTAAAAAGTCACATCCCACTTTTGGGATGTGGTTTTTTAAAAGTCATCCCAAAAGTGGGATGTAGTAAAAAGCTTAAAATTGTCAATTTACTATAACCTATTGTTAATATTGGTTTTTATTGTTTGGCACGCTCTTTGATATAGGTCTATTACCAATGCAAACAGGTTAGGCATTTAAAATGGACATTATCAAAACTAAAAAAACACCGTTTTACAAAAAGAAAGCAGTAGTATTTTCAATGGCAGCTGCACTTTTTGCAGGCGCTGTTTATGGTGTTGCGCAAGTGGATTTTGCAAGTGCAACGGTTAAACGTTCAAACCTTCTTACAGCAGAAGTGAAAGCTGGTGAATTTACAATTAAGGTATCGGGTCACGGTGTATTATCGCCACGCGATGTGTGCTGGGTTGCCAGTAATGTTGAAGGTAAAGTCGAAAAAATTCTTATGAAGCCAGGTGCAGCGGTTAATCAAGGCGACTTAATTGTGGAGCTTGCTAACCCTGAACTAAAGCAAAAAGTGGAAGAGTTACAGTGGGAGCGCACAGCGCTTGAAGCTGAACTAGCTGCACTAAAAGTAAGCCAACAAACCAAATTACTGGATATGCAGGCAAGCTTACTGCAAACCAAAATGGCGTTTGATAAAGCAAATATGCGTTTGCAAGCAGAAGAGCAATTAATTCAAAAAGGCAACGCAACGGTGTCTCGCCTTGATTACGAAAGCTCAAAATTAACTGTGTCACAGTTAAAAGAAACCCTTGCGATTGATAAACGTCGTGAAATGCAACTCGGTGAAAATTTAAAGGCAAACCTTACCGCGCAGCAAGCACGTTTGGAAAAGCTAAACAAAACCATTGAGCGTGCCGAATTTCAACTTGCATCACTAAAAGTATTGGCGCCAGTCTCAGGTATTTTACAGGCCATGCCGCTTGAATTAGGTCAGCGAGTATCGCTTGGTAGTAATGTTGCAAAATTTGCTAAGCAAGATGATTTAATTGCTGAATTAAAAATCCCAGAGCTTAAAGCATCCGCTATCGCGCTTGGCCAGAGTGTATCGATTGATACCCGCTTTAACACCATTATGGGCACAGTGAAACGCATCGACCCTGCAGTTGTAGAAGGTACAGTGCAAGTGGATGTTGAGCTTGAAACACCATTACCACAAGAAGCGCGCCCCGATCTTTCTGTTGATGGCGACATCATAGTGGCTAAAAAAAGTAACACCTTATTTGTACGTCGCCCTGCATTTTCGCAAGCTGAGCGCACCCTAAGTGCTTTTAAACTGGTTGAAAATGGCCGTTACGCTGAAAAAGTAGCGGTGACCTACGGTAAAGCATCAAGTACCGAAATAGAAATTGTAACTGGATTAGCCGTGGGTGATCAGGTGGTCATCTCTGAGCAAAGCGAATTTTCACGTCATGCACGTGTTGCGCTTAACTAATCCAAAGTCTCATTAATAACGAATTTTGAAGGAATAATCATATGAATACATTAATTAAACTAACAAACCTAAAAAAAGTATTTGCTACCGATGAAGTTGAAACTCACGCACTAAGCGAGATTAATTTAGATATTAAACAAGGCGAGTACGTATCAATTTCAGGCCCTTCAGGTTGTGGTAAATCAACCTTGCTATCAATTTTAGGTTTACTGGATACCTGCTCGGGTGGCAGTTTTGAATTAAATGGTCATCAGGTCGCAGGGCTTGATCACAAACAGCGCGCGTATATTCGTAACAAAGAAATTGGTTTTGTATTTCAGTCGTTTAACCTGATTAGCGATTTAACGGTTGAAGAAAACGTTACTTTGCCTCTAACTTATCGTAAAGACTTAAGTAAAGCAGAGCGTAAGCAAATGGCGCTGGCGGCGCTAGAAAAAGTTGATATGAGCCACAGAGCAAAACATTACCCGGCGCAACTTTCAGGTGGTCAGCAGCAACGTGTAGCTGTAGCGCGTGCCATTGTTGGCAACCCTTCAATTATTCTTGCGGATGAACCAACCGGTAACCTTGATTCGAAAAATGCAGAGCTAGTAATGGCGTTGCTAGACAAATTACATGCAGAGGGCACCACCATTTGTATGGTTACTCACGACCCGCGTGGTGCAAAACGTGCTGAACGCATTGTGGAAGTATTTGATGGTCGCATTGTTGGCGATACTGAAACGCAAGTTGCAGTCGCATAAGGAGAAATGCCATGTTAGACGATATTTTATATGCTGTGCGAGGGATGCTTAAAAACCCACGCTTTGCAGCGCTAACCACCTTTGTTATGACCATTGGTTTAAGCTTATGCATTTATATGTTCAGCTTTATTTTCAATACGTTAAGCGGCACGATTCCACTTGAAAATGGCGAGCGTTTACGCAAAGTGACAACGGTAGTAAACGGTGTGGCGTATGATGGTACTTCGGTGCGTTACCAAGAATACTTGGACATTGTAAATCAACAAACCAGCTTTGAGTTTCTAGATGCTTACGATACTTACACTGTAACCGTCTCAACCAGTGACCGTGCTATTCGCTATTCATCACACTTTGTAAGTGAAGAATTCTTTAAAGTTTCAGAGGCAAAACCAGCGCTTGGTCGCTTATTTACAAAAGCTGACTCTACTAGCAATGAGCGTGTGGTGGTGTTAGGTGATTTAGTATGGCGTGAAATGTTTGCGTCAGACCCAACAATCGTCGGTCAAAAAGTTCGTATCGATGGTAAAAACCATACAGTGGTAGGGGTAACAGAGCCAGGTTATCGTTTTCCTGACTTTGCACAAATGTATATGCCTTTTAAAGTTGAAAGCCAAGGTATTGCAAGAGAAGATTCTAACTTCGTAGCAGTTTACGGTGTACTAAAAGAAGGT
>NZ_JBFKMX010000228.1:0-3390 GCF_041629635.1 Pseudoalteromonas sp. | reverse complement strand
TAGATGCGCAAGTAACAAAAACACTACCAGAAAGGCAACTAGCTAACGGTATTGTTGATGCGTTTGTGCATGTAATGGAGCAATATCTCACGTTTGACCACGGTGCCAAAGTACAAGATCGTTTCGCTGAAGGTTTATTGCATACACTCATCGAAGAAGGTCCGCGCGTGTTTGCTGAGCCTGACAATATGGACGTTCGCGAAAACTTAATGTGGTCTGCAACCATGGCATTAAACGGCCTAATTGGTGCTGGTGTACCACAAGATTGGTCGACCCATATGTTAGGCCATGAAATTACTGCGCTTTATGGTTTAGACCATGCACAAACATTGGCTATTGTGTTGCCACGTATGATGCATGCAATGCGCCAGCAAAAAGAAGCTAAATTACTGCAATATGCTGAACGTATTTGGGGTATTTCAGAGCAAGATAATGACACAACCATTAATCTAGCAATCGAAAAAACCGAGGCATTTTTCCACTCAGTAAACATGCCAACTCGCTTTAGCGATTACCAATTAGGCGAAGAAATTGTGGATGCGATTGTTGAGCAACTTGAACGACATGGCATGACTGCTCTAGGTGAAAACCAACAAGTCACTCTCGATATTAGCCGTGATGTACTTAAGGCATCACTCTAAAGACAAGCTCTAACTGAAAACCCAGTTAGAGCTTTAATAAAAAGAACACCACTAAACTTACAACCGTAGTGATATATAAATTCTTAAAGCGATATGCCAGCAACACCGCCACACAGGCAGCGATTAAATAGGGATTATTAAGAGAAATTGCCAGCTTGCCTTCTTGCACAAACACAATCGGCACCCAAATTGCGGTTAATACACAAGGTGCACTAAAGCTTAAAAAGCGTTGCATTTTCGGGCCGATGCTAAAAGGTAGGCGTTTAGATAAAAATAAAAAGCGCGTTGTAAAAGTAACGCATGCCATCAGCAAAATAATTTCTATCACTTTTCACCTCGCTTGCTTTCAAGCACATAACCTACACTCATGCCAAGCAAGGCCGCAAAAATCAGCCCTAATTCAAAATGCCACAACTTAAAAACCACAATGCTAATTGCCGAAGTTAAACATGCTAATAACGTTGGCCAGTTAGTAATGCTCGGTATCACTAAAGCAATAAAAATGGATGCTATAGCAAAATCTAAGCCCAGCTGAGTTAAGTCAGGTAGCATCGCGCCTGCAACAACACCAATCAAAGTCCAAATATTCCACGCAATATAAAAACTACCACCAGCAACTAACGCATATACTAAGCGAATTTTGCCTTGATAGGCGCGCCTGTGATGCGAAAACGCAAACAGCTCATCAGTTAATAAAAAACCTAAGCTTAATCGCCATTTTAGCGGTTTATCTATCAGCTTGTGACGCACACTTAAACCATACAAAAAATGACGCGCGCTTATAATAAAGGTGGTAACTAAAATGGTGATAAGTGACGCATTGCCAACAATCAACTCAATTGCCACTAACTGCGCTGAGCCTGCAAAAACTAACAGCGACATTAACTGTGCTTCTAATGGGCTAAACCCCGATTGCACGGCGAGTGAGCCACACAAAATTCCCCATGGAATGACCGCCAGATTGAGCGGTAACATGTCCCAAAAACCTTTAGCGATAGCTGTTTTCATACACTTACGGCCTTACAATATAGTTTAGGCGTTAACCCCATATTCTTTTTAAAATAACGGTGAAAATGACTTTGATCGTAAAAACCAACCGCCAATGCAACCTCATTAATAGCAAGCCCAGAGCGTAACATTTGCTTTGCCCGATTGACACGAAATTGCGTTTGATAAACATGAGGGGTCATGCCCGTTTCCGCTTTAAATTGTCGAATAAAGTGAAAGGGGCTCATATTGGCAATTGCAGCCAGCTCCGTAAGACTCATATTATCGAAGTAATAATCTCGCAAGTAATCAAGCGCTGTGGCTAATTGTGGTTTCCGCGATGTAGCACGCAAGCAAAATGAACGCTTATTGTGGCGAGTTATTAAATTAATCAGTAACTGATAAAGCGCAGACTGTTTGGCTAATGTACTTTTTTCGCTTGTGAGTAAGTCAAAGGTAAATGCCATTTGCTTTGCTAACATTGGGTCGAATACCACCGCCTTCTCAAAATAAGGGGCACCTAGTTGCGTTTCGCCAATGCCATCAGTCAAGCCTTCAAATAATTCAGGCGTTGGGTACATAGCACGGTAACCCCAACCTTGTTCAGTAGCCGTTTGGCCATTATGCACTTGGTCGGCGTTAACTAAAATAATGCTGCTTGTTGGCGCCACATGGTTGGCACCACTTCTAAAAAAACGTTGGGCGCCGTTTTCAATTAATCCAATGGTGTAACCTTCATGACTATGGCGAGCAAAGTTTTGCTGCTTATATTGAGCATGCAGTACTTCTAAGCCATTTAGTTCATGATGATATTGAAAAACCGTCTTTTCCATTGGTGCCGCTTATTATGAATCTACTCTATGTTTTCAAAGGTGCTTTAGCACCTCAAAGGACGTTACTAAAAGCCCAGTATAGCTAACTACATTTTTAAAAATTGTACAAAATTGCTCGATAGCATTTTTATTGGTGTTTAACGTATTTACTTACCGAATCTATCTGATTTATGGCAACATATCTTTATTCTTATGTAAGTTATTGAAGAATATTGTCAGGGGGCGATATGCAAAAAACACAAGTATGGGATGGATTTATTCGCTTTTTCCATTGGAGTATGGTCGCACTGATCGCACTACTTTATTACTCGGCTGAAAATAGCCTTATGGAATTACATTTTGTAGCGGGTTTTAGTTTGCTTTCATTATTAGCAACACGTCTTATTTGGGGCTTTATTGGTAGTGATACGGCAAAATTATCTGCATTAATTCACTCACCTAAAAACACGCTAGCAGCCATCAAAGGTGCAGCCCAAGAAACCCCTGGCCATAATGCGGCCGGCAGTTATATGGTGATCGCGTTTCTCATTCTATTAGTAACACAAGCAGTCACAGGACTGATGACCACCGACGACATTATGTATGACGGCCCTTTAGTCGCAATGGTTAGCGGTGATTTATCGTCTCTTGCTGGCAGCTTGCATCATCAAATATTCGACTGGATATTAATTGCAATTGCGCTACATATTACAGCGATTGTGGTTTATAAACTGAAAGGTAAAGCGCTCGTTCCCCCGATGATCACTGGCAAAACAACAGAAAGTTACAAACAAAATGCCAAAATGAAGAGTGGATGGGTAGGTTTTGCGATTTTTTGTGTGTTATTAACCGCTCTACTTACGACTTGGGGTGCTGAGTCAGTTAAAACATTACTAAGCTAACTGTTAACATTAACAGATATAGAGTTGCATTAAAAAGGTCAGCACTTG
>NZ_JBFKMX010000227.1:0-3394 GCF_041629635.1 Pseudoalteromonas sp. | reverse complement strand
AATACAATGACTTCTCCACGCTCATTTAAACAAATTGGACTTTTATTAAGTCTGTTGTTTTTGGTGTTTCACGCTAATGCACAAGTGGTGCGTTTTAGTGAAGCAACCGAACAACAATTACAACCACGCAAACGTGTCGTTGGTACCTTAAAAGCCTTTAATCAAGCCAATGTCGCTTCTGTTGAATCAGGCAAAGTTGTCAATGTACTGGTTAACGAAGGCGATATTGTGACAAAAGGTGTTGTTTTAGCACAATTAGACACCCGTCGTCTTGATGCTGAAAAGCAGCGTTTACAAGCTGAGAAAATGCTTGCTGAGGCGAACCTATCGTTAGCAAAAGCAGAGTTTAAGCAAGCCGAAGAAGATTATTTAGCGTATAGACAATCAGCACAAAAAAGCGCCGTGTCAAAACAGCGCTTAAATCAAAGTAAAACACAAACAATCGCAAATCAAGCCCGTGTGATTGCTGCAACGCAAGCAATTGAAGCGTTAAATGCTCAGCTCGACGCTTTACAAGTTCGCATTGATGATATGTCAATTCGCGCGCCATTTGATGGCCAAGTTACTAGTCGACTCGCAGAGCTTGGGCAATGGTTAGGTAGCGGCGACCATGCTTTTACACTTACCTCACTAAATAAATTAGAAGCTTGGTTGGATGTACCTGAGCGATTTGCTTTCTTAGCTAATAAAGCCCCCTCTGAAATTGCTCTGCAAATTGGTGATGAACTTATGCAAGCGCATAATATTAAAGTACTTAATAGCGTTGATGAGCGAGCGCGTACTTTCCGCGTTATTGGTCAAGTTAATGGTAAAGGCTTAATGCCAGGAATGTCAGTAAGTGCATGGTTACCAGAAGGTGAAAGCAAAACAACGCTGACAGTACCGAAAGATGCACTGGTAAATCGTGGCGGCAACTACTTAGTTTATAAAGTAATTGTGCAAGGCGATAAGCAAATTGCGCAACCTGTTTCGGTTAACGTGCAATTTCATCAAGGTGATAAAGTTGCTATTTTCGCTCCGCAATTAGCACCCAATGACAAGGTGATCACCGAAGGCAATGAACGATTAATGCCAGGCCCTGTGGTTGCTGTAGCCGATGTCTCAAATGGCAATCAACAACATTTAAAGTAGGCACGATATGAAGATTGTAGAAAGTGCGGTTAAACAACCCATAAGTGTTATCGTCGCTGTTATTTTATCGGTATTAGCGGGTATTTTAGCTTTTACTCAAGTCCCAGTACAAATGACGCCATCGGTTGATTCGGTGGTGGTTAGCGTGCGTACCTTTTGGGAAAACGCAAGTCCTGAAGAAATCGAATCAGACGTTGTTATCGAACAGGAAAAAGTGCTGTCAGATGTCAATGGCTTAGTGTCGTTAACCAGTATTAGCCAAACTTCTGCAGCGCAGCTGCGTTTAGAGTTTGAAACTGGCACTGATATTAAACAAGCACAAGCAGAAGTTGTACAAAAACTTAATGAAGTTCCCGCCTACCCTATGGGCGTATCTGAACCGACAGTTGAAGGCGTTGACCCGATGTCGGTGGATTACATCGCCTGGGTTGGCCTTGCTTCAACCGACCCGAGTTTTGACAACACTACCTTGTATGATTTTATGGAGCGTCGATTACGTCCACGCCTTGAAAACATCAAAGGTATTTCAAAAGTGGGAATTTTAGGTGCCCGTGAGCAAGAGCTGCAAATTCAAATTGATCCAATCAAACTTGCTAATTTTGGCATTACTTACAGCCAACTAGTCGACGCCATCCAAATTACCAATAGCAACTACTCTGGTGGTCGGCTACCCGATGGTAAAAATGATATTCGTGTGCGTGCAATGGGGCGTTTTAGCGATGTAGCAACCATTGAAAATATTGTGATCCGTAAAGATAGCCGCGGCCCGGTATATGTAAAAGACATTGCGACAGTACAACTCGACTACAAAGATATGCGTGATTGGGTACGTGCTCGCGGTGTGAAAATGCCATTTTTTAACTTCCAACTGGCGCATGGTGCTAACTTACTTGAAACCATGAACTCGCTAAAAGCTGAAATAGCAGAGCTTAATAAGCCCGATGGCATGCTTGAGCAACATGCTAAAAAGCTTGGTATCAATGGTACGATTGAGCTAGTTACTACCTGGGACTCATCGAGCTATGTAGAAAATGCCATTGATTTAGTACAAAGCAATATTATGGTCGGTGGCTTACTTGCCGTGATTACCCTGCTACTATTTTTACGCTCGCTGCGTACCATTGGTGTTATTGCTATCGCAATTCCAATTTCAGTGATTGCATCTGTGGTAATTTTGGTTGCTCTTGGTCGTTCGATTAACATCGTATCGCTTGCGGGCATGGCCTTTGCGGTAGGTATGGTTGTCGATAATGCCATTGTGGTTATCGAGAATATTTTCCGCCATTTAGAGATGGGCAAAAAGCCGTTTAAAGCCAGTGTTGAAGGTACGCAAGAAGTTGCAGGCGCTGTATTTGCGTCTACCATGACAACACTCGTCGTATTTGTGCCAATTTTAACCATTGCCGACAGCGCAGGTCAGCTTTTTCGCGATATATCACTTGCCATTATGGCTGCAGTCTTTATTAGTTTTGTCGTATCTATCTTAGTTATTCCTGTAGCGGGTGCTTACTTCTTACGTGCTCGCAGTGACTCTAAACAGGTCAAACTAAAAACGGGGAAACTAGCTGAAATTGAGAAAAAAGCAGCACAGCTTCCTAATAAAATTGGCGAACTCTTTATTGCTATTACCAGCACCACCAAACGAAAAGTTACTGTGGTGACTAGCTTTGCAGTTGTTACGCTTGTGGGTATTGCATTACTTATTCCACCACTTGATTATTTACCAAAAGGTAACCGTAACTTTGCCTTTGGTTTTATGGTACCGCCACCAGGCTATAACCTTGATCAAGTCTCTGAAATTGGCGACCGTATTGAAAAAGTGCTCCGCCCTGCATGGGAAGTAACTGGCGATAAATACCAAGCTGAAACAGCGATCCGCGGTGGTGAGCCAGACTTAACGCAAATCGTGCCTGACATTCAATTAATGGATGGCAGCACCATTAAAGCACCAGAAATCGATCACTATTTTTTAGTTGCGATGGATGGTCAAATTCTCCATGGCATGATCCCAAAAGAAGCAGAAAAAACCATTGATGCGGTCGACTTCTTAAACCAAACATTAATGGGCGTAAACGCACCAGATGTGATTGGTTTTGCTTTCCAGTTTCCACTTTTTAATACCGGTGGTACAACAGGTAGCGCGATTCAAATCGATTTGGTAGGTGATGACCTAGAGCAAATCACTAATGGTGCAACAGCCTTGCTATTTAAGTTAATCGGTAATTATGGGCCTTATGCAACCATTCCTGAGCCAGCTAACTTT
>NZ_JBFKMX010000226.1:0-3403 GCF_041629635.1 Pseudoalteromonas sp. | reverse complement strand
TGGTTAACTTGCTATAGTTATAAATATCTTGCGCTGATACGTATATAAATGAGCCTAATCACCGAAGCTTCTTTAAACGATAAGACCATTCTTATTATTGATGACCAAAAGTCGTTCCAAAAACTTCTTAAAGGTATGCTAGTACAACTAGGTGCTAACAATATTGCATTTTACGATTCGGGTGAAGCTGCTCTTAATAAAATTGATAAAAATTCAGTCAATATTGTGTTTATCGATTATAACCTTGGACAAGGACGTAACGGAAAACAGTTTCTCGAAGAATTAAAATACTTAAATAAATTATCTAGGCACAGTATTTCCATTTTAGTCACAGGTGAAAGTACCCGTTCCGTTGTGTTGTCGGTACTCGAAATCGAGCCTGATGACTATTTAATCAAGCCATTCTCAATTGGCATGCTTAAAACTCGTTTAAATAAGCTATCAGCAAAGAAGACGTTATTTTTTCAAGCTGATCAAGCAGTTGAAGACGGTCAACTCGGACTCGCTGCTGATCAATACCTCAAAATCTCAAAAAAAAGCACTCGCAACGCGCAGTTTTGTTTTAAACGTGCCTGCCAAGTTTATTTTGATTTAGGCGAATATCAAAAAGCATTTGACCTACTTAACTCAGTTCTTGAAAGTGCAAGACCAACATGGGCACTTACCTACCTAGCTCAAGCCTGTTTATATTTAACTAAGTATGATCAAGCTATTCGCATCTGCGATGAATTATTAGGACAAAATCGTTTTAATATTGATGCATTAGATATAAAAGCACTCTGTCTTAATCAATTAAACCAAGGTAAAGAATCTCTTTTTCTGATTGAGCAAAGCTGTAACATTTCGCCTCATTCATTTGCAAGACAGCGTAACTTTGCTCAAATTGCTCAAGCTAATAATGACTTTGATGCCCTTGTTAAAGCACAAAATACGTTACTCTCAATGTCAAAAGGCACAGCATTTGCACATATTGATTACCAATTAAATTATATTCGTGCAATGTTTAGCCAACTTGATAAAGCAAATTCTAAACATGATAAGTCAGAGTTAACGACACAAATTAAAACTTCACTGCGTCAGGCAAAAAACGACCCAACAGTGATAGAACAACCAGACCTCTTTGATGAGTTCCACACTTTCTGTGAAGCGCGTTTAAGTGTAAGTAACGGTGATTATTTATCCGCCAAAAAAATGATTGCTCCTTTAACGGTTGAGCAATCACTTTGCAATTCAGTACTACCTGATTCCATTATGGCCTTATTCTCTTTAGGTGAATTTGATGATGCCAATGAGCAATTAGAAAAATATCAATCATGCAAGCAGCATAACAGTCAAGTATTAGCCCAATTACACTGTCGTAATGATGCATTAGCAGCTAAACAAAATGAATTTAATCAGCATAACACAAAAGGCATCAAGCTTTATAAGCAAGGTAATTTTCAAGACGCCATTGTACAATTTGAAATGGCGCTTAAATATGCACCTATGAATACAGGGAGTGCACTTAACTTATTACAAGCGTTACTGCAATTACTTCCCCGAGCAAGTAAATCTGCGGATGTTATTATTGAAAAATGTCAAGCCAACTTTACCCTCGTTGAAGGTATGGCATTACCGCCACAACATGCTAAGCGGCTTGAAGATCTTAAGTTTGAATACAACAAGTTAGCAAAACTCTATTGCCAATAAAATTAGCAAAATGAGATTGAAGTGCTAGGCTTACAGTATCTAAAGTAAGCTATAAAACGCCTATGAGCCAAGCACCTAAATGCCATTATGTTTCACCTGATAACGAACAATGTTGTGAATTGGATATGGGTGGAGGGTACTGTTTTTGGCATGATCAAAAATACGACAAAAGTGGCTTAGTACTTACCGAAAAGCTTGAACGGTATGCACATCGTGGTGGATTATTAAAAGGCCTACAATTAAAACGTGCTGATCTTACCGGGTTAAACCTAGTAAACCACCAGGGTAAACACTTTGATTTATCTTACAGCAATTTTTATCGCGCAAATATGCAAAATGCGCATCTTTATAATACATGTATTCGTGACGCATCATTAATGAAAGCTGATCTGCGCGATTCAAATTTACACTGTGCTAAACTCGAACGAACTAATTTGCTTGGGATGAAGTTGGCGGGTGCTCGCATAGATAATATGAAACTAGGGCAGGTATTACTTCAAGAAGAACTTGCTCGCAAAGCTGAAAAACAAAAAGATCACGAAAGTGCACTTGATTACTTCGAACAATCCGAAGAAATCTATCGTGACCTTAGAAATGCGGCAGAAAACCAAGGCTTATTAGAAGTGTCAGGTAAGTTTAACCATAAAGTGCTTATTATGCGCCGCCATCAATATCCAAAATGGTCTCGCCATCGTATAGCATCAAAATTTTTTGACATACTCTGTGGCTACGGTGAGCGCCCTGTAAACGTTATCTTTTTTTCAATGATGCTGATTGTGCTTTGCGCATTAGGATATTTCACTTTTGGTGTCAGTTACCATGATCAAACAGTGCAATTTAACCCTGCACACAGTCTAAAAGACAACATGATGGCTCTCGGTAACAGCTTATATTTTTCGGTAGTAACCTTTACTACTCTCGGCTATGGAGACATTACACCGCTAGGTTACTCACGACTTATTGCTGCAGTTGAGGCTTTCTGTGGCAGCTTTTCGCTAGCATTGTTCGTTGTTGTATTTGTTAAAAAAATGACTCGATGAGATCATTGTATATTACCAATAACAAATAACATCATAAAAACTATCGTAAGCAAACGAAAAAAGAATAACTGCCCTTTTAAATTTCTTACCTGTTTTGAAGTTTTAAACACTTTTAGCTCTAATGCTTTGCAATATTCTCGACTAATCATAATAGGATCCTCATAGTATTGGGTTAAGCCCTATCACCGACTGCCAATTTTGGCATGTCTACTTAATAGCATGCATAAATGCGACCAAGTTTAGTGACAATTTACTAGTTTTGCTCCATTACGTTCATTTATACCAATCCGCTCCTCTAACTTAATACGTTGATGGTATCTATTAGACCGATATAAATAATGTCCTATTTTCTCTATCGACAGTCCGGGTTAAATATTAAGCATTAAAATGCGCTTTTTTGAAATCGCTCAAATAGCCCTGAATAACGCGACACGGTTTTTGCCATTGCCCTTTCTAAACCACCAGCAAGCGATATTAATTCAAACGAGGTTTTCGCTCGGGTAATACCTGTGTATACCAACTGGCGATTAACAACCGGAGAATTTGCCGGCAATACCATGGCAACATCTTTAAATTCAGATCCTTGTGATTTATGTATGGTCATGGCATAAACAGTATCAAACTGGGGTAATCGCGTTGTTGAGATTACGCGCTCCGCACCTTGTTCGTCGATA
>NZ_JBFKMX010000225.1:0-3408 GCF_041629635.1 Pseudoalteromonas sp. | reverse complement strand
CGCCACTTTGCTTTATGAAATTGAGTGTTAAAAAACGGGTCCAGCCATTCAACAGCAACTTCCTGTTCTTCAATACCCATTTTACTAATCATTGATTTAAGATAGTAAGCAACCCTAAGTTTTCCGCCAGTCGATTCAGTTAAAACCATGCGCTCAACTTCTTTATAGTCAGCATCTGTATAGGCTTTATTTGTTAACGCTGCGTTGGGGTCAATCAATACAGCTTCACATTTGCGGCATGTTTTCGCTGTTGGTGCATTGTGAGAGCCACACGCTTTACACTCATTAAACATAAAGTAATGCTCACAGCGACCATCTTCGCTAGTTTCGTCATGGCCTATGCAACGTACAGCAAATTCGGTATTTATAGTGTTGCACAAAGGGCAGTCCTGCGTAACATCACTAGGCTTTGCACGACTTAACTTTGCCTGGTCTAAAAGTGGGTCGCAGTAGATATCACCTAACGCTTCTAGCCCATCAGTATAATCAAGAATTAAAGCGTCATTTTTAACAAGGCCAGATTCAATTTGATGCTCTTTTAGGGTTCGCAAAACACGGCCTATTAATTGGATCATAAGTGTTAAACTGCCAATCTTGCGAAGTATTACACAAGTATCCCATAGAGGTACGTTAACGCCCGTAGACAAGCAACCTATTTGCAAAACATACTTGATCGAGCCATCTTTTGCACCGTCAAGAATTCGGATTCTTTCCTTTGTGCTTGTGCTATCAGTTATTATGCCCCAGCTACCATCAGGCAAGCATTCCGAAACTTGTTCGCAATGTTTTTTGCTAGCACAAGTAATTAAAACGCCATGGCGGTTTTTAGTGCGCTCAATTACCTCCGCCATAATTTCCTGGGTTTTAGTTTGCTCTTTACAAACAGCGCGCCCCATTGCTGCTAGCTCTTTAGTTGTAAAATCACCAGCACCCTCACCGCCTTTAGGCTCAAACTTTTTCATACTCTCATACTGATGTGACTCATCACCAAAACCAAAAATTGGCGGAACCAAAAAGCCTTTATTGATTAATTCATAAGTTGAAATATCACTTAATTGCTTTTTCCAGTAATCACCAAGTATTGATTCACTACCGCGATAAGGTGATCCAGTGTAACCAATAACCATAACTTTAGGATTGATGGTTTTAAAGTGCTTAAGTATTTTCCCGTACTGAGTTTCTGGGCTTTCACTAATAGCATCTTGCCACGGAAGCATGTGACATTCGTCAATTAAAATTATATCAAACGACAAATTTTTAAAGTTTGTTGTAAGTGATCTGCTAATAGTTCCTTCAGTTCCAAAAACTATTGGGTAATATGTTGATTTTTGATTGAGACTTGCACTAAAAATTGACACTCGCAAACCAATCGCCTGAGCATCCTCTGCGTTTTGCTTAATTAGCTCACCTTGACGAGCCAGCACCAAAACACGACCACCTTTTTCTGATACGTGCTTAGCCATAAAAGCAATTGACAATGTTTTACCAGCGCCAACCGATGCTGCAACAAAAGCAGGATCGAACTTTTGTGTTTTGTGGCACTCTTTACAATGCTCAACTGTCGCATCGTGCGCTTTTTGCTGGTAATCTCTTAATTTAAACATTTTACTCTCCAATCAATCCAAAATTATCAGCGTGAAACTTTGCTTCATCGCTTTTACAAATTACTTTTATTTCACAATTCCTGCGCTTTAATTCTTGCCAGATGTAAAACAGATTTAACGGCTCGAAAAAGCAGATTGTGTTTTTACCGCTAATTCTGTGCAATGTATTTGACATACCCCATTCTTCACACATCACAACTTCACCAGATAGCTCACCAAATATAGCGCAAGCAGCATAAACAAAATGCTTATTGTAATAACGGTGTTTAATTCCATCCCATAAAGCTAAGTTAACCGGTTTGCTGTTTATATCAGTTAAAATTAACACCTGGTCGCACCCATATGTGAAAATCGTTTCTTCTCCATGTGTTAATTGATCGCATTTGGATAAAAACTCAGATATTTCTTGATCACTTAATGAATCATCAAACGGCATACGCGCATACATTGGCCGCTTCTTTATAACCTCACCGCGCATTGTTTCGCGTTCATAAATGTCAGCGCCAAGATATTTACACGCCTCAAGAAATTCAACGCCTTTATATTCCATGACGAAATCAATTACAGAGCCGTTAGTGCCGCAACCGAAACAGTGGAAAAACTGATCTCTTTCACTTACTGAAAAGCTTGGTGTTTTCTCTCCATGAAAAGGGCAGCATCCAAAGTAATCCTTGCCAGACTTTTTGAGCGGTACAACTTCCTCGATAATATCGACGATGTTAACCTTTGCTTTCAAATCATTAACATCGACCATTTACGCCACCTTTGGGTTTATTTTAATAATCGACTCAGCAGAATCATCAAACCAGCAAATATTTCGCGCTTGTAAAACTGGCATTAAGTTGTTTTTTATGTGATTCATCAGTTTTGTTTGGCTTTTGAATGGCGCTGTTTTCTTTACGTTGTCCGCCAGGTTGCGAAGTTTAATTTTATTGCGCCCTTTCTTTTCAATTAGGTTCTTGAAACTGCCAACAATAACGCTAATTTGTGACTCGATGCCGCCATAACCTTCACTGTCAGCCGCACCAACAAATACTTTTAACAACTCGCTGTAAATATTGAATGCACGTTCAACACTTCGATGGCTTATTACTGTGTCATTAATACCGTTTTCAAAATTCTCAACAGCGTGAATAACTGCGGCAATCTTTACAGTTTGCTTGTCCATCTTACCAACAAAGCCGCGCATTAAATTACTTGAGTATCTTTGACCGTCAGCCATTAAAGGCTCAAACTCATTCTTTTTGCTTACCAAGAATTCAAGTGAATCTTTTGTAAGTGATAGTACGGTTTTATCAGCAAATGTTAATTGATGAATAAGCTTTGAGTATTTAGCTTTTACCGATTCATCAACTGGCTCATATTTTGAGTGGTCGCGAGTCCCTAATCTGTGAGGCTCATAACCAAAAAGAAAACGCTCGGTTAAACCATTCTCGCGGCCAGACATTTCAAGAATTGCGCGAACTGTTTCATATTGGGCCAAAACTGCAATACCGCCTCGAATTTCAAACGCTGGCATTTCGCGGCTAACACGAACCATTGAAACAAAACCATTATCCCAGCCTTTCAGAATTGGCTCGTTGTTAGGTGCGCGTTTGCCATCACCATAAGCAAGACCGATTGAAGTTAGTATTGACTGGGCCTCATCAGAAATAATATTAAACAAACCACCTTGTTTTGATGCTTCATTACAAATCGCTTCTGGTGTCGCATCTGTAAAGTAAGGCTTGTATATTGGGAATTTATCAAGCTTTTCAGTTTGACTTTCAATCTCCATCATTAGCTCGTATTTTTCATCGTCACT
>NZ_JBFKMX010000224.1:0-3421 GCF_041629635.1 Pseudoalteromonas sp. | reverse complement strand
TGAAACGAAACAGCGTCGATGATAGTGTGGGTTCGCCCATGTGAAAGTAGAACATCGCCAAGCTCCTAATTAAAGAAAGCCTCAACATTATGTTGAGGCTTTTTTGCATTTATAATTCAAAAAACAGGGCGAACGCCCATGAGCCTCTTCACCGCTGTGGCACTTGAACATCTTCAAGCCTCTAATTAATTAAAAGCCCGCTCATTGAGCGGGCTTTTTGCGTTTTAGACACTAAACGAGATGAGTCATTTAAAAAGTTTATTATTTGAATATTAATGATATTTTGCGCAAGAAAAAAGCTGGAGGAGAAAACCAGCTTTTTGCAGATAAGACAATGGAAAGATGAAAATCAGTATACGCGTTCAGTATAGTAATATTTTCTTGTTTAATACAACTTTTTTGACTCTTTTTTGTACAAAATAATTTTGAAATAGAATAAAAGTGATTGGGTAGGTGCAACTTATACTCAGTATAACTATGATAGACAGCAATAAAAATAATTTGGATAATTAGCTAAATGATAAAAATTATAAAGAAGCTATCGATATTCCTTTTAATACTAGCCTTAATTGCAACCGCTGCAGTTTATGGTGTTCTTACGCTCAGTTTGCCTAAGCTGTCGGGGCAAACTTCAGTTGCACTAATTAGTAATGAAGTAGCATTAGAGCGAGACTCTCTGGGTCATGCTGTGATTAAAGCTAAATCTCGCGGCGACGCAGCTTTTGCTTTGGGTTATGCACATGGGCAAGATCGCTTCTTTCAGATGGATTTATTAAGACGAAATTCTGCCGGAGAGTTGTCTGAGCTTTTTGGAAAAGCTGCGTTAAACCTTGATAAGAAAATGCGTTTTCATCAATTCAGGAAACGTAGCCAACAAATCCTAAAGCAATTACCAAACGAACACCTAGATATTTTAAAAAGCTACTCTGAAGGTGTGAATTTGGCAGTAAGCCATTTGCCCTATTCTAGTTTTGAATATTTACTCGCGGGCGCTAAACGAAATCTTTGGTTACCTGAAGATAGCTTATTAGTGATCTTTAGTATGTATCTTGATCTTCAGGAGAATAGCTTTAAACGAGACTTAGCACTAACCTATATCAACGAGCAATTTGGTAGCGATATGGTTCGTTTTTTGACCCAGCCCAGTGAGTTTCAAGCAGCGCTCGATGGTTCAGAATTTGACTTACTTGAAGCCGATATTCCAAATTTAAAAAGAGAACTGTTGAGTTTTACCACGTACAAAATTGATGAGCCTCTAGATATTGGCAGTAATAACTGGGCTGTGACGGGCAACCTAACATCATCAGGAAAAGCACTACTTGCAGATGATATGCATTTGGGATTAGCTGTGCCGATTATTTGGTATCGCACACAACTAAACTACATTGATAACGACAAAGATCATCAAATTACAGGGGTTAGTCTGCCAGGTGCCCCAGCTGTTGTCGTTGGTACTAATGGTAAAATAGCTTGGGGGTTCACCAATGCCTATATTGATACGGTTGATTGGGTTGAGTTAGATAGTAACTATAAAACGGATACGGTCATTGAAAAGATTGTAACACCAGAGCAAGTTTATGATTATTCGTTAGAGGTCAGTGATTTTGGTCCGGTTAAGCACATTGGTGGAAAAAAGTATGCGCTTAAATGGGTTGCCCACCAAGATTATGCAGTTGATATGGAATTACTCAATTTAGAGCAAGTTAACACTGTTGATGAAGCGCTCTCAATTGCTAAAACCATAGGTATTCCAGTACAGAACATGTTGGTTACTGATAATCAAGGTAATGCTGCGTGGCAAGCAACAGGCGCAATACCAGGTCGAAAGTCGCCAAGTGTGATTGCAATTATGCCAGAGGACTTTGATCCTAATTGGCGTGAAGACGCGTCAGATGTTCCATATTTACTTAACCCCGAGCATGGACGTTTATGGACTGCAAATAGTCGAGTCGTGAGTGTAGAACAAGATAAACGCTATGGTAATGGTGGCTATGCCCTAGGGGCGCGTGCAGAACAAATTAAGCAACGCCTATTTGAAAAAGAGCAATTCAATGAGCAAGATTTCTATAATATTCAGCTTGACAATCAAGCCTTGTTTTTGAAGCCATGGCAGGGGTTGTTACTCAAAACCCTAAACTTATCACCTGACACCTACCAACAAGATATTAAGCTTGTCGAAAATTGGGGTGAGTGTGCATGTGCTGATTCTGTTGGCTATACCTTGGTAAGAAAATATCGCTCCGCAATCATAGATAAACTTTTCTCGCCTATAGAGGCTCAGTTGCAAACCGAAGGGTTATCATTATCGCCAATAAAACGTGACCTCGAGCCTGCTGTGTGGCAGCTAATTAATAGCTTTACCGATGATTGGTTACCACCGTCATCTGCATCATGGCCTGATTTACTGACAACGACTTACCAAGAGATGAAAAAAGATCTTTTGCTAAAACACTCAGGTAGTGAAAACGGCTCTTTACTAGAGCTAAATTGGGGTAAAGTGAATGAACTTAATATTCAACACCCGTTTAGTAAGCAAATACCGCTGTTAAGTAAATTACTCGATATGCCCAGAACACCAGCATTTGGTGATAGCTTTATGCCTGCCGTACAAGGCAGGGGGTTTGGTGCATCACAACGTTTATTTGTGCAACCTGGAGCAGAAAAGTCAGCAATTTTAACTTTGCCAGGTGGGCAAAGTGGGCATCCATTATCACCTTATTACCGTGCTGGATATGCTGATTATATTCAACAGGCTAAAACGCCGTTGTTACCTGGGGAGATATTACACCGTATTGAGTTTCACCCGAAATAAAAGGCAAAAGGGCATCTAAATGATGCCCTTTAGTTTAGTTAATAGTTACAGATAGCTGATTAATTAATGCGAACTTACTTTAATACGTTCAACTAAATCCTTTGATTTGTATTCTTCTGATAAAGCAAAATCCAATTGTACTAAGTGCTGTTTATTTGTATTTTTAGTTGGTGTGTACTTCCACTGTTTTAATGCACGTTTTGCTTCGCGGTCAAACACTCCTTTTGGTTCAGCCGATATAACTTTTACGTTATCCGTTTGACCATCTGCTGTTAAGGTAAATCCTAATACAACAGAACCTTCTATACCTTGGTCTGCTGCCTCTTTAGGATAAATAGGCTCAATACGAACAATAGGTTGCGCATCAGCTTTATTGTGCTTTTGATGGCCTTCACCATATTTAGCAAAAGCAATGCTTGATAGACCTGCAAAAAGAACAAGGCATAGCAAAAGGTTTACCAAAATATTCCCTTTAGGCATTTTTTGAATTGTATTTAAACGTTGTTTCATAGTGCTTTTCTCCGTGTAATAACTGTAGCTAGAAAGCGTGTTTTTAGTATCTGAAACACAAGCAAGTAATGCGCGACAATAGGCAATACGCTGTGTTCT
>NZ_JBFKMX010000223.1:0-3483 GCF_041629635.1 Pseudoalteromonas sp. | reverse complement strand
TAACGAAAGGCGGAATCGGCTAAAAAAATGGGTCAGTTTACTGACCCCTTTTTTGAGTTACTTTAATTAAATCGCTACTCGATGTGATATAAAAGTGTACAAACTAGGGTGTTTAATAGTCGCTAAGTGCCAGAAGCTGTCATTCGTAACGCCGCCAACATGGGTAGTGCCAGCTGGCGGAAAATTTGTTTCAAATTTTATGACAGCTTGCGCTATCCCTTATGCTTGGCCTTGTTAAGTGCATTTTCATATATTGCGCCAATCCTCTAGCCCACTTTCTCGAAAGAACGTTATCCAATGCTTTTGATCTGGGTCGAAAGCAAATCTAAACTTTGGGCTAACAAGGAATCCGAATTTATTGAACATACCTGCGTCGTTCTTAGTTAGGTAGCCTTCGAGATCACAGAATTGAACGACCTCAGAGTCTAATGCCAACTTCTCGAGATTAACCGTGACCTCAACGAGTTTACCGCTAGAGTCAATTCGATAGATACTCTCTCCATAGTCGAGCTCTTTTAATCCAATAGAGTTCACTCCAGTTCTAACTGGTGATCCAAATCTTTCAATTACTTCAGATTCTGGTGAATCAAAAGGAATCTCATTTATGGATTTATATGGACGCTGCATAATTCTCACTAGCACTTAACAGTGTATTAGTGAGAATTCTCGGTTATCCCAAATTGAATATCGCCCACGAGCTCTGAACGCTAATACGTTTTATTTGTATATATTAATAGGTTATCAACTTTCATTTAAACACTCAATGGCTATTTGACTTGGAGGAAACGAGAATTGGCATAACCGAGAAATTTTATGACTCGCTATGTAAAATGAGCGTAATTAAAGGATTTAAGTTTAACTAGTTATAATTTCATAAATGAGATAGCCGAGAATGTTTATAATTTACATAACGAGCCAATTGATAAAATGATTGGCGAATTCACTTATAACTGTATCGATATACATAAAATTTAAAATAGTTATCGGGAGTGAATTACAAAAACTTCCAACGTCCGTTGTTCGCTCATTTACGTATTTCAGGTGAAGTATCAATTTCTTCACCTGAACGTTACGACCCGCTAAAAACGATAAGCTGTTTTAATGTGAAAACTTCGCCATTAAAAACTTAAGCTCGTTTGCGTGCTCTGCCATATTGTTGCTTGATTCATTGGCTCTTTCTACAAGCCCTTTATTCTGTTGAATAATTGAATCCATTTGCTTTATGGCTGTATTGATTTGGTTGATACCACTTGCTTGTTCAGCGCTTGCATCAGCAATATTTGCCATATTACTCGATAATTCCTGAATGCCGCTGACAATTGATGCAAGCGTGTCACCTGATTGAATAGCTAACTTCATACCATGTTCTACTTTTAAAGCGCTGTCATTAAGTAAACCGGCGATATCTTTTGATGCATTAGCACTGCGCTGGGCAAGTGTTCTAACTTCTGCCGCAACCACGGCAAAGCCTTTACCTTTTTCACCTGCACGAGCAGCTTCTACAGCGGCATTAAGTGCGAGTAAATTAGTTTGAAATGCAATTTCATTAATTACTTCAATAATATTAGAAATTTGTGCGGAACTTGTGCTTATTTCTTTCATAGCACTTACAGTATCGCCAACTAAACGACCACCTTCTTGCGCTTGTTCGTCTGCATTTGCTGCTAGCATATTGGCAACTTGTGCGTTTTCAGAGTTACGTCTTACTGTTTCTGTAATTTCATGCATTGAAGCTGTGGTTTCTTCAATCGATGCTGCTTGTGATTCGGTGCGACTACTTAAATCATTAATGCCATGCTTTATGTCATCAGCAGAATTTGTGATATGTGACGCAGTGTTTGAAATTTGTTTAACCAAGGCAGATAAATTATCAACACTGGTATTTACAGATTGTTTTAATTTATTAAAGTCGCCACTGTAGTCACCATTTACAGATTTTGATAAATCACCAATGGCTAACGCTTGCATTACTTCTTGGCATTCTTGTAATGGTTTTGTAATGGCATCCAGTGTGTCATTAATGCCAATAACAATTTTGGCAAAATCACCGCTATGCTCTTGGCTATCAACCCTTACCGTGAGTGTGCCATTTGATGCTGCATCTACAAGAGTGTTGGTATCTGAAATTAAACGTTCTATTGCTGAGCAGCTTATTTGCAGGCTTTGTTTTACTTGTAAAAAATCCCCTTGGTAATCATTACTGATCTGTTTAGGGATTTGGCCGTTAGCAATGTCGTTTAAGTAACGTGATGTTTGGTTAATGGGTGTTACAATTGCATCCAAGGTTGCATTTATACCGCTAATAATCTTTTGATAATCTCCCTTATGGCTGTCTGCATTTGCACGTTTGGTAAGTTCGCCAATAGATGCGCTATTAACAATCTCATTGGTGTCTTCAATTAATTTGGCAATCGCAAAGCACGATTGTTCAAGGCTTTGCTTAATTAATAAGAAATCACCTTGATAATCACCTTCAATGTGTTTTGGTATGTTGCCGTTACCAATTAGTGTAAGGTAATTTTGTGTTTGATGAATTGGCCTTACAATTGCGTCAAGCATTTGGTTAATGCCATTGGCAAGCGTGAACATAAAGCCGGAGAATTCATCACAGTTTATTCGTGTTTCAAGTTGACCAGACACAGCAGCAGTAATAATGCTGTCTACTTGTTGTTCTGCAAGGCGCTGTTCAGTTAAATCGACAAATTCATATACCACACCAATTATGGCTGCACTGTCATCAGTTACTGGACCTGCAATCACAGATAAAATGGTATTTTGATAGGTAAGTTCACATTCAACCTGTTGCTGTGATGAAAGGGATAGCTGATTATACTGTTCTTGACCATCAAACAATAAACTGCTTGCAGAGTTGATTAAATTTGCTGGATTAAAATTCGGTTGGCTTACACTAATGTTTTGAAAATGTTTGTTTAAAAGCTCATTACATTTATGATTTGCGTAAATAACGCGGTTGTTTACATCGCAGAGTAATACAGGGGTTGCAACATTATCTAATGCTTGTTTAATTCTGCCATTAATTTTTGCTAGGCGTTGTTGCTCATTAATTTGTGCTTTTAACTCTGAATTTGCGGTATTTAAATTTTCTTGCATGCGAGAAAGCGCTTTAAGAAGTAGACCAATTTCATCACGTTTGTGTCTTTCAATCCGGTTATTTAGGTTGCCACTTGCAATTTCGCTTGCAATATTTGCTGCAATATTGATTGGTTGTGTTATCAATACTTGTATAAATCTAAATAACAAAGTGACGGTTATTACAGTAATAATAGATAAGCCAATAAAGGTTTTTTTAATTAAATCGTCTTTTTTTGCAGATAGCCGCTGAGTTTCAGATTGGCTAATTTTATTGATTTCTGTGGTTAATTGATTAAGCGCACTTACAACCGGACGGTCAATTCCTGTTACTGCTTTATCGCCTTGTTGAGTATTGTAATTTGACGTTTTGAAAGCAATTAAGCCATCACG
>NZ_JBFKMX010000222.1:0-3491 GCF_041629635.1 Pseudoalteromonas sp. | reverse complement strand
CATGCCAATCTACGCTATGGGTTAACAAACCATCGTGCGGGGCAACCACCTCTAACGACGACAAATTGCCATCGAGCATATTAATTTTGCTTTGATGCTGCTGGCTCTGCATATTTAACAAGTCTAACTCCCCTTGCGCGCTACTATTAAACTGTTCAGACTGCCAATTAAAGTAGGCCGTTTTGGCATTTAAATAGTCAACTTTTTGCGCCTGCTCTAAAATCTCAAGTTTCGAGATAATACGGTCATCGTCGATAGAGAAGTTTTCAGCAAATTGCTTTTCTTCCTCAACAATTTCCATATCAAGCCCTAAGTGTTTTCTGCGCGTGTCGATTTCGGTATTTTTACCGGATAAGTCTTGCGACACTTTTTGGTTTGAAAAGTCACTCTCGCGCTTTTGCTTAATCATTACACGGCCATCAAACCGTGCTATCACTTCACCTTTTTTAACCTGAGAGTATTCAGGCATTAACCACGCCAGCGTTTGTGGCCCGCGCGATGACGCAGGGGTGCTAATCACGGTTTCATTGGCGGCGATCAACTCACCTTTAGCCTCTACATAATTTTTAAACGGGGCTTTTTGCACGGTAAACGTAAGCTCGGCGGCGACATCATCGGGTTTTGAGCACGCGGTTAAAAAAAACGCGCTAACAACAATAGCTAAATACTTCATAAACGCACCACCTCTCCTTGTTCAATGCCGCTTTTTATTACCGCAAAACCATTACTAATATTACCTACTGTAACTGGGGTTTTATCACCATTTTTTTCAATTACATACGCGCTTGATTGGTCGCTATGCAATGTGCTTACAGGCACTATCAATACATCGTCAATTTTATCGGTAGCAACCTCTACGCGGGCGGTTAACCCTGGGCGCATTGCAGCTGCATTGTTATTATCAAGCTTAATTAAAGTGTCGATGATTCGGCGTTTGTCTTGCGGCGATTTTTCACGAAACGCACTGCCAATACTGGTTATTTTGCCCGATGTAATAATCGGCTCAGAGCCATCAATGGTCACTTTAACATTCTGATTAAGTGCAATGCGGCCAAAGTCAGCTTCATCAATTTGCGCTTTTACCTGCATATCTTCGATTACCGCTAATTCAATTACTGGTTGGCCAAATTGCACACTTTCACCTACCGTTGGCTTTTCACCACTAGCATCGGTGTAATATATTACAATGCCATCCATGGGTGCTTTTACTTTCAGCTTTTCAATATCTTGCTCAAGGGCATCAACTTCTGCTTTTAAGCGCTCGGCTTTGCCTTTAGCTAAGCGAATATTGAGTGCTTTAGTTTCATCTTGAAAGGTCAGCTTTTTCTTTGCCAGCTCAAGGTCATTTTGCGCAATGGTAAAGTCAATTTGTGCCTTGCGTTTATCGTTATCCGACATTGAATCATCGTTAATATCGGCCTTACGCTTGGCAATATCGTAATTCATTTGCGCTTCGGCAAGGGCGAGTTTTAATTCTTCTTGGTTTTTAATTTCTAGCGCTTTTTGGTTTTCAAGCTCTTTTACTGCGCGGTCATATTCGCTGGTTTTTTCAATTAAGCGGTCGCGCACGGGTTTATCATCAAAAGAGGCAACCATCTCGCCTTTTTTCACTTGTTTATTCTCAGGCGCTAAAAACTTCACCTTGTATTGCCACATACGTGAAATAGACGGCGGTGCAATTAGCGATTGCTGTGCCGACTCTAATTCACCATTGGCTTGCACAGCCAATTGCAGGCTAGTTTTTTC
This sequence comes from Pseudoalteromonas sp., assembly GCF_041629635.1. Classification (GTDB taxonomy): domain Bacteria; phylum Pseudomonadota; class Gammaproteobacteria; order Enterobacterales; family Alteromonadaceae; genus Pseudoalteromonas. The sequence goes on along the minus strand of NZ_JBFKMX010000222.1, from coordinate 1,745 downwards.
AATAGTGTGATAATCAAATTCATCATCGCCACAACCACTAAGTGAAAACGCGATTAGGCTCGCAACTAAGCCAAACTTAAACTTATTCATTACTGCCTCCTTGCACCACAACGCGTCCCGTCATACCCGGTAAGATTTTTAACTGTTGTGTATCATCAAACTCAAACTTAGCGCGATAATAGGCATCTTTACCCCACTCTTTACGCTCTTCCGGTTGTGTTGAAATATCGCTTAATTTTGCAGTGAGTGGCGTATCTTGATACGCATCAAGCGTAAGCGACATTGTTTGCTCTCGCTTTAAGTGCTTATAATCAATTTCGTGCACCCAAGCTTCTAAATAAAGGCCAGTCATCGCTGGAATTTCAGCAATTTTCCACCCTGGTTGTGCAGTAACGCCTGAAAATAACTTAGTGCCATACCAAGGGTGATTACCGTACAAAATGGGGCCTTGATTGGTGGCTTTATGGGTAAGGTTTTGCAAACGTTTGCGGTTTTCTTTTAGGTTAATTTGCAGGCGTTTTATTTCAATTTCCTGCTTGCTAATATTGACTTGTGCTGAGTTCTGTTTTTCCGCTAAACTCGCTTTAGCTTTATGCTTTTGAATCACCGCTTGTTCGAGTTTTAGCTGGTTTTCTTCATAATCAAACGCGCTTAAATGGCTTTTAGGCACTGCCGCATCAATTTTAGCTTTTTCAAGTAATAAGTCAGCACGGGTAAGTGCAAATTCGGCTTCTAAAATAGATTGCTTACCCTGGTTTATCTGCCGCTTTAATTCATCTAGTGCAGTATTGAGGTTTACTTCGTCTTGCTCAATGTTGCTGGCAATTGAGCCGCCTTCAAATACCACAACCACATCACCAGGTTTAGCAACTTCTCCTTCGGGTAACATCCATTCAACTTGAATGCGCCAAGTATCACTTTGCGGTGCAAAAAAGGTTTGGCTGTCGCTCGCTTTTATTTCCCCAGTAATAAAAATATTTTGCGATGCAAACACCTGCGTTGTAAAAAGCGCGCATGTAAGCATCAAAGGCAGCGCGCTAAGTTTAAGTGTTTTCATTGAACGCTATCCTCTATTTTCACACCATCTTTCATACGAATAATGCGCTTGGCGTACTCGGCAATATCTTCTTCGTGGGTCACCATTACAATGGTGTGGCCTTGGGCGTGTAAATCACATAACAGTGACATAATTTCGTGGGATGTTTTGCTGTCTAGGTTACCGGTTGGTTCATCGGCAAAAATCACTTTAGGTTCATTAACTAAGGCTCTGGCTATTGCCACACGTTGCCTTTGCCCACCCGACATTTCATTTGGCTTATGCCCTGCCCTGTGATCAAGCCCTACCTTAGCAAGCATGGCTAACCCTTTTTGTTTTGCTTGTTCTGGCGATATATCACTGTACCTAAGCGGTAAAATAACATTTTCAAGCGCGGTTAAACGGGTTAACAAATGAAAGGTTTGAAAAATAAAGCCAATACGCTGATTACGTATTTTTGATAAGTCTTCATCGCACATATCTTGTATTGATTGTTTAGACAAAAAATACTGGCCTTTGGTTGGCGTATCTAAACAGCCCAAAATATTCATTAGCGTTGATTTGCCCGAGCCCGACGAGCCCATAATGGCGACGAACTCCCCTTCGTCGATGGTGATAGAGACATCGTTTAACGCGGTAACGCGCGTTTCTCCACTGCCGTACTCGCGATACAGATTCTTCACTTCAAGCACTGCACACATTCCTTGAT
>NZ_JBFKMX010000221.1:0-3636 GCF_041629635.1 Pseudoalteromonas sp. | reverse complement strand
TAAGCCTAGCGCTTCGCTATCTTGTTCAAGCGAAGCTTGTTCTATACAGGCTATTTGATTTTCTGTACATGGCTCATCTTGATTAATACGGTTTGTTACGCCCATATCGCCACGGTAAGCACCGGCAATTTGCTGAAGTACAGATGCTGTGCCCAGCTTATAACCAAAGCGAGCTAGCTTAGTTTGCTCTGAAATCGGTTCCGTCACATAAACTGCGCGACCTGAAATGCCATTGTTGTCCACATCATCTGGGTCAGCATAGCTGGTGATATACTCTTCTGGGATGGCATGTAATAAGCCTGAACCAAAAATCGCCGGCGAAACACGCGCTGAAAATCGCACTGTTTCGTTAAATGGGCCATAAGACAAATCGGTTACTTTATAAATCGGTTTACGCAGCTCATAACTTTCGCCATCAGCAAACTGCCCTGTGAGCGTTTCATATTCAACAAATGCATACGCTTCACCATAAGCAAGCCCTTCATCTAACGCGCCATTAAATTTCGGCAGCGCTCCCGTTGGAAAACCAAACACCTCGCCAAAGGTTTGTAGTTGGTCGCCATAAATCGCATCAGGCAGGCCATTCTCATCGCTGATGCGCAGAAACATACTGGTCATCGCAATGTTTTTGCTGCTTGGCACTTCACCGCGCCCATCTTTAATGTGGCACCCCTGACACGTAGGATTGTTAAATACTGGTCCGAGTCCTTTGTGCGTACCTCTAAATAAGTGATCACCCGATTTAAAAACAGCATCGAGTTCAAAATCACTGCGGATAGTTGGTGCGGATTGGCTGAAGGCATCCTCGTTAAATACACTGCTCGTTGCTTCACCACCGGATAAATGCTCGCTCGCATCCGGTTCGCTTTGACTAATTGGCGCTAATCCATCATTTGGTTGCCCTGGCAGAGCTGCACTTGGCGGATTTGGTTTATCTGGTACTGGCTCTGTTGTCGTTGATGAACCACCGCAACCAACAACAGCAAAAACTAAACTTGAAAGAAAAATGTGTCGCTTCATAAATGCCCCTAGAAACGAAAATAGCGCTGCAATAAGCAGCGCTATTTATGTGTTAACGATGGTTAGCCTTCAAACTCTTCAGTATCTTGTTCAAGATCACCAGTAGTTACTTCAAGTGCTTCAATCGCTTTTTTGATCACTTGGGTTTGAGACTTTAATGCTTCGATTGTATTAGTCACTGGCTGTTTTAAGTCAGCATGTTGAATTTGCACATCGAATGAATAACCCAGTTTTGCATTGGTATCGATAACAGCCGCTTTAGCCATAGTATCTTCAATCGCCGCACGTAATTCATTTGCTAGTTCATGAGAACCATCAACAACCAATAAATCATAAATGCTTGCACCTTCTAAGGTTTCACCATCCATTCGCTGATATGCACCATTAAATGCATTTTGAATTCCCTTCGCATTTAAGAAAATATCGCGGTGTGTATTGTCTGAAAAACATGAATGCTCATCTTCTTGAGAGTCGGTACGCAGCGCAATACTCATGCGCTCACCTGCTAATTCACCAAAGCTTAAGCGCCCCATGCCTTCAAGAATTTTTGCTAAAGACATTTTTACATTTTCATCTTTAGTGAATTGCACATAATGGAAACCAGAGCCAGGCGTCCATGCATCAACTACACCTTGTAAATCGTCAATTAGTAAGTCAGCTGCCGCAATAAGGTAGTCGCCACGACGCTCACAAATTGATGAATCAACAATATTATCAACACCCGAAGTACACTCCCCCATACCACTAGCAGTTGTGTAGTAATCGTTTACTTTACGGTAACCCGCGCTGTAATCACGGTTTGGTGTATATGAGCCATCAACGTTTAAATCTTGACCCCAAAGTAAAAATTCAATCGCGTGATAACCCGATGTCACATTCGCTTCATCGTCGCCACGTTCAAACTGCTCTGCAAGCAGTGCTTTTGTGATTTCAGGGAATTCAGCAATATCCGCAATAATATTACCACCGACAGGCAATGTTGCTGGGTTTTCAGGTAATTGAGCACCATCCATATCAACAGTGTAATCAATTAATGCTTCAGCTAATGGCCATGCATTAATCGCCCCTTCAGGGCCTTCTTCCGCGACTAATACTGGGTTGCCGTTTTCATCGATTGTTAAGTTATCGATTGGCCCTTCACGAAAACGATATACCTCAGACTGGCCATAAGGTTCACGTGCATCTAACCAGGCATTTTTTGCTGCTGTGAAGTTTTCATCGGTTGGACTTGCCACAAATTGTTCAAGCGTATTTTTAAGCTGTTTAGCTGCAATTAGAGAATCAGCATAAACCGCATAAGCATGTTGTGCATTAGTGATAACGACGTCTTTTTCAGTTACAAAAGTAGAAACGCCATTTGTACCGTCTACACCTGCAGTACCTGTAGCGCCATCAATACCGTCTTTGCCATCATCACCACTACATGCTGCAAGCATCGCAACACACAAAGAAGAAAGCGCAAAATTAGCTATTTTTTTCATTATGTTAAGTTCCTGGTTTTCTAATTATGAGTAAAGTAAAACTGCGCAGCATTCTAAAACCCAAAACAAATTAGATCAATAACAGAAATCATTATCATTTAAATTTATTTATTTTATATTTATCTTTTTGTATTTTTAATTTTAAATAAATAATTTTTCGACCCATAAAAAAAAGGAGCTCGCAAGCTCCTTCAATATTTTAAATAACCAACTATTTTTTACTTGCTTTTAGCCAAACTAAGCGCATTAACAACAAGGCAAGAACAACACCAGCGAAGTATTCCAACCACATTGGCAGCACATGATGAGAAGCTTGCAATGAGGGCGCTATTTCAAATCCATATCGCTCAACTAAATAATCAGTGATGAAACCAAACACTAATGCAACGCCAATAACACCACTCAAATAAGCAGCAACAGCGCGCTTACCTAATTCACTAGCTACCACACCAAGAGTTGCTACATTAGTTGCCGGCCCCGCCAACATAAATACCAAAGCAGCCCCAGGGCTTACACCTGACATCAATAAACCAGCCGCAATAGGCGTTGATGCAGTGGCACATACATACATTGGAATACTGATTAAAATAATGATTAACATCGCCCATATGCCACCACCATATTGCTGAAGGTAATCTTGTGGCACATACGTTTGCACCAGTGCCGCAAAGAACAATCCGATCATAAGCCACTTTGCTGTATCACTTAAAAGTTTATTCGCGCTAAAAACAAAGGCACGTTTTAACTTTTGCAGTGGGCTTTCTGTTGTTTGCTTTTTACTGGCACAACATGAAGACTCTGTCACTTGCTTTGCTGGTTTTTCGTCGGAAGCACAACACGATATTTGTGTTTTAATCTTATCTTCAACGGCTTTATTTGCGCTGTCGCAACATGTTGATGCTTGTTTTATCACAGCCGATTTTGTACCACTGCACGGTGTGTCAGTTTTCGCCTCTACTTTGCCTACACTAATGCCAGTTGATACTGTCTTTTTACTACAGCAAGACACCTTCATTTGATTTGAATTAGCAGCAAAGGACGTTGTCTCATCAGTTGACAAGTTTGCTTTGATTATTTCCTTTTTAGCCTTTTCACCACCCACCATTAAACCAGCGGTAATCGCACTGGTCACGGC
>NZ_JBFKMX010000220.1:0-3641 GCF_041629635.1 Pseudoalteromonas sp. | reverse complement strand
GGTCGGTTTTTTCAATTTTAGTTAAATCATCATCTTGATAGCCATTGTCTGAATAGCCAGCAAAAAACACCGTTTGCGGATTAACTTTATAAGAGTAAAGCAATTGTGTTGAAAAACCTTTGTAATTGGATGTTACTTCATCAATGTAATTATTTTGGTTTCGTTCAATATCGCGATATATAACGGCAAGCCTTACAAAACTGCGCGTATTAAATTGATAACTTAGACGAGCATCGATTAGATTGGCAGTAAATAAGTCATCGCCCGCAGCATCCATAGTTTCAAATGTATGCCGAAAACGCAGCTCTAAATGACGGTTTAAATTTACATTAATCACGGGCTGAATACGGGTTTTGTCTCCTAGGCGGTTATTGGCAAGGTCAATATGATTGCCTGTATTTGCATAAAGCGACGCAAATACGCCTGAGAGTGGCTTAAACTCAAAATACATGCCAATTAAATTTTCATTGAAGAGGGTCGTGTTACCATCAATGGCTAAATTTGCTTTGTTATGGCGCAGGCCAACACGGTCGCGCTGCATTAACTCAAATTGAATAAAGCTCTGTAATGGGCCATTAAATGACAATTCGCCTTGCACTTCTTTTTCTAACAGTTCGCCGTTGTCATTATGGCTGATATCCCAATCACCATAAAACTCAATACGATTATACCAATCTACATCTTGCTCGCCGTACCAACGATAGCGCCCACCAGTTACAAATTTATTGAAATCGATTTGATTCATAAAGCCTAAGTCACCACGAAAATCTTTTCCTAAATTGTCGTAGCGCGCAAATAGGCTCCAGTATTTTTGGTTATGCTCATAACTTAACTTATAAGCAATATCGTTTATTGCTTCTTCAGCACTTACACGCAGGTATTGCTCGTTAATATCACAATCGGCTAAGCCATCACATTGCGTGTTAGCTTGCTCTTTACAATCAGCAAGACTTTCGGCATCGCAAATGCTTTCTCTGAATTCATCAGAATATTTTGTTTGTGAGAAGGCAACTTGAGCAATAAATGTGTCGTTTTCTGTTAAACGGTATTTGCTATCGAGTGATGATAAGTAGTTGTAATAATCATCAGCACTACGCGCTGTGGTGGTTGCAGCCATTGAAAAGTCATTAGTAAAATCATAGCGATAACGCGCCGCTAAATTGTTGCTTTTACTTTCTAGCGAGACAATGGTTGACCCTAAATTACCAGGAATAATCACATTACTTTGATTGTCATTAGCCATGAAAGCACCAAAAGTGTGGCCTTCAAGGCTACCTGTGAGTTTTACCCCTGCATCTGGCTCTGCCACATTGCGTGTATAAATTAGGTTCCATGGGGTTGAGAAATAATCGGTGTTTTCTAAAAAGAAAGTACGTTTTTCAGTAAAAAAGAGGGTAAAACTATTGTTAATGCCTAGTTGAGCAACATCCGCTTCAACTTGTGAAAAGTCAGGGTTTAATGTTGCAGTAAGGGTAACTTCAGGTGTGATACCCCATTTAACATCAAGACCAGGCTCAAGCGAATTATCCGCTTGCCAATCTTCCATTGGATTAGTAGATACATCGCGGCTTTCACTTCGACCAGCGACAACAGTTGGAACTAGCGTTAAGTTATTGCCTTGTTTAGCTTGTTCAAAGCCAGAAACCGTTTGCATTTGGCAAACCCAACAACTGTTAGCATGGTCAATGTTAATGGATGAAATACGCAGGCGCTCATTGCGCGGTAAAAACCGCACAAATTCCATCGCCATATCTTTACGTTGTTGACCCTGTTCAAAATTCAATATGCGAAATGGGATCGATACTTCCACAACATAACCCGTATCAGTAATTTGACCCGCACTGTGCCAAATACCATCCCATGCATCGCTTTCATGGCCTGTCAGTGCATCTTCAATAGAGTCCATTTGCACGCCAAGGGGATTAATAAAAAACTGATAGGCTAGTTTTTCGTTGTTGTATGAATCGATTTTTAAACCTACTAAGTCATCACTCCAATTTTTGTCTCTATCTCGGTAAAAAGCGCGGATTTGCTCCGGTTTAGAGTCAGATACAACAAATGCAACATTGAGTGACTCGCCATTTTCATAAACTAATGCATAGGCCTTCTCATTGGCTATGACATTTTCGTAGGGCCAAGAGATGTTATCAATATTAATTCGTTTAGCTTGTTGCCAAAACGTTTCACTAAGTTGACCGTCAACGTTTGGGCTTTCTGAGATAAAAGGAATTGATAAAGTGGAGTCTGTTTTAGCAATTAAGGGTGTTGATAAAAGGGCAGCACAAAGTGCTAGCTGTTTTTTCATGATGATTTGCACGAACTTCTTATAATTTGCGCAAAGTTTAGTGTGTGCTAAGCAAAGGGGCAATTTGGATAAGGCTAAGTAACAAAAAATAACGATAAAGCTATTCACTTTATCGTTATTTTAAAAGTATAGGCTAGAACAGTATGGTGTTTAGCGTGCCACTAGCATCATTACACCAGGGATAACAAAGAAAGCACCTAAAACATAACCTAATGCAACAGTTTTGTTATTTGAGCCAACTTCTGCAAGTTTGCTTGCTGCACGAAGTGGTAATTCGCGTAAGAATGGCGTGCCATAAATAAGTGCCACTGCAAATACGTTAAACATTACATGCACTAGAGCGATTGTTAGAGCAACTTCAGCAGCTGCACCCGTAATTGACGTTGCAGCAAGTAGGGCAGTAATGGTAGTACCAATGTTTGCACCTAGCGTGAATGGGTAAATTTGCTTTGTTGAAAACACACCACTACCAGCAAGTGGGATCATTAGGCTTGTAGTCGTTGATGAAGACTGAACCATTACTGTAACCACAGCACCAGATGTAATACCTGCAATAGGGCCTTTACCAATCGCGCGGTGAAGCATTTCTTTTGCCGTACCTACCAGGGCTTTTTGTAGTAGTTTACCAAGTGTAGTTACTGCAAATAAAATCATTGCAATACCAACAACAACCATAGCTACACCTAACATTTTACCATCAAAGAACGCTAAGCCATCTTTTACAACACCAACAGCAGGCTTAACTAATGGTTTGATAAAGTTATAACTCTTAAGCGATAAATCAGCGTCACCCACAAATACGTGTGCAAGGCTTTGTGATAATTTTTGTAATAAACCAAATGCAAGTTCAAGCGGTAAGAAAATAGCTACGGCAATTAGGTTAAAGAAATCATGCACTGTAGATGCTTCAAATGCGCGCTTAAACTCTTCTTTTGAACGAATATGACCAATTGATACAAGTGTATTGGTAATTGTTGTACCAATGTTTGCACCCATAATCATTGGGATTGCAATATTAATTGGTAAACCGCCCGCTACTAAACCAACAATTACCGAGGTTACTGTTGAAGACGATTGCACTAATGCTGTTGCTAAAGCACCAAGTAATAATGCTACAAATGGGTTGGTTGCAAAGGCAAAGATTTCTTTTGCACCTTCGCTGCCGCCGGATGCTAATTTAAAACCACCACTTACGGTACTTACTGCTACTAACACCAAATAAACTAAAAATGCGATAGCAGCCCAGTTAATTAGTTTGGCAGCTACACTTTGCTGAGGGTTTATTGGATTTGATGTATTTTCACTCATTACATTTCTCTTCATTTACCGGCGACAG
>NZ_JBFKMX010000219.1:0-3717 GCF_041629635.1 Pseudoalteromonas sp. | reverse complement strand
GGAGTAACGATGCTCTCACCCACCGTTACCCCTGAATACTCAGCGCTACTCAGTTCACTTAGTTAAACGGATATGAGCATTGGAAACGTCAACTCTCTCACCAATTGACGTCCCAATCGACTCAGCGCTACCCGTTCAAAGGTATTTGTTTACTTTGAAAATCTAAAATAGCGCTCTTCAAAGTGTATTGTGTGCAAATTTGTGCTGTTTTGTGACTCAACAGCAGTTGGTAGAAAGGAGCTTTGGGAACATCAACTCTCTCACCAATTGAAGTCCCAAATAACTCAACGCTACCCGTTCAAAGGTATTCTTTTAAAAGCGACCTATCGCTTTTCTTATTCTGTTGCCGAATGTGCATTCTCACATTCAGCTTAAACGGATAAGAGTTTTGGAAGCGGCAACTCTCTCACCAATTGACGCTCCCATTAACTCAGCGCTACCCGTTCAAAGGTATTTTGACAACTGCTGCTAGCAGAAAAGCCGCGCAGTTTATCTTAATATCAGGCTATAAACCCTGACATTTATCCTATTTTTGACGCTTATTTTTATATAAAGCGATTAAACCAGCGGTTGAACTATCGTGCTCAAAGCGCTCGTCTGTCTCTAATTCTTTTTGAATCGCGTTTGCAAGGCCTTTACCAAGCTCAACACCCCATTGATCAAATGAGCAAATCTCTAAAATAATGCCTTGGCAGAAAATTTTGTGCTCATATAAGGCAATTAATCGACCTAAATGTTTCGCATCAATTTTATCCAGTAAAATTGACGTCGTTGGGCGATTGCCTTTATGAACTTTATGTTCAACCAATGCATCTATTTGCGCTTGAGATAATCCTTTGCCTGACAAGTCAGCAATAATTTGCTCTTTTGTAACGCCCGTCATCATGGCTTCTGTTTGCGCAAAAAAGTTTGCCATTAGAATTTCATGATGATTATTAACGTCTGTCACAGGTGTTATTGAACCAATAAAGTCTGCTGGCACAATCGTAGTACCTTGGTGTAGATACTGATAAAACGCATGCTGACCATTAATTCCTGTCATACCCCAAATCAGTGGCACGCTAGTATAATCAATCGCTTTGCCATCAAATGTCACTGACTTACCATTACTTTCCATTTCCGCTTGCTGTAAATATGCTGGTAACATATGCATGCTTTGGTCATATGGTAAAATAGCTTGCGCTCGAGCATCTAAAAAGCTGGTATTCCAAACGCTTAAAAGCGCCATTAAGACTGGAATATTGTCTTCAAATTTTGCATTTAAAAAGTGCTCGTCTACTTCAAAGGCACCTTCAAGTAGTTCAACAAAAATATCAAAACCGAGGTAAAGCGCGATTGGTAAACCAATTGCTGACCACATCGAGAAACGACCGCCAACCCAATCCCACATGGTAAATACGTTGTCAGGATTAATACCAAATTCAGATGTTTTTTCTAAGTTGGTACTTACCGCAGCAAAATGTTTGGCAACGGCTGAGTCGCAACCTGCTGCATTTTTTAACCACGCAACAGCTGTTTTTGCGTTTGCCATGGTTTCAGAAGTTGTAAATGTTTTACTCGAAATAACAAATAATGTCGTTTCTGGGTTTACCTTTGCAAGCACGCTTGCGATTTGCATACCGTCAGCATTTGATGCGTAGTGCACATCAAGTGTGTTATCTGCATAAGCAGCTAACGCTTCAGTCGCCATTTGCGGGCCTAAGTTAGAGCCGCCTACACCAATACTGACCACATCAGTGATACGTTTTCCGGTATAACCTAACCACTGACCACTACGTACTTTTTCGGTAAATGCTTTAATTTTTGCAAGTTCGCTATTCACCGCGTCAACAACGTTTTCACCATCCACATAAACAGCTTGGTTATTACGTTTGCGAAGTGCTGTATGTAACACCGCACGATTTTCAGTGAAGTTAATTTTTTCACCTAAAAACATTTTGTCGCGCCATGAAGCTAGATCAACTTCATTTGCCAGTTCTAATAACGCTTTTTTAACATCTTGAGTAATGAGGTTTTTTGAGTAATCAAAGAAAACACCGTCAATGTGCGTTGAAAAACGTTCAAATCGCTCAGCATCATTAGCAAACAAATCAACTAAGTGTTGTTGTTTTAACTCACTTGCTAGACCTGCTAGTGTTTGCCAACTTGCTAAAGAAGAACGACCACTCATATTTTACCTTTACTCTATTTATACTTACGCATGTATTTGTACCTTGAATTTAGTCAAACACTTGCTAAAGTTACTACTTGTTAAGTTTTGTACGTTAACAATAAGTAAAAATGACAACGCTGTCAATTGGCAATTTCAACTTTTTGACACCGGTATCAAACAGCTCGATTCTGTATAAAATATGAAACATAACTACAGACTTGAAAAAAAAACAGTTAGAATGGCAACTTGTGTGCTATTTCTCCTATGCGTTATGCAGGAACCATCAGCAAAAGAAATAATAACAATATGAAAGTCACCATAAACGATGTTGCTCGCCTCGCTGGCGTATCAATGAAAACTGTGTCTCGTGTTATGAATAACGAGCCATCGGTTAGAAAAAAAACCTCAGATAAGGTTATGGCTGCGGTAAAAGAACTCAACTACAAGCCGAATTTAGCAGCGCGTAGTTTAGCGGGAACCAAATCATTTGCCATTGGCTTAGTTTACAGCAACCCTAACGCTTATTATGTTATTGATATGCAAAATGGGATCTTATCGCGCTGTAAAGAAGAAGGCTACGAACTGCTTATTCACCCTTGTAGTAGCACAGATGAAAACGTATTAGACGAAATACAAACCATGATTGAGCGTTCTCGCTTGTCAGGCTTGGTATTAACGCCTCCCCTATCGGAGCGTGAAGATGTTATTGAGTTACTTGATTCAATGAACATTAACTACGTACGTATTTTGTCAGGTCGTGAACCAACTGAACAAGAAGGTAAATCAAATGCCATCTTTGTAAATGACCACGATGCCGCCTACCAAATTACTGAACATCTTATTTCGCTGGGACATAAACACATTGCATTTATTACCGGTGAAGAAGAGCACAAATCAACACTTGAACGTTTAGCCGGATACAAGGCCGCTTTGAGCGATCATAATATTTCCCTTGATGAATCGCTGATTTTCCCAGGTAAATATTCATTTGAATCGGGTGTGGAAGGTGCAAAAGCTCTCATGGCTAAAAACAGTAAAGTGACAGCCATTTTTGCTTGTAACGATGAAATCGCAGCGGGTGCATTATTTGCATCGCGCTTGATGGACATAAAAATTCCAGAACAATTATCTATTACGGGTTTCGAGGATTCACCCTTCTCAAAACAGACATGGCCAAAGCTGACAACTGCACATCAGTCAAACCAAGATATCGCAACGCAGGCCGCTAAGCTTTTATTTGCCAATAGTCGCCCGACTAAAATCAAAGAAGAAAAGATGGCTGTTTGTTTTACACCTGAATTGGTTGTTCGTGATTCAACAGGGCACATTGCCTAACGTCATATTTGACTTATGCGTGATGGCTATAAAGGTCAATACGCTCTAATAAAAAAGCAGCGATATCGCTGCTTTTTTATTAGGTGATAAAGCCTTTTTAGATAAACGCAACGCCACCAGCAAGATTGGTCAGGTTGGTAAAGCCAAATTCATTCAGTAGTGCACAACAGGCTTTTGAGCGGCGACCACTTCTGCACACCAAAACATAACGCTTTGATTGCGCTAATCGC
>NZ_JBFKMX010000218.1:0-3842 GCF_041629635.1 Pseudoalteromonas sp. | reverse complement strand
GATCAGCCAAAATCACATCATTAATTTTAGCCATTACTTCCGCTGTACGGCCACTTGCTGCTGCATCAGGCAATTGTACATCAACAAATAAATAGCCTTGATCTTCTGCAGGCACAAAAGCCGTTGGTACCGCTTTTGTTAACCAACCCGTAGCGGCAAAAAGCAATACAGTTACAACACCCACACGCGCAGAACGTTTTAATAACCAATTTACACTAGATGAATATTTTGCAGTTGATGATTCAATGCCACGTTCAACAGGTGCAAGCCATTTCACTGGCTTCATTGCCTTTTCACTTAATAGCAAAGTACAAAGCGCGGGGCTTAATGTTAGTGCATTAATCGACGAAATTAATACAGCAAATGAAATTGTCACCGAGAACTGCTTATAAAGCTCACCGGTAATGCCCGGCATAAAACCAACCGGTACAAATACCGCTAAAAGAACTAACGTGGTCGCCACAATTGGCCCTGACACTTGTTCCATTGCCTTGGTTACCGCCTCTTTAATCGGCAATTTCTCTTCTTTTAAAATACGCTCAACGTTTTCAATAACAACAATCGCATCATCAACCACGATACCGATTGCCAGTACAAGACCAAATAAAGTAATGGTGTTAATTGAGTAACCCATCAACATCATAAAGGCAAACGTACCTACCAACGATACTGGAATAGCCACAGAAGGAATAAGCGTTGCACGCCAGTTTTGTAAAAATAAGAACACCACTAAGATTACCAACGCCACCGCTTGGTAAAGGGTAATTACTACTTCATCAATTGAGCGGTTAATAAACTCGGTAGTGTCGTAAGGAATACTGTAATGAAGGCCATCAGGGAAACGCTCAGCAAGAACTTCCATTTCTTTTTTAACATTTGCTGCCACTTCGGTCGCATTCGCATCAGGTAATTGGTAAATAACCAAAAATGCCGTATCGTTGCCGTTTAATTTTGCTGTAAAACCATAAATTTTAGAGCCTAATTCAATGCGGCCGATATCTGATAAACGAACAAAGTTACCTTCGGTGGTAGCTCGGATAATGGTATCGCCAAATTCATCAGGCGTTTTTAAACGTCCGCGCGCTTGAATCGAGTATTCAAATTGCTGATTTTTGGGAGCAGGGCTTGCACCTAATTTACCCGCGGCAACAATTAAGTTTTGCTCTTTTAGTGCATTTTGCACATCCGATACAGCCACCCCAAGCGACGCCATTTTATTTGGGTTTAGCCAAATACGCATTGAGTAAGTTTTTTCACCCATCACTTCTGCATTGGCAACACCTGGAATACGACCTAGCGGCTCGGTTAAGTAGTTGGTTGCATAATTACTTAAGAAAATATCGTCGAGGTTTTCTTGTGAACTATAAAGTGTTACACCCAAGAGCATATTGCTTGACTGTTTACGTACCACAACGCCTTGACGCTTAACTTCTTCAGGTAACCCCGCCTCAGCTAATGCTACGCGGTTTTGTACGTTAACTTGCGCCATATCATCGTCAGTACCTACTTTAAAGTACACAGTGATCGTTGCTGTACCATTATTTGCAGCTGTAGATTCGATGTAGAGCATATCTTCCACACCATTGATTTGCTCTTCGATGGGCCGGATCACCGACTCCTCTACCACTTGCGCACTTGCACCAGGGTAAACTGCCGTTACCTGAATTTGCGGTGGCGTGATCTCTGGGTACATGTTTACAGGTAACAGGTATAACGAAATTAAACCCGCAAGCGTTATAACAATCGAAATAACCAGCGCAAATTTAGGCCGATTAATAAACGTTTTACTAATCATTTATCTCACCTACTCTGCGCTGTTTGTGATAACACCAGTTACCGCATCTACATTTTTATCAACTGGGTTTACTTCAACGCCAGGGCGCACTTTTTGTAGGCCTTCAATAATAATCTTCTCACCGGCTTCAATGCCTGAATTTACTACCCACATGGCATTAACACGACGACCTAAATCAACATGACGGGTAGTAACTTTATTATTGCTATCTACAACCAATACAAACTTACCTTGCTGATTTTCTTGTACTGCTGCCTGTGGCACTAACGCCATTTGCGATTTATTTTTGCTCTCAGCAATCAGTTTTACAAATAAGCCAGGTAACACAATGCCATTTGGATTAGGGAAAGTCGCTCGAAGCTCAACAGTACCTGTATTACTGTCAATTTTAGTATCGGCAAAATCGAGCATGCCCGCTTCTGCGTACTCAGTGTTATTTGGTAAGCGAATTTTTAAATCAATCGGTACTTGATCAGGGCTTTTAATGCTGTGATGCTCCTGCAAGTAAGTGGTGTAAAGCGCCTCTTCAACTGAGAAGTTTACATAAATTGGATCAATTGCAGTAATTGTCGCAAGCACCCCACTTTGTGGGCTAATAATATTACCCACATCAATGTTCACTCGGCCAATTTGTCCATCAAAAGGCGCACTAATTTCAGTGTAACTTAAATCTAATTTTGCTTTGGTTAAAGCGGCCTCACCGGCCTTAACAGCCGCTTGTGTTTGCGCTGCATTGGTAATCAATTTGTCTAAATCGGATTGCGAAATAAAACCTTGGTCTGCAACTTCTTTACCACGCTTCAAATCACGTGCAGCGCCAGCAGCGCCAGCAATTTTCGATTTAAGGTCGGCATCATATTGTGCCACTAACGCTTGATATTCACTTGGATCGATTTTTAGCAATAAATCGTCTTTTTTAACCTTAGAACCTTCCACAAACTTACGCTCAATCAATTCGCCTTGAACTCGGGTGGTGATTTCTGCTTCTTTTGATGCTTGAGTACGTGCTGTAAATTCACGATAAGTACCCACCAAGTCACTGTTTACCGTATAAACAGAAACAGCTGGAGCTGGCGCCTTTTGCACTACTTGCTCTTTACCACACCCCGAAAGTGCTATTGGTCCCAACAAAATACAACTAACAAACAACGCGGACTTAGTCGGGGAACTAATCTTTTTTAATGTGGTTCTTAACATGCAACTCTCCCTCATCACAAATAGAGCAAATTTTTGTTTCCAGCAAACGCGCCGAAATTTCTAATAAAATCTTCTGGTTATCAATCATAATACGACATGGCATTAAATGTAATTTAATATTTAACTAATTTTTAGCAAATAAACACGGGCATATTTTTAATATCTAATATGCTGAATAACGCCGTTATTTTGCAAAGAAAATATGAACCTAGCGTGAAGTATGGCGCTTTACAGCAGCTTTTTTCCACGTTAATCTCAAACACCCAACAGGTCGGATGAGAATAAAAATGAAGCACCTAATCACCTTAAGTATTGATGCAGGAATTGCCACCGTCACCTTTGACCGCGCTGAAAAACTCAATGCACTGAGTTTTGATAGTTTTATCCAGCTCGACAGCATTATTAAACAACTTAAAAAAGAAAAGTCATTGCGCTTAGTCATTATTGACGCAAATGGCAATGATTTTTGTACTGGCCTAGATGTTAAAAGTATCAGCCGCTCTGCACTTACTATGGTTAAGCTATTGTTTAAATGGCTGCCTGGCAATGCAAATTTAGCACAGCGTGTCACCCTTGGTTGGCAAGAAATAAAAGCACCGGTCATTTGTAAAATTCATGGCCGTTGTTTTGGTGGCGGTATGCAAATAGCTTTAGGTGCCGACTTTCGCCTTGCCAGTAAAGATGCTCAGCTTTCAATTATGGAAACGCGCTGGGGGCTCACGCCTGATATGGCTGGCAGTGTGATGTTGCAAGGCTTAATGCCTTATGATCAAGCATTAAAGCTCACTCACCTTGCCGACCCAATTGATGCAAAAACAGCTCTTTCGCTTAATTTAGTTACTGAGGTCTG
>NZ_JBFKMX010000217.1:0-3858 GCF_041629635.1 Pseudoalteromonas sp. | reverse complement strand
TGTTTTCGTCTTATACAAAACCTCAAGCTCAGCGTTAATTTTGTCAATTAAACAGTCTTTGCATAGGCAGCCTTGCGTGTCTTTAACAGGTAAAATTGTTGGTAGAGAAAAGCACCAACAATTGCCTTCTTTACTGGTACACGAAAATGTGGCTTGGCATTGAGAACAAATCATATGGACTAACCAAAAAAGCGCCAGCATAAGTTAAATTTTATGCGAGCGCAATCAATAGCAGCGGTTAGTACTTTTAAATATAAGGCAGTACAGCACCACCGAGCATAAAGCAGAGTACTAAAGCGATAATCGGTAACTTAAGTTGCTTAAGTAAAAATACGCCTACAATTAGCATGGCAATATCTTTTGGTGCTTCAACCGCACTGATAAAAATAGGTTGATAAAGTGCAGCTATCAGTAAGCCCACAACAGCAGCATTAACCGCTGCAAGGGCACCTGCAACACGTGGCTTTGCTGCAAGAATTTGCCAGTCTTTTAACACCGCAAGCAACAATAAAAACCCAGGTAAAAACACGGCAAGTGTAGCGATTAATGCTCCGGTAATTGGCGCGTTTTCAAATAGCTGATAACCGATGTAAGTTGCAAAGGTAAACATCGGGCCAGGAACTGCTTGTGCTGCCGCATAGCCGGTAATAAACGCGTCTTGCGATAGCTTATCACCGACAATATTTTGCAATAACGGCAATACCACATGGCCGCCACCAAACACTAAACTGCCAGCCTGATAAAAATCATTAAAAAGGGCAATTTCAGGGGCAAAAAAACTCACAAATGGTAAGCCAAGTAGAAAAATCAAAAAGCCAAGTAATGGCACAATATTGGGTTTAAATGAATGTGTATTAGTCGTATTAGTCCCTTTCAGTGCTACGGCACCGATAAATGCCGCAAATAATAAAACAATAAACTGCGATGTGATACTCGGTACTAACAAAAGCACTACAGCGGTAACAAAACACAATAATGCCGTGAGTTTACTTTTACAAAAACTGTTAAACATGCCCCAAGCCGCATCGGCAACCACCAATACCGCCAATAGTTTTAATCCATGAACAATACTATTAAACAGGGAATTATCAGTAAGTGAACTTGCCACAGTTGCCAGCAATACCATAATGACGACCGAAGGCAGCGTAAAGCCAATAAATGCGGCGATAGCGCCAGCTAAACCACCGCGTTTATAGCCTAGAGCAAACCCTACCTGGCTTGACCCCGGGCCTGGCAAAAACTGGCTAAGTGCAATCAATTGGCCATATTCGTCATCACTCAACCATTTATACTTTTCAACAAAGGTTTTCCTAAAATAGCCAATATGGGCTGCGGGCCCGCCAAAACTGACCCATCCAAGCAAAAAGAAGGTTTTAAAAATACTAAACATAAACATCAATAAGGTGACGTAATTAATAATGCGCAAAGCATAAAAAAAACAGTGTAATTAAACAAATAAATATTAAGCCTAGATTAAGTTAACGTGATTAAAAATAGCACTACAACACAAGGAAACCGTTATGAACAAAACAATGTTTCAATCTAAGCTATATTTAGCCCTAACAGTCATCTTATCTATCGTTTTAGCTGTAATTATATTACCGGTTGTACTGTTTGTTTGGTTAACCGTGGTGCTGTTTATTTCGCTGAGCGTATTGTTTACTCGTTTAATCAGCAATAAAAAAGCTTCGGTAAAATATGCCTATCACAATGGCAAAATCGAAAAAGTGATTAATTAACGCTTACCTTTAGGTAAGTGTGTTCGAGTGTTACGAAAAGGAGACAAAACATGGGTAAGATTTTAACCGTTTTATTGTCACTGTGTTTAATAAGCTTAAGCACAGTGGCAAAAGCCGACTACTATCAAAGTACAATTAATAACTTTCGCCAATCGGCAGCTGCAAAACCCTTTTTTGATAATACCTACGGTTACGCGGTGTTTCCAACCATAGGTAAAGGTGGTTTAGGTGTTGGGGCAGCCTATGGTAAAGGCAAAGTCTACAAGCAAGGCAAAGCTGTTGGCAAAACAAGTATGAGCCAATTATCGCTTGGTTTTCAAGCAGGTGGTCAAGCCTATAGCCAAATCATCTTTTTCAAAGATAAACGTGCGTTTGATGAATTTACCTCAGGCAATTTCGAATTTGGCGCAGGCGCATCGGCAGTTGCCATTACCGCAGCTGCACAAGCGCAAGCAGGCTCTACAGGTGTCAGTTCAAGTGTTGGTACGGATGCAGATTCTACCAAACAAAATAAGGCGATTTATCGTAAAGGCATGGCAGTAATGACGCTCGCCAAAGGTGGCTTAATGTATGAAGCAGCCATTGCAGGGCAAAAATATGACTATAAGCCGCTGAAAAAATAAAAAGCTTTGAATATAAATAAAAAACCAGAGGTAACCTCTGGTTTTTTTATTTAATAACTATTCACTGTGTGCGATTTGCTGATGAATGTTATTGACTAATTCCCGTGGTAAACACAATTGATTTGCCAGCGTTTGTAAGTATTGCTGTGAAATTTGTTGGTTTAAATCAATGGCACTGGCACTGGCAGCATACACTTCAATACCGGTATGCGCATTGGGTACTGCAGCCACAAGCTCAGATAAGCTCATTGGCTTTCTAAGCTCATCAAATAACATGGCTTTTTCGTTCATTGATAATGTCATTTGCTCAACTTGCACAAAGATTTTTTGCCTTTCGTTTTCATCAATATGACCATCGGCATATGCCGCAGCAATCATCGCGCGCATAAGCAGTAATTGGCCACACCCTGTTTCATCTTCTACCACGTGCTCAAACGTTTGCTGCTGCATAGTAGCAGGTTCAAATTGATAGCGATTCGCCCCTTGACGCTGTTGCATTGCCTCATCAAAGGTTTTTTTATCAGCCGCTTGTTGTGCGCTACTGCTTTTTTCACTGTATTGTTGATAGGCTTTCCAAGCAAGTCCGCCAACGGCGGCAAGGGCACCGTACTTAACCGCTTTTGACCCCATCTTTTTCGACTTTTTACCACCAAGCAAGCTGGTTAATCCACCGCCTGCCACGCCACCTAAAAAGCCACTTAATGCACCTGATTTATTTAGGCTGCCAACTAATTTTTGTAGATCTTTCATAGCTCTTCCCTAAATTGTTTACAAGTAGAGTAAAAAATACATTGGCTAAAGGAAATAAAAAATCTGTTACAAAGTGATTCAAAGGTGAGCTTAAAAGAGAGAAAAAACATGTTTACACCATAACAGTGCGATAATTTTGTCATATAAAGGGTATACTCTCGCAAAAGTCATTATAGATAGTGGAGATAAATATGAGTGAAACGAATCAACGTGAAATTCTCGCGGAATTTTTAACTCAAAGTAAAACAGCTCAGTCAATATGGGCATTGCAAGACAAAGCCAGTGAAGATTGGGTAGTTTTAGATTCTCCAAACTTTGAAAATGCAGAAGTAATGCCTGTTTGGTCAACAAAAGAATTGGCTCAGGTGCATTGTGTGCAAGAATGGCAAGAGTTTGAACCAAGTGAAATTTCAATTAACGATTGGCTCGACTACTGGTTAGAAGATCTTAAAGAAGACGATATTGTTATTGGCGTAAACTGGGCTGAAGAAGGCGATATTGTTGAGCTTGAAGTGACTGATTTTAGTCAGGCATTAGCAAGCATTCTACCGGTTTAATTTAAGATTAAACCACACGTCGGCAACTCTGCCGACGTGCCTTTTAAGCGTTAGCGCTGCTGAATTAAACATAAGCACACGCTAGTCACTTACCCCTTCAATATCACCGCGCCTTACTGGGTAGCCCTGATTCATCCAACCAAAAATACCTTCCCATAATACTGCTGTTCGGGTGTAACCACGTTTTCG
>NZ_JBFKMX010000216.1:0-3922 GCF_041629635.1 Pseudoalteromonas sp. | reverse complement strand
TTTCTGTTCAATGTGCGGTCCTAAATTCTGTTCGATGAAAATCACCCAAGAAGTGCGTGATTACGCGAAAGATCTAGAAAATCAGGGCGTAGATATTTCTGATGCCAATGCAATTGAAATTAAAATGATTGATGTTGAAGCAGAAATGAAAGCGAAGTCAGAAGAGTTTAAATCGGCTGGTTCTGAGATTTATCAGAAAGTGTAAATCAGCAATAAGCATTCAGAATTCAGCAAGTAAACGTGCTGAATTCTGAAACCTATTTAACTGCTTGGGTGTATTATGATAGCGACTACTCAGCGAAGAAAAATAGCGATTTTAGGCTACGGTTTAACGGGGCGCTTAGCGGCATTACAGCTTTATAAGCAGCATCAGGTATCGGTATTTGAGTCGGGTAAGGTTACAGGTGAGCAAAGTGCAGGTTTTGTTGCTGCAGCCATGCTCGCGCCGTTAGCTGAATCGATTCTATGTGAAGCTGATTTAGCCGAACTTGGCTTGCGGGCAATGCCTTTGTGGCAGTCGATACTTGAGTTGTTAGATGAGCCGGTGTTTTTTCAACAACACGGCAGCTTAGTGGTTGCACATCAGCAAGATAAAGGCGATTTAGACTCGTTTGCGAATCGCTTAAAGCCGCTGGCAGAGCAAAGTGCTAAAAAGCTTAATGGTGCGCAGCTTGCCGAGCTTGAACCCGCACTTGCTGGGCGTTTTCACCAAGGTATTTACTTGCCGTGTGAAGGGCAGCTTGATAATCGTGCGTTTTATCATGCAAGTTACCAACAAGTAAAAGGTAAGGTTACTTTCTTTGAATCGTTTTCAGGCAATATCAACGAAAACCACTTTGATGTGATTTTGGATTGCCGTGGTTTAGGTGCTAAACCTGAGCTTCAAAACCTTCGCGGTGTGCGCGGTGAAGTGGTGCGCTTATATGCGCCAGAAGTGTCGCTTAATCGACCTGTGCGCTTAATGCACCCGCGCTATCCAATCTATATTGTGCCAAAGCCTAATCATGAATTTGTAATTGGCGCGACAGAAATTGAATCGCAATCAACAAAACCAATGACGCTGCGTTCAGCAATGGAATTGTTGTCAGCAGCATACACAGTGCATAGTGGCTTTGCTGAAGCCGAAATACTTGAAATGCAAGCAGGGCTAAGACCAAGCCTGCCCGATAACCGCCCGTTGGTTGAAAAACAAGGCAAGCGCATTGTGATTAATGGCTTGTATAGACATGGTTATTTACTGGCGCCCAAAGTGGTTGAAATGGCGCTTGAGCAGATTAACTAAGAGTGCAAAATGAATTTAATAATTAATGGCGAAAAGCGCGATGTTGAAAGCAATACGACGTTGCTTGCTTTGTTATCTCAGCTTGGCGCGAACGAACCCTACGCGGTTGCAGTAAATAATATCTTTGTGCCGCGAGAACAATGCGAAGATATCACTTTGGCAGAAGGTGATCAGATTGAAATTCTCTCGCCAATACAGGGGGGCTAATGGATAAACCGTTAACTATTTATGGCCAAACATTTTCTAGTCGCTTATTTATTGGCTCAGCATTGTATCCATCTCCAGCAGTAATGCAGCAATCAATTAAAGCATCGAGTGCTGAGGTGGTGACAGTATCCTTGCGCAGGCAAGGTACCCTTGAAGCCGGTAATGACTTTTGGCAGTTGATAAAGGATACCGGTCTCAAAGTATTACCCAATACCGCTGGTTGCCATAGTGTGCAAGAAGCTGTAACTCTTGCCAAAATGTGCCGCGAAGTGTTTCAAACAAATTGGATCAAGCTTGAGCTTATTGGCGATGACTATAATTTACAGCCCGATCCGATTGGTTTGCTTGAGGCGACAAAACAACTAATTGATGACGGTTTTGAAGTGTTACCGTATTGCACCGACGACTTAGTTATTTGCCAAAAATTAGTAGATTTAGGTTGTGAAGTACTCATGCCGTGGGGCGCGCCAATTGGTACTGGTAAAGGGTTGTTAAATCCGTATGCCTTAAAAACCATTCGCGAGCGCTTACCTAATACCACTTTGCTAGTGGATGCTGGGCTTGGCTTACCTTCACACGCAGCAACGGCAATGGAAATGGGGTATGATGCGGTATTATTAAATAGTGCGGTAGCGCAAGCGGGCGACCCAATTGCAATGGCAAAGGCTTTTTCACTTGCGGTAGACGCTGGCAGAATCGCTTATGAGGCCAAAGCAATGCCTGAAAAAGAGGTTGCGAAACCGTCAACCCCGACAATGGGCATGCCTTTTTGGCATCAGCAGTAAATCGCACAACATAAATCAGTTTAAAATTGGGATCTAATGGGTAATTTAATTTGGACTATTGCTGGCTCTGACGCTGGTGGCGGCGCGGGAATTCAAGCTGATATAAAAGCAGCGCAAAGTTTTGGTGTGCATGCATGTAGCGTGATTACCGCACTTACAGCGCAAAATAGCATGGGCGTGGAAGAGATTAATGGTGTTGCAATCAAGGTGATTGAATCCCAGCTTGACGCCCTTGAGCAAGATGTACAACCTAAAGTGATTAAAATTGGTATGCTTGCCAATGTACAGCAAGTAGAGTTTATTGCTAATACGCTTAAACGCTATAAAACCACTTGGCAAAAGCCACCAGTTGTTGTTTACGATCCAGTAGCGGTAGCTTCAAGTGGTGACAGTTTAACTGAAGAAGATATTTTACCAGCAATTAAAACCCATTTATTACCACAAGTAGATGTGATCACGCCAAATACCCAAGAAACCCAAATTCTTACCGGTGTGTATTTAATTGGCCCAAGTGCAGTGCAAGATGCAGCGAAAGCGTTTAAAGAGTTAGGTGTGCAGAGTGTGCTGATAAAAGGCGGCCATTGGGATTATCCTAAAGGCTATTGCATAGATTATGGTGCTCATCAAGGTGAAGAGTATTGGTTAGGCAATAAAGCAATTAACACACCGCATAGTCATGGTACAGGGTGTTCTTTTGCTTCTAGTGTTGCAGCCAACCTTGCTAAAGACTATCCGCTCAAAGATGCCTTTATTCTTGCTAAAGCTTACATTAATCAAGGTTTAAGGCATGCAGAGCGGTTTGGTCAAGGCATTGGCCCTGTGGCGCATTGTGGTTTCCCTCACGATATTAATGATTACCCAGAAGTAATTGAAGCGGATTCGTGGCTTGGTCAGGAGCTTGATCTGGCAGTGGATTCAGAGCAAGTGAGTGCCCGTGATTTTGCAAAAATAGAAACGCGCAACTTAGGCATTTACCCTGTTGTTGATTCAGTTGATTGGATTGAGCGCTGCTTAAAAGTGGGCATTAAAACCATTCAGTTGCGTATTAAAGATAGCAGCGATGCTGATCTTGAAGAAAAAATAGCTACCGCGATTACCCTTGGTAAAAAATACGACGCGCGCTTATTTATCAATGACTACTGGCAATTAGCAATAAAGCATGGCGCCTATGGTATTCACCTTGGGCAAGAAGATATCTCGGTCGCTAATTTGGCTGAAATTAAGCAAGCAGGTATACGCTTGGGCGTATCTACCCATGGTTTTTATGAAATGCTGCGCGCGCATAATTATCGCCCAAGTTATTTAGCCTTTGGTGCAATTTATCCAACCACCACTAAAGATATGACGGGGCAAATTCAAGGCCTTGAAAAGTTAAAACACTTTGTACCACTGATGCATGATTACCCTGTAGTGGCAATTGGTGGAATAGACTTAGCCCGTGCTGAAGAAGTTGCAAAGACAGGCGTTGGCAGTATTGCTGTTGTGCGCGCAATTACAGAAGCAGCTGATCCTGAAGCGGCGATTGTAGAACTTGAGAATGTGCTGAACTAGCTATGTTATCGTTATCAAACCAAGAATTAATTCGTTATTCTCGCCAGTTACTATTGCCAGAAATTGATGAGAATGCGCAACTTAAATTAAAAGCGGC
>NZ_JBFKMX010000215.1:0-3935 GCF_041629635.1 Pseudoalteromonas sp. | reverse complement strand
GTTCTGGTGATGGGGGATGATTGGCAAGGCAAGTTTGATAATTTCCGATCGCAATGTGAAGTAGTTTATTTACCTCGCACTCCGTCTATTTCGACTACTGAAATCATAGAAGTAGTTCGCTCTACAGAACGCTAAAAAAAAGGCTAACCCAGAGGGTTAGCCTAACGTTCACATGGGAAGAACAATACGTAATTTTTTACATTTAGTTAAAGTGGTAAATCCATTTACCCTGCGTTAGTAACTTTTCTTAGCGCTCAGCAATCACATAACCAAAGCTATTTAATGTTGAGTTATCAAAATGATTTGCTTTAAGTACATTGCCTGTCACTGTTAGTGTTTGACTTTCTGCACTTAAATTAAAGTAGCAACAAAGTGTCTTACCGTTATAACTACGCTCAAAACCAAGAATAGATTCATCGCTTTGCGTAAAGGTAATATCACCATAGAGCAATACTTCAACCTCTTTACGCCAAGCTAAAAACTGCTGACAATGAATAAGCGGAGAGTTGTTGTCAGCCAACTGTTTATTTATCGCAACGGCTTTATGTGCTTCAACAACAGGTAACCATGTTTCACTCTGTGAAAATCCGCCAAACGCACTTTCATTTTCCCAAGGTAGTGGGGTTCGACAGCCATCACGGCCTTTGAAGTTTGGCCAGAAGGTAATACCGTAAGGGTCTTGTAATTGCTCAAAACTAATTTCAGCTTCACCCAAACCTAGCTCTTCACCTTGATACATACAAACACTGCCACGCAGTGTCGCAAGTAGCGCATGGAGCATTTTAACTTGCTCAGTGTTTACAACACCGTCTTTACTCCAGCGAGAGGCAACACGTTCAACATCATGATTGCTAAATGCCCAGCATGGCCAACCTTCAGTCATTTGTGTTTCTAGTGTTTCAACCGTAGTGCGAATGTAACTTGGGCTGTAGTCTTTTGTCAGCAGTTCAAAGCTGTAGCCCATATGCAACTTATTACCACCTGAGGTGTACTCACTCATGGTTGCAAGCGAGTCTTCAGACGATATTTCGCCAAGAGTAACCGCGCCAGGGTATTTATCCATTAGGCTGCGAATCGCTTGCATAAAGGCTAAGTTTTCAGGCTGCGTATTATTGTAATAGTGGTATTGGAAGGCATATGGATTATCTTCACTAAAACCACGACCTTGTCTTAAGTGTTTTGGTTTTGCTGGGTTATCACGAAGCTCTTTGTCATGATAACAGAAGTTAATTGCATCTAAACGGAAGCCATCTACACCCCGTTCAAGCCAAAATTCAACATTATCTAAAACCGCTTTACGCACGTGTTCGTTATGGAAGTTTAAATCCGGTTGCTGGGTTAAAAAGTTATGTAAATAGTACTGGCAGCGACGAGGTTCCCATTGCCATGCACAGCCACCGAAAATTGACAGCCAATTGTTTGGTGGCGAACCGTCTTCATTTGCATCGGCCCAAACATACCAATCTGCTTTTTCATTGGTTTTATCTTCACGGCTTTCAATAAACCATGGATGTTGATCTGAGGTATGACTTAATACCTGATCAATCACAATTTTAATATCGCGTTGATGGGCTTGCTTAATTAGTTCATCAAAGTCTGCAAGTGACCCAAAAAGAGGATCAATGTCACGGTAATCACTAATGTCATAACCAAAGTCTTTCATCGGTGATTTAAAAAACGGTGAAATCCAAACAGCATCCACACCGAGTGCCTTAATATAATCAAGTCGCTTTATAATTCCTTTTAAATCACCCACACCATTATTACTAGTGTCTTGGAAACTGCGTGGGTAGATTTGGTAAATTACCGCACCTTTCCACCAATGTAATTGCGCTGTTAAATTCGACATCGTGTTCTCGTTACTAATTGATGCTATTCGTTTTAATTTATTTGATTATTTATTCGCAGGTGTTTAATCAAGCGAATAGCGTTCAGCTTACGTCATCTTTTAGTCGCGAGTAAAAAGCCTACATACGTATGCATTGAAAATAGTTTAATGTTGGAGGTTATTTTTCATAAAAAGGATTGGTCACACTATGTTACCAATTGTTTTTAATTTAAATTTATCTCCATAAATTCAGGGGTTGCATTGGTCTTACCAATTTATAATATTAAGTGAATTGCACTTTTGAGGTGCATGAAAATACCGTTTATATAGTATTTTGCACAGTTTTGGTTAATCTTTGTGACCAATTTATGTCAGTTTGTTTAAAATAATGATTTGAAAGTGTTTGACTTTAAAAAAATGATATATATCAATTAATAACAAATTTTAAATGTAAAAAAAATGTAACCACTCGGATAGATGCATAAATTTGAATACGTATGCATTTTGTTGTGGTTGTTAAAATTATAGCGGTACTATCACTGTCGGCAACAAACGCGAACTCATTTGGTGCAACTGCTACAAATATTGTGACTAAACGAAATGTTAATAGTGATGGTATTTCGCACCATGATTTGCACTAGTAATAGTCAAACGGGAACAGAAATTTATGTCTATTTTTAAACCAAGCATGCTTACTCTTGCGATGATCGCTGCGGGCGTTTCATCAGCAAATGTATATGCAGCAGAAAACGCAAGTAACGACAAAGAACAAGAAAAAGAAGTTGAAGTTATTGAGGTTACAGGCTTTCGTGCTAGTTTAGTGAAAGCAATTAACACTAAACGCTTTTCACCTGAAGTTGTTGAATCAGTTTCGGCTGAAGACATTGGTAAACTACCAGACTCGTCAATTGCAGAATCAATTGCACGTTTACCAGGCCTTGCTGCGCAGCGCTTAGATGGTCGTGCAAGCCGCGTTACAATTCGTGGTTTTGGTGAAGACCATGTAGGTACGACATTCAATGGTCGTGAGCAAGTATCAATCACGGATAACCGCGGTGCAGAATTAGACTTATACCCGTCTGAAATTATGAGTGCGGTTAAAGTATATAAAACACCAAGTGCAGACTTAGAAGCATCGGGCCTAGCGGGTGTTATTGATTTACAAACAATCAAACCACTTTCAATGGATGAGCGTGTTGTTAAAGTTAACGCGATGTACGAACAAACGGGTTTTGATAAATTAAACCCAGATGCAGACGACAGCGGTTTCCGTGGCACGCTTTCTTATATCGACCAATTTGCAGACAACACATTAGGTGTTGCAGTTGCGTTTAATACAATGTCTTCACCAAACCAAGAAAAACGCTGGAACTCATGGGGTTACCCAGAATTCACAGGTGAAGATGGGCAAACATACTCTGTACTAGGTGGTGCAAAACCATTTGTACGTTCTTCAACGCTTGAGCGTGACTCAGTGATGGCGGTAATTGAATATGTACCAAGCGAGAAGCTTCGTATGGTATTCGACACCCTCTATGTTGATTTTGTCGATGAAAAAATTCTACGTGGTATCGAAATTCCATTTGCTTGGGGTCAAGGTTCAATCAGCCCTGATACCGCTGTTGTTGACGCTGAAACGGGTTTTGTTACATCAGCAGTTACCGAAGGTCAACGCGTTGTTGTACGGAACGACTACGAAGACCGTAGCGCAGAACTAACGTCATTTGGTTTTAATGTTGAATATGATTTAAATGACACATGGTCACTTGAATTTGATGCGAGTCACTCAAGTGTTGAGCGCCGTATTTGGAGTATGGAAAGTTACGCAGGTACGGGCCGTGGTAATTCACGCGGTGTAGCTGATAACTTAGGTTATACATTAAATGCAGGTAATGCCGGTGCAACATTTACGCACGGTCTTGATTACAGCGATTACAACCTTATTCAAATCGGTGGTCCACTTTCTTGGGGTTGGAGCTCGGCGCTTAACGAGAAATACGGTGTTGTAGGCACAGAATACGAAAACCAATTACAAGACGGCTTCTTAAATACACCAGAAGTTGACGACGAATTAAACGCACTTAAATTAGCCGCGTCAAAAGTGGTT
>NZ_JBFKMX010000214.1:0-3962 GCF_041629635.1 Pseudoalteromonas sp. | reverse complement strand
GGTTCACCTTCTTGCACTGGTGCATTGTCAAACTGTTGCTGTTGCTGTTGCTGTTGCTGTTGCTGTTGCTGTTGCTGTTGCTGTTGCTGTTGCTGTTGCTGTTGCTGTTGCTGTTGCTGTTGCTGTTGCTCAAACATTTCAGACGCTGGCGATTGCGCTGTCAACTGCTCGGCTTGCGCAAGTACATCATCCATTTGTTGATTTACTTGCTGCTCTAATTCAACTTGAGCTATCTCAGGCGCACTTTGTACTGCCTGTGTCTGCTCAATTGTTGGCGCTTCAACTAGCGCAGGTGCCGCAGAAATAGGTTGAACTGGTTCAGATTGTGGCTCTGGTTGTGGCTTTTGTTGAAGCTCTGGTTGCGCAATCGGCTTATTTTCCAGAGCTTCTTTTTGTTTTTTTAATTGTTCTTTTAGTGAAACGCGTGCGTTTGGAGTCGCTTGTGATGTTTGCACATGTTGGTTTTGCTGCGCTGACTGCTGAGCTTGCATGCCAGCAGGTTCAAACGCTAATAATTTAAGCATAACCATTTCAAAGCCAAGTTGCTCTGTTGGTGCCAGCATTAAGTCTTTTTTACCGTTTAACAGTAGCTGGTAATACACCTGAATTTCACGTGTATCTGCCTCTACTGCCAGTTGGCTTATAAAGTCAGAGTATTGTTCGCTTAGCTGCGCGGCTGTTGGCACTAATTTAGCAACCAAAATCAAGTGACATAATTTAATTAAGTCATCTAAAACAGCACCGTAATTGCCATTTTGTAAGCCTAGTTTGGCGCTTAATTCTAATAAACTGTCACCATCGCTCGCCATGGCCGCAATCAATAAACTTTGCGCCCACGTAATATCCATTAAGCCCAGCATGTGTTTCGTTGCTTGGTGAGTGATATTACCGTTAGTTTGTGCAATTGCTTGGTCGGTTAAACTCAGTGCATCACGCATACTGCCCTTGGCACTTTGCGAAAGTTGTTTAAGCGCTTCAGGCTCAAAACCAAGTTGTTCTTGATTAAGAATATGCGTTAATTGGGTTTCGATTTCATGTTCAGAAAGTGCTGCTAAATTAAATTGCAAACAGCGAGATAAAATCGTAACGGGTAGTTTTTGCGGATCGGTCGTCGCAAGTAAAAATTTTACGTGCTCCGGTGGCTCTTCTAAGGTTTTTAACAGCGCATTAAAGCTGTGTTTTGAGAGCATATGCACTTCATCGATAAGGTACACTTTATAGCGGCCACGGGTTGGTGCATATTGTACGTTATCGAGAATCTCACGGGTGTCTTCTACTTTGGTGCGTGAAGCTGCATCAATTTCAATCAGGTCAATGAAGCGACCTTGCTCAATATCGATACAGGCATTACAGCTGCCACACGGCTGGCTGGTAATGCCTAATTCACAATTAAGGCTTTTAGCAAAAATTCTGGCAATAGTGGTTTTACCTACACCGCGGGTACCGGTAAATAAATACGCATGGTGTAGTCGCTTTTGATCAAGCGCATTTACCAAGGCTTGTTTAACGTGTTGTTGCCCAACTAACTGATGGAAGTTTTGTGGACGCCACTTTCTTGCCAGAACTTGATAGCTCATTTACTCGCCTTCAAACTCAACTAATTTAAGTATGTTTAAACCAAGACCAGCTAAACGCGCTTCACCACCAAGTTCAGGTAATGAAATTACAAATGCTGCATCGGTTGCTTTACCACCTAACTTTTCAACAAGTTTAACGGTTGCTTCAATAGTACCGCCTGTTGCAAGTAAGTCGTCTATAAGTAGCACTTTGTCGCCCGCTTTAATAGCATCTTTGTGGATTTCAAGCGTGTCTTCACCATATTCTAATTGATACGATTGTGAAACTGTTTCGCGTGGCAATTTGCCAGGCTTACGCACAGGAACAAATGGAATGCCTAATTCAAGCGCAAGTGGTGCGCCAAATATAAAGCCACGTGATTCAGTGCCTATAATTACATCGAATGCATTGTCTTTATATTTTTCAACAAGTGTTTTTTGCACTGTTTGGAATGCTTTTGGCTCAGCTAATAAGCTAGTAATATCACGAAACATAATGCCCGGTTTAGGATAATCCGGCACAGTCGCAATGCTGCTTTTTACTAGTTCTAAGTCTGAAACTGACAAGGTCATGGTTTTCCCCAATATTTTAATTACAGGTCATTATACAAATTTTGACATAAAAACGAATATCAAATGCGGAGGATTAGTAAGATTAGTGTATTTCAGAAACAATAAAGGCCGATATATCGGCCAGAACATCACGAAGATACGTGGTAGTAAAATTAAGCGCTTAGTAAAGTCGCCCAACCTAGAATTGCATTTAAACAACCAATGCCTGCAAACACAGCTAGGAAACCAATGAAGTATTTTGCATTGAACGGATCTTTAAAATCACCTTTTTGCGCCATAATTACCTCTACATCTTAAGCACGAAAAATCGCCGCATATGATAGAGGAAGTTGATCTAGATCAAAAGTGTTATTTTGTGACCAATACGCCTTTTTCAGCAAGATCAATCAGCGTGCTTACTAAACCACTTTCAAGTACTGACGTCTCAACTTGCGGTAACGCCGCTAACATCACATTTAGCAAAGCACTAAAATTAGTACCGGGGTTGCTTTCAATTTGCTGTAATAAATGGGCTGTGATGCCGTTAATTGCGACAAACTGAATGTCATCATCGCTATCGCGGTAAATCACTAAGTGATTACCTTCATCCATTGCTGCTAACTCGGGATTATCACTTGATGCAAATTGCACTGGGTAAGCATAACTTACACGCCATGCCAGTGATGAAAAATACAGAGGTTGTGTTTGGATATCGGTAATTTTGCTTTCATTAGGATCTTGATCTGCAATTGAGAGTACAAGTTCAACCCATTCATAATGGGCAAGCTCTAACATGTATTCAGGGTCGACATCTGTGCGTTGATATTCATTTGATAAAAACGCTAGAAACTCTTCTGAAATTTGCAAAAAATAAGGAGATTTGCAATCGTGCTGGCTAAAAAATCTACGCACTAATACCAGCCAATCATCTTCGCTGTAAAGTGACTTCAATACCGGAAATGCAGAGCTAACAAACCCTTCCACGTTGTTAAAAAAAAGTTCGCGATAAATTGCTAATCGGCGATCTTCAATATCGGGGAATGCGTTATTGTCAGGATCGCGAATATGCTGCATAAAGGCATTTTGTGTTGCTTGGAAACTCATTAAGCACTTTCCCTTTTGCTCTGTTCATTTTGGATAGTTGCAATAGTATCCACCTCAACCAACAGTTCTGACATATCAGGAATATTAAAATCACGTTCTAACAAGGTTGGGAATACACCATGGATTTGATAGGCTTCACGAAGCAACTGCCATACTGGATCAATCACATCTGCGCCGTGGGTATCAACAATCAAGTCTTCGGCTTCATTGTAATGTCCGGCAATGTGCCCGTATGCAATCCGCTTTGATGGTAACCCTTTTAAGAACTGACTGGCACTGTAATTGTGGTTTATAGAATTAACGTAAATATTATTTACATCGAGCAACAACTCACAATCCGCTTCTTCAAGCACTAAGTTTGTAAAATCTAATTCTGAAATTTGCTGTGCTGGCGCGGCGTAATAAGATACGTTTTCCATTGCGATAGGCATTTCAAGAATGTCTTGTACCGTTCTGATACGCTCTGCAACATAGCGAGCTGACTCTTCACTAAATGGAATTGGCATTAAGTCATACATATGACCTTTACCTGAGCAGTAACTTAAATGTTCACTATACGCTTTAATATTATGTTGTTTGAAGAACACCTTGAGATCTTTTATAAAGTCGATATCAAGTGGCTCTGGCGAACCAATAGACAAAGATAAGCCGTGACATACAAAATTATGTTGTTCTGTTAATTGTTTGAACTTTTTACCTAATGCACCACCTAAAATAAGCCAGTTTTCTGGTGCGACTTCTAAAAAGTCC
>NZ_JBFKMX010000213.1:0-4096 GCF_041629635.1 Pseudoalteromonas sp. | reverse complement strand
ATAACGACAACCTGTTTTTAAAAAACGGCGCTTTGTATTTAGTTGCGAGAAAAGCAAACGATAAGGCATTAAAACCTTTTACCTCTGCCCGCATCAACTCCAAAGGAAAAGCTGATTTTAAGTATGGCCGCTTTGAAATCAAAGCCAAACTGCCATCAGGGCAAGGGGCATGGCCAGCCTTTTGGATGCTGCCTACTGAACAAGTTTATGGTACTTGGCCAAAGTCTGGCGAAATAGACATCATGGAAAGCGTTAATCTTAAAGTGCCACTCAAAAACGGTAAGATTGAAAACACCGTTCATGGCACGCTTCACTACGGCCATGATTGGCCAAACAATGTCTATTCAGGAAAAGCATTTGATTTTGGTGGTAAAAGCAACCCCGCAGATGGCTTTCATCTTTACAGTGTTGAGTGGGAAGAAGGCGAAATAAGGTGGTATGTAGACAACATTTTATATGCCCGCCAAAAACAAACCAGGTTAAACAATAACGGAAAATTTGCCCATCAAGGCTGGTATACCCTGAGCTCAAATAACAATAGCCAAAAGCAAGACGTATTATATTCAAAAGCCCCTTTTGATCAGGCGTTTCATTTAATTCTAAATTTTGCTGTTGGCGGAAACTGGCCAGAAAATACCGGACAAAAAGGGGTAGATGCTAATGCCTTTGACGAAAATAACCCGTTTATTGTTGAGTATGTAAAAGCTTATCAATGCCAAGTTGATAAACTCTCTGGTAAAGGGTGCGCAAGCTTACCTAAGCTGAAATCTAGTTTAGATAAGTTACTTGTTAATGGTAAAGCCTCAACCATGTAAAAATAAAAAACTTATCAATCAATGGGTTAGCTTTTTAAATTTTATGCAATCGTATGTAATGCTTTCAACTAAGTTACATATTGTATACTTTAGCTTTTTAATATTAATAACTACAAAAAATTGACAACATATTAAAGGAAACGACATTGAGCTCACCCAATCCACTAAATCAGACCGTGCAAATTGAGGCAAGTAATACCTCTAACACCCAGTTTGCACTTGTTGCTTTAACCAGCTTGTTCTTTATGTGGGGTTTTATTACCTGTCTTAATGACATTTTAATTCCCTATCTAAAAGAAGCCTTTACCCTTAATTACACCCAAGCAATGCTGATTCAGTTTTGCTTTTTTAGTGCTTACTTTATCGTCTCACTGCCCGCCGGTAAGTTAGTCGGGAAAATTGGTTATCAAAAAGGCATTGTCACCGGCTTAGCAATCGCCTGTTTCGGGTGTTTGTTATTTTACCCTGTTGCAACCTCTGGCATGTATGCGCTTTTCTTAATGGCGTTATTTGTATTAGCCAGTGGTATTACTATTTTACAAGTATCAGCAAACCCGTATGTCAGTGCTTTAGGTGACCCTAAAACAGCGCCTTCTCGCTTAACCTTAACTCAGGCGTTTAACTCTTTAGGGACCACTGTTGCGCCACTATTTGGTGCGGCACTTTTCTTCTCGGCTGATAGCGCTAGTCAAAGTCATGATGGTACCGCTGTACAGTTACCTTATTTAATTTTAGCGGCGTCGTTATTAGTACTCGCACTTATCTTTTTAGTATTAAAGTTACCTAAAATTACCAATCAAGAAACGCAACCAGTTAGCCAAGGCTCGGCATGGCAACACAAGCATTTAGTGCTCGGTGCCATTGGTATTTTTGTTTATGTGGGTGCTGAAGTGGCTATTGGCAGTACCTTAATCAATTACATTTCAAGTGCCAGTACAACACAAATGACAGAGGCAACTGCCGCTAAATACATCGCTTATTATTGGGGCGGTGCGATGGTGGGTCGCTTTATTGGTGCTGCCGTGATGCAAAAGGTATCTGGTGGTAAGGTACTGGCTTTTAATGCTGCCCTTGCTATCGTACTGATTGTGGTATCAATGTTAAGTTCTGGCCCTATCGCAATGTGGACAATGCTCGCTGTGGGTTTATGTAACTCAATTATGTTCCCAACTATTTTTAGCCTTGCGATTAACAACTTAAAAGAGCACACCTCACAAGGGTCGGGCATTTTATGTTTGGCTATTGTGGGCGGTGCCATTATTCCTGTTTTCCAAGGCATTGCAGCTGATACTATCGGCCTTACACTCTCATTTATTATTCCTGCTGTATGTTACGTGTTTATCGTATTCTACGGTGTAAAAGGGCATAAAACAGACGCTTAAGTGTAAAATAATCCAGTACTTTAAAGGTCACATAGTGTGGCCTTTTTTATTTATATAATCAGCTTTCGCTAAAACCTCCGTAATTAGCTAATTATTAGCAAAAATCAAATCTGCGAATGTAAACCCGCTTACTTCCTATTTTCTTTATAGATCACAACAAAAAATTGACTCTTACTTGCCATATTGCCTGCTTAATTTATTTTAAGAAAATACATTTCCACTGTAATTAAAGGCATACAGACTTAATTTTAAAATAGTGTTTAGTTTGGTTTGAAAAATGCATATATGCGTAAAGGCAAAATGTATCAAACCGATTTATAAAGTTATCACCATGAACAAGCAAGCAAATATAGTGTATGTATTGAGCGGTTACGCAAAATGCGCAACATCAAACAACGATAAGTATAAACTAGGTAATAAACACTCTATCGGGCTATTAACAACCGATAAAAATTATCAAGAAAACCTCAAACAACTCAAAAGCTTTATTAAGGGGCTTGGTTGGGAATCAATAATGTTTTGCACGGTTGAAGAAGTAGAAGATATTAACTCACTATCAAATAACGTTTTGATTTCTAGTTTTATTCGCGCTCAAGAAAATGGACAATCATTAGTAGTCAACGATCAGCCTATTACAGTGCATTAAACTAATGATATTGTTAGGAATGTGGCTTCAGTTGGATTCAACGTCCAATGAGGAGACTTATATAAAGTCGGCCAAAGGCTAAAGCTCAACTCAGTCGCTCCAGTTAACTACCCCAGCGCATTGCCAAAGGCATCTATTTGTATCTAGCTTTTGCCCATTTAAACTCATACCTGATCCACATTTCAATCAATACTAAAAAGCTAAATACTGGTGTAAACCCTATCAAACCAAACTTTGTCCAAAAGGCGAGAGTCAAGAATGGCGCAAAAAGAAAGAAAATAGTTAAAAACCGGCACAGGTTTTCATAATTTTTCTGTTTTGCATTATTTGATATAAAATAGCTATCTAGTTCAAGGGCTCTAATTGGGTTAGCAAAATAAAATTTCAAAGTTTTAGAGCTTAAAAACCAGATAAGCAACCCAAATACTGCTGAAGGTGCTAACAAATTGTATTTACTTGGGTTAACCAATTCAGTACTCCAAGCGCTTAAAATAAAATCCCACAGTCTTTTATCAAGTAATAAAATAAAACTATGAATACTTAAAAATGATGCCAAAGGCATCGCTATATCACCTATCGTGGCTTTCTTTGGATCCTTATGTGGAGCTGTTCTTAGAACTATTTTATATACAAAGAAATAATAAAATTTAATTAGTTTCAATTTAATGTTCCTAAAAACGCAAGCTTTAGCCACTTGCGCCTCCCTATTAGATTTTATTACCTTTAAACAAATCAAATTTAGAATTGACCTGTTTATTGGCGTCAATAATGTCTGCATTTGCATGCATCACTTTAGTCCAACCATTTACTTGATTACCTGCGTAAGGACCAAATTGAACTGTATATTCAGGAGATATCTGCAATCCAATATCTATAGCTGTGAACATCATCCCTATAGGGTTTAGACGCGTAAGCGCTGTAACATCCTTAAATTGATCGAAACTACTTAAAGCAAATACAGTATTGGTAACAACATACCCACCTTCTCTAAACCAGTCCCCCGTATCTAAACGCCCATCCCCATACATATAATCATAACCAAGAGTCGCTACGCTGCTTCCTAATGTCATAAATAGACCAGTTTTGGTTAGTGTGTCACCTACGGCTGATATACCTTGAGTAAACTGTGTTGTATCAAGCGAGTAATCAAAAATAGCGGATGGTGTATTATAGATTCGCTCCATATATTGACCACGGATCCCCGGTGTCAGTGATTGATATGAACCTAAAG
Organism: Pseudoalteromonas sp.; assembly: GCF_041629635.1. GTDB lineage: Bacteria > Pseudomonadota > Gammaproteobacteria > Enterobacterales > Alteromonadaceae > Pseudoalteromonas. Next base: position 22 of record NZ_JBFKMX010000213.1, on the reverse strand, counting down.
TGGAGCCATAACCTTTTATTGT
>NZ_JBFKMX010000212.1:0-4096 GCF_041629635.1 Pseudoalteromonas sp. | reverse complement strand
TTGGCTGTTTAAACTCACTACAGAGCCTTGAACAGGGTAACTGTTATTTGTCCAAGCTAATAAGCCATTGTGAGTTTTGCCATAATATTGACTAGCAAAATATGTGATGATTAAAAATATGAATAAGTTGATGCCTTGCACAACAAATTTGCGCTTTTGACCAGGGGAGCGTTTCATTTGCATTCCTTGTTTTAGTTAACTTTTTGCGAATGAGATTTAAACTACAGGGGAGGTAAACCACAAGGCTATTTCTTAGCCTTAAAATCCATTTCATATAAATCATAATTTATTACATATTTTGTTACAAGTTTCGAATTTAGAAACGACTAATTTGATTGATAAGCCATATTAAAAAACTTCTATCTTATACAAAAAAGTTAAAATGAATTGCTTTATGCTTATTTCCCAAATGGCACCGGTGTCACCAGCATAAAAATTCATAAATTGCGAATTTACGCACATTACATTTTAAAATTAGGGTATTTGTCCTTGATTTTGTAAGGTTTCCCTGCTTTACCTCAGTAAGTCATCTATGTAAAATTGAGCTCGTATGTTGAATAGAACAGTTAATTTCTGCTACCCGTTCAAATTTATCGCAGGTGTAATTGGCGTTCACATTTAGCAACTTGTTGTTATCTAAACGAGGATTAGATAACACTCTCTCACAACCTTTGCTTATGGAGAATTTCCGTGCAATATATACTTTGGTATCAAGAACTTGGTATGAGCGATGTACCACGAGTTGGTGGTAAAAACGCATCTCTTGGTGAAATGATTTCTAATCTTGCAAACGCAGGTGTTACTGTACCTGGTGGCTTTGCAACGACGTCTGAAGCGTTTAATGAATTTCTTGACCAGTCTGGTTTAAACAACAAAATCCATGATGTACTTGATAAGCTCGATGTAGATGATGTTAACGAATTAGCACGCGTAGGTGCTGAAATTCGTCAGTGGATCATTGATACACCATTCCAAAGTAATCTAGACACAGCCATTCGTGAAGCGTATTCACAGCTTCATGGTGATGCAAATCTAGATGTTTCATTTGCTGTCCGCTCTTCAGCAACCGCAGAAGATATGCCAGATGCGTCTTTTGCTGGTCAACAAGAAACATTCTTAAATGTACGTGGCATTGATGCGGTAATGGTAGCGATTAAACATGTTTTTGCATCATTATTTAATGACCGCGCTATCTCTTACCGTGTTCACCAAGGATATGATCACCGCGGCGTAGCCCTTTCAGCTGGTATTCAACGCATGGTACGTTCTGATAAAGCCTCATCAGGTGTAATGTTTAGTATTGATACCGAATCAGGCTTTGAAGATGTGGTATTCATTACTTCAAGCTATGGTCTTGGCGAAATGGTCGTGCAAGGCGCGGTTAATCCTGATGAATTTTATGTTCATAAGCCAACACTTGCAGCAAATCGTCCGGCGGTTGTACGTCGTACCCTTGGTTCAAAAGCGGTTGAGATGATTTACTCAAGCGATGAATCACATGGCAAGCAAGTTGAAGTTGTTGATATTGAAGAGGCGCGTTCAAACAAGTTTTCAATTACAGACGAAGAAGTAATGGAACTTGCAAAACAAGCTGTAATTATTGAAAAACATTACGGTCGTCCAATGGACATTGAATGGGCTAAAGACGGCAATGATGGCAAGTTATATATAGTACAAGCACGCCCAGAGACGGTTCGCTCTAATGAAGATGCGAATGTAATGGAGCGCTTCCAATTAAATGGCACTTCAAATGTGCTTTGTGAAGGCCGTGCTATAGGTCATAAAATCGGTAAAGGGGTTGTGCGCGTTCTTAACTCGATTGATGAGATGGACAAAGTACAGCAGGGCGATGTGCTTGTAACTGACATGACTGACCCAGATTGGGAACCAATTATGAAACGTGCAGCGGCAATCGTTACTAACCGTGGTGGCCGTACTTGTCATGCTGCAATTATCGCCCGTGAATTGGGTATTCCGGCAGTTGTTGGCTGTGGTAATGCTACTGACACAATCGAAAATAACGCAGAAGTTACGGTATCGTGTGCTGAAGGTGACACGGGTTTCATTTATCAAGGTCTTCTTGATTATGAAGTATTAACATCTCGTGTAGATGAAATGCCTGAACTACCGATGAAAATCATGATGAACGTAGGTAACCCAGACAGAGCATTTGACTTTGCTCGTTTACCGCATGCAGGTATTGGTTTAGCACGTCTTGAATTTATTATTAACCGTATGATTGGTGTGCACCCGAAAGCACTAATTAATTATGATGCGCAATCTGACGATGTTAAATCTGAAATCGACTTTATGATGGCGGGTTATGCAACACCGGTTGAATTCTACATCAGCAAATTAGTCGAAGGTATTGCAACTTTAGGTGCTGCATTTGCACCAGAGCGTGTAATTGTGCGTATGTCTGATTTTAAATCAAATGAATACGCGAACTTAGTGGGTGGTGAGCAGTACGAACCTGAAGAAGAAAACCCAATGATTGGTTTCCGCGGTGCTTCCCGTTATATATCTGAAGATTTCCGCGATTGTTTCGCCCTAGAGTGTGAAGCAATTAAGCGCGTTCGTAACGAAATGGGCTTAACCAATGTTGAAATTATGATCCCATTTGTTCGTACACTTGAAGAAGCATCACGTGTAATTGAATTACTTGAAGAGCATGGCTTAAAGCGTGGTGAGAATGGCCTTAAAGTAATTATGATGTGTGAACTACCATCTAATGCATTACTTGCCGATGAATTCTTAGAATATTTCGACGGTTTCTCTATTGGCTCAAACGACTTAACACAGTTAACCCTTGGTCTTGACCGTGACTCTGGTTTGATTGCCCATTTATTTGATGAGCGTAACCCAGCAATCAAGAAATTATTAGAAATGGCGATTCAAACCGCTAAAGCAAAAGGTAAGTATGTGGGCATTTGTGGTCAAGGACCATCAGATCACGAAGATTTTGCAGCTTGGTTGGTTGAACAAGGCATTGATTCGGTATCACTTAACCCAGATACCGTGTTAGAAACTTGGCTATACCTTGGCGAAAAACACGCATAACAATTGTTAACAGTTCCTTTAACTGATATGTCATCAGTATAAAGCTGACAAAACAAAAGGCGCTTAATGCGCCTTTTTTTCATTTATTTGTTCTTTTTACCTTTACCCTGAACGGCTTTAAAGCGCGGGTTTGATTTACAAATTACAAATAAGCGACCCCGGCGCTTCACAATTTGGCAATCTGGGTGACGCTTTTTAGCGCTTTTTAATGAGCTTAGCACCTGCATTATTTGCTTCCTAATTTACCAAAACGTTTATTGAATTTTGCGATGCGACCATCAGATTGAGCAACGCGTTGCTTACCAGTATAAAAAGGGTGTGATGCACTTGAAACATCAATGGCAACATAAGGATAGGTCTTACCTTGATAATCAATGGTACGGTCAGTCTTGATTGTTGACCCAACTAAAAAGTAAGCATCTGCAGCGGTATCTTGGAAAACCACTTTTTCATAATCGGGGTGAATACCAGGTTTCATAAGAACTCCAACTGTTATGTGATAATATAACAATAATATATTGTTATATTGTAACAATCAATTGCTGATGAGAATTATTCTCACAAAATTGAGATTGTCTTAATGAGTGAACCGAATTTACTGTTAGTATGTATAAAACAAGAAACTATCGATTTTTCTATGAAACATATTAAAGGCATTATTTTTGATTTAGATGGGACATTAGTTAGCTGTGATCTGTGTTTTAAAACCATGCGTGAAGCAATTGGGTGTCCACTTGATGAAGATATTCTGGCGTTTGTAGACTCACTATGTGACGAACAAAAAATAGTCGCTAACCAAACAATTCGTGATTTAGAGTTAAAAGATGCACACAGTGCTAATTGGATTAAAGGGGCAAGAGAATTTGTTGCTTATTTAAATAGAAGTCAGCTTCCACTAGCAATTGTTACACGCAATAGCAAAGAGCCTAGCGACATCAAAATTAATAACAATAATATTGCTATCCAAACCATTATTACGCGCGATGACGCTCCAGCTAAACCAGATCCAACGGCTCTTTTAAACCTGTCTAGAGAA
>NZ_JBFKMX010000211.1:0-4136 GCF_041629635.1 Pseudoalteromonas sp. | reverse complement strand
CAGTGACCCTCGCCTTGTAAGGGCGATGCTCTCCCAACTGAGCTAACGACCCATGCAAAACTATGACTAAATGGTGGGTCGTACTGGACTTGAACCAGTGACCCTCGCCTTGTAAGGGCGATGCTCTCCCAACTGAGCTAACGACCCCAAGTAGTCAATTCTAAAGTGGTGGGTCGTACTGGACTTGAACCAGTGACCCTCGCCTTGTAAGGGCGATGCTCTCCCAACTGAGCTAACGACCCGCTTTAGAATAACAACACATTGCTGTGTTGTTGTGGGGCGCTATTATAGATTTAGTTCAACTATAGTCAATACTTGTTTTCACAAAAATGTGTCAAGTGGCCTTAAAATGAACAACTTGGATAAATGTCAAACGCCTTGAGTGCTTTTAGAGCAAGTGCTTGCGTTTAAATAATGTTTTATGGCTGTTTTTTGTACGCTTTACACTTGCATTTGTATTGATAGGTGACAGTAAAGAGTGTTTATTACTTCAATCTTGATGATTTTATTCGTTTAGCTGCGCTTTGATAGCCTTCTTTTGCTAAATATTGCTCGATTTCTATTATTGATTCTGCGGAATTTGAATAATGGGTTATCACATAATCATAGATTTTACCGACTTCTTGGCCATTATCATTTACTGCGAAATAGGCAAGTAAGCGAATAAGGTCATCCTTATCGGGGAATACCTGAAAGCCAAACTCTTTTTCTAAAACACTATAGTGCGTGAGTAATGACCCTAACCCTGCAATTTTCGTTTCATAACTGGCTTGCCAGTGTGAAAAGCGTGTTTGAAATGCGTTTAATAGGGCAATTACCTTACTTGATTGATGACTATATTGAGCATACTTTTCGCTGGAGAGCGATAAGGTGGGATGGTTTTGTAATATATTAAGTAACGCATTAAATGGTTTTTGCATATGTTCTCCTTCATTTGCAATACTCAAAAATAGTTGCGCTTGTAACTCTTTTACTGACCGAGCAAGTGAAACAATATAGCCATCGTCAAGTGATGGGCTAAAGATAAAATAATCGTTAAATAATGGGCTTTTTGTTAGAAGCTGTTCCATCGCAAAGCGCCCTGCATTTGAGTGGCCAATTAATATTGAATAATCCGCAGTGCGGAAGTTGTTCTTAATATGAGGGACAAGTTCATGGGTGAAGTGTTGCCTAAATAATTGTGCTTTTTCATTTATGTTAGCGTCATTAGGTTGCAGTTGCGCACCTTTGCCAATGACTTGCACAATTATAAACTCGGGTATTTCACTTTTTAACGTATCGCTGATGGATTTCACAAGGGCAAAATCCCACTGACCATGCAATACATAAATTACCGGGTAGTACTGGTTCAGACGTGTGCTATAAGATGCAGGAACACTTACCTTAAAAGTAACCTGTGTATTTAGGGTCTTTGAGGTGAAAGATTCGTTATTCACTTCTGCAAAAGTGTTAACGCTCAATAACAATAGTAAATAGTAAAGCGTGGTTTTCATTGACTTGTCCTTCTGTGTTAAAGTCGAACAACTTTGTCAGTTGAACAAAAAAACACAAGGATTCAGTCCTTTAGAATAGCTTAAGTTTTACTTAGGGCAGGGCAAAACCGCATTATGCATGATTCTAAGCAGTATAGTTACTATACCTTTCAGTTTGATTTTTCGCGCTGCGAGGTGGTTACAACAAATGTAATAAGTGAACTCGAACCTAAAGTAATGGCTGTACTTGAGTTGCTTTATCATAATCAAGGTAAGGTAATAAGCAATGAGGATATTTTCAGCCAAGTTTGGCCTGGGCGAATTTTTAACGCTAGCTTAATACAAAGAGCCATTACACTTATTCGCAAAGCCCTTAATGAACAGGCCGCAACAGCGAACTATTTAATTACCTATCCTAAAAAAGGCTACTGTTTAAAAGAAGAGACAGTAAAAGTCAGTAAGCCACGGGCAAAGTTATTCCTTTTGGCAATAGGTGTTTTAGTGTTTTTTATTACAGGGGTTGTCGCTAACTTATATAAAAAGCAGCATATAGCGCCCATGCACTTTACATCATTATCACCACTGACACACAAACAACAAAATGTGTTTTCGTTTTCACAAAATAGAAATGCTAATGAAATTCTATTTGTTAAAAAGAGTGACTTAGGATCTGCGTTATGGTTAAAAAGTGGCGTGAACGAAAGTGAAATTTTTAATACGCCCCAAATAATAACTCACACGTTTTGGTTTAAAGGACAACCTGCATTTACAACTAGCGACAATTTGCGAGGTACAGATGTCTTTCAGCTAAATCATTTGGGGCATGCCAATCTACTATTTAGTGTTGAGCACTTAATGAATGTAGCGCCTCAAAGTGTTGGGCAGCGCATATATATTGCTCATTTGAATCAAATAACCGTATTTGATGAAAAACCTGCTAAGTTGCACACATTTTCAGCATTTGAAAATGCGAAAGGTGTGATTAGTTTTTCAATCTCGCAAGATCTAGAAAAGGTTGCGGTATTGACCGATGAAGGGCAAATGCGCAAAGCGGTTTCAGTTTTAGATATTAAAACGAAAAGCAAAGAGATCATTTTTCAAGACTTGGGGAATTACACATCACTTGATTGGCATGCAAGTGGCCTGCAATTATTACTAGCAAAGAATACCCAACTTTTACTACTAGATGTTAAAAGTGGCGAAACTGAAGTGTTGCCATATACAACTAACAAAACGATTACCCAAGCGCAGCTTGATAAACACAGTGACGCAATTTTAATTGAACACGCACATTTAAATGTTGCGCTTGTGCTTAAATCAGTTAATGAAAACCCCACTATGTTTAAAAAAATTGATTTGGCAGGTGCTAATTTAATGCCCATAACAAATAGTAGTGGAGATGTACTTTTTTCATCTGATTTTTCTGGTGAGCAGGCGCTGTATCAATCTCGTAACAACGAATTGACCGTATTAGCCGAGCTTAATAAAGGTCAGCATTTAAACGGCTTTACGTGGTTATCTGATAACGGAGACTTTATCTACTCGTTGGGCAAGCAATTAGTTATTAATGACGGTAGCTCGCTAAAACAAATGCACACGCTTTCGCATTCAGTGTTTATTAGGCAATTTTTACCTAAACAAAATACGCTATTGGTTCATCAGCTTATTAATGGCAAAACGTACCCAAGTGAACTTTCATTAGAGACGTTTGAACTTACTCAGCTGAGTAACGAACAAGCAAGTTGTGTCACCGGAGATGATAATGGCAATATTTACTTTGTGGAAAATAACAACATAATCAAACAGCGAAATAAAGAAGGGCAAATAAGCACACTTTTGACCGTTACTGATAATGCGGTGGATGATCTTTTTAGTGACGGAGAGAGCTTAATTGCCAGTATTAAAAAATCAGAAGGTTACGCTGTTATTCGTATTAATCCACACACAGCGGAGTTTGAAACACTTTCGGTAGATAGAAGTACTATATTGGCAGGTGTAGAAAAACAAGAGAAGTTTTGGTTTTATCAGGATATCGCCGTTAAATCGACTTTGATGCGACTATATTAGCTTCAATTATGTGTATAAATATAAAACGCTAGGATGTTGAAACAGGTCGAAAAATCACAACCTTGATGAACAAATGTGCATCTTGATTAAAAATGGTGCGAACAATGCACTATGCTTAAAAAAATGTTGACTTTATTTTGCTGGCTCCATAAAATGCGCCCCGTCTTCAGCGATACACGAGTTATCTCTTGAAGGTGCAGTTTGGGGCTATAGCTCAGCTGGGAGAGCGCCTCGCTGGCAGCGAGGAGGTCTGCGGTTCGATCCCGCATAGCTCCACCAATAACTCTTATGGTTTGAGTCTAAATAACCAGTCCTAGTGACAACATCACGTTGTCCCCTTCGTCTAGAGGCCTAGGACACCGCCCTTTCACGGCGGTAACAGGGGTTCGAATCCCCTAGGGGACGCCACTTACTTTTAAACTTAGGTTTTAAAAGAGTGGGGTGAGTCATAAACTCGTATGGTAAGAGTAAAAACAACCAGTCCTAGTGACAGCACCATGTTGTCCCCTTCGTCTAGAGGCCTAGGACACCGCCCTTTCACGGCGGTAACAGGGGTTCGAATCCCCTAGGGGACGCCACTTACTTTTAAACTTAGGT
>NZ_JBFKMX010000210.1:0-4144 GCF_041629635.1 Pseudoalteromonas sp. | reverse complement strand
ATGGCGTTGTAAGTTTTACACGACTAATCTCACCAGGCAGTAAATATCGCCTTGGCGGACACCTTACATTTAAACGCTAAGAAATGAAGCGCATTTGTTAGCAATTTTGTAGGGCATCAAATAAATCCGCATATTCAAACTTAAAGCCAAGCTTAAGCAACAATTCGCTCGAAATTATACGTGGTTCTTTGCCTGCTTTTTCAAAGCGTACAGGCAACATACCTAATTGCTTTGTTGCCTCACCATAAAATACCGCTTTTGTTGGATGATGCGGTGTCACTAAGTTAATAATAGTCTCGGGTGCAGCGATTTCAGCTATAAACTGCAAGCCATTTACCGCATCCTTTTGATGCAGCATATTTACAGTTGCATTCGCGCTCGAAGATAAACTTTTACCGCTTAAAAAACGCCCAGGGTGACGTTTTGACCCCATTAAACCACCTAAGCGAACTATTACTGTATTTAATCCACTTTCAGCAACAATTCGCTCGTTTTGTAGTAAACGCGATTGCTTTTCGGTTTTTGCCTCAAAAGCATCTAATTCAGTAAAGTGAAGCGGCTCATCAGGATAAATCCCAGTGGTTGAGCAAAAAATAAAGCGCGAAGCCTGCTTTGCTTTAGCTTCAGCTAAGCTCTTTTCTAAATACTCTTGATATGCTCTTTGCGCTTCAGCTGTTCTACCTGGTGGAATACAAAAAAACCACACTGCCTCTGTCAGATTAATATCACAAATATGTTGCTCGAGATTAAATTGAACCCAGCCTTTTTGATTTTTTTGCTGGCGGCTGGTTTTAATAACATGCCAACCACTGGTTTTTAGATGCTCGGCTAATGGTTCACCTAACCAACCAGCACCCACTATAACGCCATTATTTGAAATATGAGTCATTACTAGATAGAGTCTTAAAACAAAATCAAATTATATAACAATATTTATTCGCATACTTTTGAGATTTTGTAACAATAAAAAACAACTGTTTAGTGCTCAGGAAAAATAATAATGCTAAATAACTTATCCTTGAGAAAGAAAATTCTGTTCTTAATTGGCGGTACCATCACTGTACTGCTAATACTCTCAGCTATTTATTTTGTTAACCACATATCAAACTTATCTCGTGCTTCTATTGAGTCTGAAGCCAAAAGTTATTTAAATACCGAAAAAATCAACATTGAGGGGTTCTTTGCTCAATACGGCAGAGTGGTTGAAACCTTTGTTACCAATCCACATCTGGTCGAATGGTTTGCAAATTGGACTGAACGTGGCGCAGACTATAAAAATGTGCAAGGCTTCAATGCAATTAACCAAGATTTTTTACGCATAAGCGGGAACGATAGCAATATACTCTCAGCATTTTTTGCATCGGCGAATACGGGTGCGTATTTTAAAGAAAACGAGCGCACAACACACTACAACGGTGCAGACTACTTCGCTTATAAACGCGGTTGGTGGCAAGATGCGCTCAAACATGATGGCTTATATGTTGGCCCTCTGGCAATTGATTTAACAACTGGTAATGTCTCTGCGGTTGTTCAACAAACGGTTTACGATGCAAGCCGTAAATTAGTAGGTGTTGGAGGTGTCGATCTTAAGCTTAACAACATTGCTGAAATGATTGAGCAAATTCAGTTTCACAATGTTGGCTACGGCTTTTTACTCGATGACCAACAAAAAGTAGTGCACCTGTCTAATCGCACCAAGCATAACCTCTCAGTGATCACAGATGAATCTAGGGGCATTGAGAAAGATGACTTATCGGCACTAGAATCTCAAATGCCAAATACAGCTGGGTTTACCGAACTTAATCAACAAATGAAACAGTTCAAATCAGGGCATTCTGAAGTATTTTTAAATGGCGAGAAATACTTTGTTATTTACCAACGACTTGAGCTCAATAAACCGAAACTGAATTGGTATCTTGGGTTGTTAGTGCCAGAAAGCTATATCAATATTCCGGTCAAAGAAGCAGCTTGGGCAACAACCTCAAGCGTTATCATCATTTTAATAATAATTATGGCGATGATTGTGTTTGCTACTCAAATGATCGTTAAACCAATTTCATTACTGACAGATACCATGAAAGACATAGCCTCAGGTGATGGGGACTTAACGAAGCGTATCCATATTACTAGTCAAGATGAAGTAGGTCAGTTAGCACATCACGTTAATACCTTTATTGATAAACTGCGTAGCTTACTCATTAATACGCGCGACCAATCAATTCAACTCGATAGCGCCTCTGCAGAATTAAGTCGCGTATCTGAAGAGACACACCAAGAAATATTACAAGAAAAAGATGAAGTAGATAATGTCAGTACTGCAGTAACGGAAATGGCTGCAACAGTACTTGAAATATCGCGTAATGCGCAACAAGCCAATGCAGCTACCGATGCAGTAAATGAGTTAACCAGCAAAGGTGTTAGTCTTTCCAATAGTGCTAAAGAAGAGATGCTAACGCTTTCAGAACATATACAAAAAGCGGCAGAGGTGGTATCTGGTCTAGAGCAAGAATCGAATAATATTGGCAGCGTAGTAGAGGTTATCAATAGCATCGCTGAGCAAACCAATTTACTTGCCCTAAATGCGGCCATAGAAGCAGCTAGAGCGGGCGAACAAGGCCGAGGCTTTGCAGTGGTAGCAGACGAAGTAAGAACGCTTGCTAGCCGTACTCAAGAATCAACAGATGATATTCGTAATATGATCACCCGTTTGCAGCAAATTGCTGTACAAGCAACTCAAATGATGGATCAAGGTAAAGAGCAAGTATCACGATCAAGTGAACAAACAGAGCAAGTACTGCAAGCCTTTACTGATATCTCATCATCAGTCACACAGGTACAAGATCAAAATCATCAAATTGCCACTGCAACGGAAGAGCAAACAGTTGTTGCGGAAGATATTAATAACAATTTAAATTCAATCAATGCATTAGTTAATAATACATCTGATCATGCGAATGAATTAGCTAAAGAAGCGCAAACTCTTCGCCTTTTAGCAAGTAACCTAAACAAAACAGTCAACGAATTTAAACTTTAAAGACAATGGCTAAGCAGGAAACTGCTTAGCCTATTTTTCCAGTTTACCAAGATACTTTTCCACAATGCGTTGGTAACCACCTTCTAGTAAAAATACAGCAAGCTCTCGATTAAATTCATCGCGTAAACCCTTATCAGAAAAAGCTGCGCTTGCAGTAACAGCAGGCATCAACAAATGCTCATTGAAAATAGATACATCCCGCTCTTTATTCTTTAAGCGATAAAAATAATAAAATATATATTTATCTAACACAGCGTAATCATATCGCCCTTTACGTATAAGTTCAGGGATCACTTTCATTTTCGGTGATTCAAAATAGTTTTTCTGCTGTGATAACTCATCAAAAAAAGGGCCAAAATAACCGGGCGCACCTTGAAAGGTTATGACTGAATGACCTTTAATTTCAGCCAAATTAGATGGATTTAAATTGTTTGCTCTTAATGAGAATACCGTTGGGGCATATTGCACAATGGGTAGTGAAACAAAGAAATTGTCATCATCTTGAGCCATAAAAATAGGCGCCATTACTTTAAAGTCACCTGATTTGATTAACGACTCTGCACGCCCTAACGGCACAAAATGAAACTTAACGTCGTAACCCAATCGGTTTAAAACAGCCTTAACAACATCTAAATCAATTCCATTATGTTCTTCATGTTTAATAGTATGAGGAGGGCCTTCACTGCTTAACACAACGATTTCTTTTGCATATAGCTCAAATGTAAGAAGGAATATAAACAGCAGAAGGAGTTTTAGCATGAAGTAATAATGATATTTTTAGGCATTAAAAGAATTATGAATAAAAATATCATTCTTTCAATCACTAACAGCAAAAAAAAGAGCTACAAAATTTGTAGTAATCACCAAATCAAATTAGAAAGATATTTACTTAGTTTGGCTACGAGTAGTCGCTGATAAAGTATCGAGCACTACAATGAGGTGAAGTCTAAAACCTACATGGGTTCAGGGTTCAGGATTCAGGATTCAGGATTCAGGATTCAGGATTCAGGATTCAGGATTCAGGATTCAGGATTCAGGATTCAACAATATTCTGAAGCCTGGTTGCTTAATTCTAAACTCGTTTAGTGTCTAAAACGCAAAAAGCCCGCT
>NZ_JBFKMX010000209.1:0-4197 GCF_041629635.1 Pseudoalteromonas sp. | reverse complement strand
GCGAGAGCTTATGAACAATATGGCATCGCTCAGTTGTGAAATTTACCGTGGTTATATCCGTGAAGAAGCGAATTTTGTGCGCTATTTCCGCCAAGCAACGCCTGAGCAAGAATTATCATCATTGCCACTGGGCTCGCGCCCAAGCAAACGCCGCTCAGATGGCGGCATTGAATCACTGCGTGCTATTCCATGGATATTTGCGTGGAGCCAAAACCGTTTAGTACTGCCAAGTTGGTTAGGCCTTGGTCAGGCAATTAAAGCGTTTTATCAAGAAAATGCCGTGCTAATGAACGAAATGCTGGAAAACTGGCCGTACTTTAAGGCCCGTATTTCATTGACTGAAATGGTGTATTTAAAATCCGACCCACAATTATCAGCACTTTATGACGCAGCCCTAGTTGAACCTGAATTGCAAGGTTTAGGTGAAGAACTGCGCAGCCAATTACAACAAGATGAACAAGCTGTACTGACTTTACTTAACCAAAATCATACGCTCGAAAGCGATCCTTGGAACTTAAGCTCATTTAAATTGCGCCAACCTTACTTAGTGCCTCTGCATTTGTTACAAATTGAGGCTTTAAAACGCTTACGCAATAAACCTGAGCACCCAGAAAGCGAGCAAGTACTTATGGTCACCATGGCAGGTATTGCGACCGGTATGCGAAATACTGGTTGATTTAAACTCTTACAATTTAAATAAAAAAGGCGAGGTTAACCTCGCCTTTTTGTTTCTTCTCACGTTCAGTCCATTTGAAAAGGGTAAATTGAACCAAGCTTTAAGATTTGGCTTAATTCATCAAGGGCTGTTTGGCTTTCTACAAGTAAATTCGGATCAGCTAAATCATCTTCTGCAATCGCGTCTCGATAATGCTTTTCAACCCAGGCTGTTAGTGTAAAGTATTTAGCTTCATCCATTAAACATTCTGGGGTAACCGCATTTAACTCCAATTCATTTAGTGGTACGCGAAGGCGCAAACACGCAGGCCCACCACCGTTTTTCATGCTTTGTTGCAGATCAAAATAAATCACCTGAGAAATAGGATTATTTGCCTCGCAAAGGGTCGCAAGATAGGTCGCCACTTTATCGTTATTTTGGCATTCAGTGGGGGCCACAATGGCCATAGTGCCATTTGGTAATGTAATTAATTGGCTGTTAAATATATAGCTTGAAACTGCATCTTCAACACTCACATAATCGCTGCTGACTTCAATTAAATGCAGTGGTTTGTCACCTTGGTATTTTGTGTTTATAGCATCAACTGCACGTGCGGATTGATAAAATGCCATTTCATGGTAAAGCAGCACATTTTCGTTACCAATGGCGATTACATCATTATGAAATACCCCTTGATCGATAACATTTGGGTTTTGCTGCACAAATAAGCAGTTTGATTCGCTTAGACCATGTGCGCGAGCAATGGCTTCGCTGGCTGCTGAGGTTTGTCTGGCAGGGTAAATCTTTGGTTTGATATCTGATAATGCATCTTCACCATACACAAAGAGCGACAACCCTTTTTCGTTATGAGAATTTGCTAAACGGGTGTGATTTGCCGCTCCTTCGTCTCCCAATAATGGATGATGAGGTAGTGGCGCATGATGGGTAAAATACTGCGTATTATTAAAAATAGCTTTAAAGGTACGGCTTGTTTGCTCTGCTTCTATGGCGCGGTGCAGTTTGTTGCTTAAGTTTGCTGGCGTAAAGTGCACTTTGCCATCGTCACAATCCAAACTGTTCGATACTGTTGCCGCATTTGCTGACCACATAGATGATGCCGAATAACAGGCTTTTAAAAACTGCGGCGCGTGTTTGGCTGTTTTTGTAATTACGTCTTTATCGCTACCTGAAAAACCTAATTTTCTTAGTGTGTAAGTATCTGGGCGAACCTGTGGCGGTAAAATGCCCTGCTTTAAGCCGAGCTTTGTCATCGCCAGCATTTTTTCAAGACCTTGTAGCGCAGCTTTTTTCGGATTGGCGATTTGCTTTGCATTATTTTTAGATGCGACGTTACCAAACGATAAGCCGCTGTAGTTATGGGTTGGGCCAACCAACCCATCAAAATTCACTTCGTACACTGTCATCTTTGCATCCTTTTAGTGCAACGTTGCACTTTTATTAGGCGTTTTTCGTGTTTAAAACCGAAAAAACGTGAATACAAAGTTAAATTGCTAAATGCATGCCAGGTAATGAAATTTAATTTTCACTGTGTTAGTTATCTTGATTACCAGTATTTGACGTTTTTAAAATACCCAGCTGGGGTTTTAAGAAATAACACCCAAGGTAAAGCACTAAGGCAATGGCCACATAACCAAACGGATTTGTCACATATGGCGCATAATACTGTGTCACACGCTCTGCGTAGGTACTTAACGGCATATCGCTAAATTTACCCGATAGCCAATAATAGCTTGCATTTGAGGATAAAAATGCAATGGAACTTGCAAGCCAAAAGTTAAAAAGTGCCACGACTGTTTTTACTGCAACAGCAAGTCTCGTTTCATCAAGTTTTAGCTGCAAGCTCTTATGACCCGCCCACCAAAGTACATAATAACCAACAAATAAAAATGGGTATGAAGGTGTAATGCAATCACCAAAATCGCCGCGATAATAGCTGCTAGTTAAATCAATCGACACACTTAAAACCACAAATACAGCAAATGTGCGGTGCTTAGATGCAAGTAAACCTAAGATAAAGAAAATCGCCGTGCTAGCACTTGGCAAATGGAGCGCAGAGGCAAAATGATAAGGCCGAGTGGCTATCATCAAAATCGCTAGTATTGTAAAAATCAGCGATGAGAGCTGCCTTACGTTAATTGGGGTAAATAAATTTGAACGATCTGTCATTGTTGTGTTTCCGCATTCTAAAACCAATACGATAGGAAATGACAAGATACAAGGCACAATCCTTTGGCTTTAATAGCAAGGAATGACAATACCAAGTGCAAATAATTAGATGATCAATTACGGTGATCGCAGATTAATGTAATTGGTATAAAGCGATTGTGTTCTCGTTGCTCACCGCCCACCGCAGTACTCGAGTGAACTAGGCCGGTCTCCGGACTCCTGTTCATCGCACTGACAGCACCTTCCCATCAAAATTGACAGTGGTGGTTGTCGCTCACAGTTACCGTTGCGGGGGCAGTTCCAGATTTAAACTGGATTCCCGTTTAAACATTGTTTTAAAAAAAACATTAGTCACCTAATTACAACGCAAATATATGTCAGCTAATACTTTTAAATCAAGCTAAGACATTATTCTTATTAATACTTTTAGTTTGAAGATATAACCAAATTGCATGCACTGCTAAAAATTTAAAACTAGGGTATGCTACACAAAAAGTTAATCTTTAATTAGCGATGTCAAAAGTAAAAGCCAAAGTACTTCGTTTCAATCAGATCTCTGTTGAAGCTGTTTTTGAAAAAGAAAGTGAGTTAATTAGCCAACTGCAAAACAGCAATTTAGACCAAGCCCTGTTATTTTGGCAAAGCGATAAACCGACGTTGGTTTTACCCTCTGGTAATAAATGGCAACAAAGCGAAGCGCTTGAAACTAAGCTAAAGAAAACCGGTTGGCAGCTTTATGCCCGTAAAACTGGCGGTGCGCCAGTACCACAATGTGAAGGGGTGATTAATGTATCTTACATGTACGTATTGCCAGAGCACATTCCCTACTCTATTCCAAATGCCTACAAAGACTTTTGCGCTATTTTGTCTTCGTTTTTTTCACAGTTTAATATCGATGTTAAAACTCACGCCACCCCAGGCAGTTATTGCGATGGCGATTACAATCTTAATATTGAAGGTAAAAAAGTCGTTGGCACCGCACAGCGTGTACTGCTTAAAAAAGGCGGAGGCAAAATTGTACTAGCGCAAGCCTGCATTTTAGTAAATGCAAATATGCCAACATTAGTTGCACCTGTTAACCTTTGTTATGAACACCATCAACAGCTAGAGCATGCCATTGCTGATGTGCACACCTGTTTGTTTGAACATAGTACTGATAAGCCAGATACTGAGGCGCTTTACCAACGCCTATTTACCAGTTTTATAAATCATCAAAAAACATAGATCGGATTGATCGTAAAACCCTTTTTTTAGTGTTCAGCGGTGATACACTTGGCACTTCTTTAGTCGTAAATTACCTTTGGAGTGCTCCCTTGAAATTCGCTCTTCTTCCATGTGCTGCATTATTTGCAAGT
>NZ_JBFKMX010000208.1:0-4347 GCF_041629635.1 Pseudoalteromonas sp. | reverse complement strand
TAAAGCACTGGTGCAAATCCCTGCAGTACATAACGGCGTTATTACTAAGCTTTATTACCAAAAAGGTGAAATTGCTAAAGTACACGCGCCACTATTTGCAATGGATGTTGAAGGTGCACCGGCAGCACAGCAGCCAACAAGTTCAGCACCATCAGAGTTAACTCAAGAGGCTCCAGCGCAAACAGGTACAGCCCTTGAAGACTTTATTTTACCAGACATTGGTGAAGGTATTGTTGAGTGCGAAATTGTCGATTGGCTTGTTGCTGAGGGTGATGAAATCAAAGAAGACCAAGCCGTTTGTGATGTAATGACTGACAAGGCGCTTGTTCAAATTCCGGCAAAACACACCGGTCGTGTGACTAAGCTGTATCATCAAAAAGGTGAAATTGCCAAAGTACATGCACCACTTTTCCAAATGGAAGTAGCTAGTGCACAAGTTATCGATATTCAAAAGAAAGTGGTAAACGCGCAGCAAAATGCTCCTGTTAAGCAACAACCAGAAGAAATTCCAGTTGTAGCGAATGCAGGCAAAGCAGTTGCAAGCCCAGCAGTGCGCCGTTTAGCTCGAGAGCACAATTTAGATATTTCAAAGGTTGTTGGCTCAGGTAAAAATGGCCGTGTGTATAAAGAGGATATTCAGCGCTTCTTAAATGGTGATAGTAACAGCCAATCAGTTGCGCCTGAAGCTACGCCAGTTTTAGCAAGTCAGGCTAGTACACGTGTTGAGCCAATTCGCGGTATGCAAGCAGCGATGGCAAAGCAGATGATGGATTCAGTTTCTACTATTCCACACTTTACTTTAAGCGATGAAATTGATTTAACCGATCTAATCAGCTTACGTAAAGATTTAAAAGAGCAGTATGCAAAGCAGGGTGTTAAGCTCACCATGATGCCTTTCTTTATCAAAGCGCTTTCGTTAGCACTGAAAGAATTCCCTGTGATAAATTCACAGGTAAATGCCGATTGTACTGAGCTAACATATTTCAATGACCATAACATTGGTATGGCAGTAGATTCAAAATTAGGCCTATTAGTACCTAATATTAAATCATGCCAAACTAAGAATATGGTTGAAATCGCCAATGAAGTATCACGTTTGACTGATCAAGCACGCGAAGGTCGTGTTAGTCCACAAGATCTTAAAGGTGGCACTATTTCAATTTCGAATATTGGTGCAATTGGGGGGACTACAGCGACGCCAATTATCAATAAGCCTGAAGTTGCTATTGTTGCCCTTGGTAAACTTCAACACTTACCGCGTTTTAATGTTAAAGGTGAGGTTGAAGCCCGTGCAATTATGCAAATTTCATGGTCAGGCGATCACCGCATTATTGATGGCGCAACCATGGCGCGTTTCAATAATTTGTGGAAGCACTACCTAGAAACACCAAGTGCCATGTTAATGGCAATGAGTTAATAAAAAGGGGTCGAAAGACCCCTTTTTATATTAAGTAAAGTAAATAACCAATTAATAAACTTGGTACTGCAGTATACAAAGTACCAATCAAAGCCGCTTTGGGAGCAAGGGCAATCGCAGGGAAGAGCGCATCACCATCATTGGATATGGCATTTGCCATTAACGCTGAAAATGGAATGTGACCTTGCATATAAAGCGTAGTGACGATTATTTGTGGTCCACAACCCGGTAACAGCCCTACTAAACAGGCCATTAAAGGCATTAAGTAAGTGTACTGATTAAATAAAAGAGAGATATCAGTTCCGAACCATAGTTTGAATAACTCATAAGCCAAGAAACCAATAACCACCCAACTGGTGATAAAGTGCGTATCTTGCAGCACTTTAACTTCTAAATTATGATCGTCGACTTCATCTTCTGCTGTTACATCTTGGTACGTTTTACCAATTGACGAGAGCGACCACAAAACAGCTACTATAAAACAACAGACAGCAGCAATGCTTGTAATAGAGCTTGATACGCCATCATTAAATTGAAACTGAAATGCTAATAACAAAGCCACAATCGTCATTGGTAATACGATACTTTGCCAAAACCGTTTACTAAAAGTGGTGATTAACTTCGGCACATTTTTACATTGATGCTGTTGATTTTCTGTTTGCTCTGGCACTAAAGAGTCAAATTTATGAAATCTATTTACTAGCCAACCAAACAAGGTACCTGTAATAACACTTATCAATAACACTAAAAGTGCCGTTTGTGGTTTTGCAGCGATAAGTAAAAAGGCCGCATCCCCCATAGTTGAAATTAATACAGCGACAAATGCCCCAAAGCTTGCCTGTTTTTTAGTGTATTGCGTCACCACAATAATTGCTCCACCACAGCCTGGTAGTGCGCCTAAGAGTGCTGCAAATGGTACTTCGAGTCTTGGTGCAACCTTGGTTATATAACTGAGCTCTAATTGCGGGAAGCGTTTTACGGCAATGTAATAGCCGTAAAGGGTAATGGCTACAAATATGCTTACTTGTAAAAAGGCATCAGCTAGGGCAGTGATCACTATATGTTGGGTGGTTGGATTAAGCCACAAACACACTATGATTAATGGAAGGAAAAGTCGCTTATAAGCTAAAACACTTTTAACAGTGTGTTTTGAACCAGTTAATTGTGAGAGAAATAGAAACATAGTGATACCTAATATGCGATTAGTTTCACTATAGTATTAACGGTAATGCGAATCAATCCCATTACCGTTTAATTTAATCAATTGCTATGATTATTTTTTTCGTTGGAACTCAGATTTTTCGTACCACTTTGGCCAATCTTTGCTGTCAGCAATATCTAAGCCTACTTGATAAAATAACTGAAGATCTTGGATTGCACCTGATAAATCCCAGCCATTACGGAATTGATCACATGGTTGATGGTAACAACCACGTAAAATTAATCCCATACGTTTGCGGTATCGTGCTGTTTCTTCGTCAATCGCTTGTGTTCCACCGCCGGAATACATTGCTGGAATACCCATCTGTGCAAATGCGAAGTGATCTGAGCGGTAATAACCACCGGCAGCAGGGCGAGGGTCGCCTGATAAAGTACGGTTTTGAGATTTAGCAGCACGTGCCAAATATTCATCCATTTCAGATTTACCTGCACCAACCACACTAATATCTGTAACACGGCCTAATAGGTTTAAGCTATCCATATTGATGTTAGCAACCGATTTATTTGCGGCAATAATTGGATTAGCAGCATAGTATTTTGCACCAAGTAAACCTTGCTCTTCAGCAGTTACCGCTAAAAAGGTAATTGAGCGAGCTGGTTTTGTCGGTAACATTGAAAATGCTTCTGCAATTTCAATCATACCCGCTGTTCCTGTGGCGTTATCGTGTGCGCCATTATAAATATTATCGCCTTTTTTACTTGAATCTTTACCTAGGTGATCCCAGTGTGCAGAGTAGATAATGTGCTCATTTGGGGTGCTACTACCAGGTAGTGTCGCAATAAAATTACGTGAAATTGATTTTTTAATTTCACTTTTAACTGTAACAGATGCTGTTAAATCACCCATACCAACAGAGTAAGCACCTTTGGCTGCTTTTTCTTTCTCTTTTGCAAAGTCTAACCCTGCTTTAGCAAATAGTTCATTAGCGACGTCTAGCGTCACCCATCCTTCAACGGCAACGCGGTCCATATTGTTATTTTCTTTTTGAAAACCAAATTGCGGGCCTGACCATGAATTTTCAACAACTGACCAAGGGTAAGATGCAGGTGCGGTTTCATGTACAATAATCGCACCTGCGGCACCTTGACGTGACGCTTCTTCATATTTGTAAGTCCAACGTCCATAGTAGGTCATTGCATTACCTGTAAATAACGTGTCATCTTGCGTCGCAAAGCCTGGGTCATTTACCAAAATAACAACGGTTTTACCTTTTACGTCAATATTTTTATAGTCGTTCCAGTTATATTCTGGCGCGTTAATACCATAGCCAACAAACACCAGCTCTGAATTTTCAATCGACTCAAGTTTGCTCATGCGGCTTGTGCCCATCACCATATCTTTTTTGTACTGATATGCTTTACCGGCGATGTTAAGCGTCATATCTGGTGATGCTTCAATTGAAACTAATGGCACATCTTGGTAAAAGCTACCGTTATTACCGCCAATAAAACCAAGTGATTTGAAGTGTTTTTCTAAGTAAGCGAGAGTGAGCTCTTCGCCTCTAGTTGACGGTGCACGCCCTTCAAATTCATTTGATGCGATTGTTTTTATATGTTCGCTAAGCTGTTTTGCATTGATACTGTTATACGCAGCATTGAGTGCTTGTTCATTATTTTGTGTCGCACAGCCACTAAATAGCAACGAGACAGCAAGACCTATTGGTGTTAGTTTTTTCATAATTCAACCTGTGTCACAAATTTAGCCGATT
>NZ_JBFKMX010000207.1:0-4364 GCF_041629635.1 Pseudoalteromonas sp. | reverse complement strand
GTATGAATATGCAGCGGTGCTAATGTTTTGGATTGAGCACCATCAGCTACCAACATTAGTTTTGCTGACAGCTGCTCACCAGATTCGAGCGTTAAATCTATACACTCTGCTTTTTGTTGGTAAGCACTTACCTTATCTGGACAAAACAGCGTTATGCCCTCTGCAACCATTTTTTTATGTAATTGTTGACCCCATGGCCTTACTTCAACAACATAACCAAGCGCAGGTTCGCTGTAATCATCACTGTGAATTTGGGTTTTGCCGAAGTGACCACGGTCTGAAACCAGTACTTCTTTTATCGCAGCAGTAAAATCATTATTTGCATCAAGCAAACCAAGTGAAAATAAATATTTAAACGATTCACTGGCTAACGCAATACTGCGGTCATCAAAGCTTGGTTGACTTTCATCCGTGGCAGCAAATGCTTCAATCACGGCCACATTAAGCGATGAATTTCGTAACTTAACAGCAAGGGCAGCACATGCCCCTGTTAAACCGCCACCTACAATTACAATATCGAACATCGTTTTAATACCTGAAATTAGTTTGCCATTAGCGCTTCTATTTCATTCACAGTCTTTGGTACGCCAGCTGTTAAATTGCGGTGACCTTGCTCTGTGACAACAACATCATCTTCAATACGAATACCAATGCCACGGTATTTTTCAGGTGCATCGCTATCCTTTGCGATATATAAACCAGGCTCAATAGTAAGTACCATACCCGGTGCAAATGGGCGGTCCTTATCATCTAATTTATATTCACCTACATCGTGTACATCAAGTCCTAACCAGTGACCTAAACCATGCATGTAGTAATCTTTGTATTTTTCATCCGCAATCAGGCTTTCAACATCACCCGTTAAAATGCCTAAATCTACTAAGCCTTCGGTCAGAATACGCACGACAACATCTGCCGTTTGTTTTAAGGTATTACCCGGTTTAACCATCTCAAGCGCGGCAAGTTGCGCTTTTAATACCAGCTCATACACCTCGCGCTGGGCCTCACTAAACTTACCGTTAATTGGAAACGTGCGGGTGATATCTGCTGCATAGCCATTTAACTCGCAGCCAGAATCAATCAATACTAAATCACCATCGTTTAACACATCGCTATTTTCGGTGTAATGCAAGATGTTGGCATTATCGCCGCCGCCAACAATTGTGCCGTATGCTGGGTGACGCGCACCTGCCATCGCATAATGGTGATGAATTTCAGCTTCTAATTGGTATTCTGTAGCGCCTGCTTTGGCAAATTTCATTGCTCTAATATGCCCTTCAGCACTTATTTCGCCAGCTTTAGCCATAATCGCAAGTTCAGCATCCGATTTAAATAAACGCATTTCATGTAATGTGTTGCGAATATCTTTAATTACAGTAGGCGCCTTCCAGCCACGCTTTGGTGCACCGCGCAATTTGCTTAAAAGCGCCCACACTTTGTCGTCGAACTCTTTGTAAGTGCCTTGTGCGTAGTAAAGCGTTTGCTTACCTGACACTAACTCTACTAGGTTGTCGTCAAGCTCTGCTAGAGTAAACGCGTTGTCAAAGCCAAAATCTTGTTGTGCTTTTTCTGCGCCAATGCGACGACCACACCAAATCTCGGCAAGCTTATCTTTTTCACGGCAAAACAACTGTGATTCAGTTGATTCACCTTTAACTAAAACCAATACCGCATCAGGCTCTGGAAATTGGGTTAAATAGAAAAAGTCACTGTCTTGTCGAAACGCAAATTCGGTATCGCGACTACGTGTTACTTCAACAGCTGCAGGAATTATCGCAACCGAATTAGCTTCCATTGCTTCTAATAATTTAGCGCGACGCGTTTTTACTTCTTCAACAGAAATTAAAAGTGAGTGTGTCATGATAAAACCTACTGCTTAATGAATGGTGGTATTAATTGCGGCGTTTTGTTGCACTGACTTGCCAAGCTCAGCAAAGCATAAATGTACTGAAATGCGCACATACTCAACTACTTCATGAAATGCTTGTTTGTCTTCTTCCGTTTCATCAAATGTAGTATCCATTTGATTAATTTCTGTGAAATCGTGAATTACTTCTTTTACTTCATTAGACAGTTTGCCATAGTCTTTTTGCTTAAGGCCAAAGCCTAATAAAAAGCCCGACACCCAAGAAACTAGCGCGTTTGCTCTGTCGTGAAGTGACTCGTCTTCATCTGGAAGGTATAACTCAAATTGCAGTTCGCGATTATCTAAAGTGCTGCGAATTTGGCTATAAAAGCCAACTAACAACGTTTTTAGTTCGCCTGAAAATGCAATACCATCATTAAACACATCGCTTAAAATTGTTAGGTATTCTTTGTCTTCAATATCAATACCGCATGCGAGTAAACCGGTAATTACACCATGCACTTCGCTAGGCATAATAAATAATTCATTCTCTTCGAGAGTAACTTGAGTTGCTTGATAATCTTGTGACATAACGCGCTATTTAAATTGCTGTAGTTCAGTGATAATGCTAACACTGACGCCCTATTCACGCCATTGTTTTAGCCTAAACTGTTTAAAACAAAAACAATTTGAATACTTTTACTGCACTTGATCAAACAATCACAGATTTTAACTAGTTATCTTGGCAATATTTCTTATAATAAAGATGTTCCCTCGAGTGTTGGAGAAAGGTTACGTCCCTGAGCCGATAAACTTTTCTTAGGAACTCAGTTCAGATTGCTATTGCGCATGCTCGGCATGTACCGAGAAGCCTACGGTAACTAACTGCGCTCCGCCTTGAGCCTTAGGGTTCAAGGGCTGACACCTGATACCGCACTTTTGGGAACACCTCCTTTCTACTTCCAATAGTACCTCAATCACCTTTTGCTAACTTTTTGAATATTAGTTTAATTACCGACTTTTTAGTGATTCTGTTTGTTACAACCAAATGTTAGAGTTTAAGCTCAACATCAATGCGAAATTAACAACAATAACAATGAACTACATTAATACTCTATTTTTAGTATTTACAGCCTTCACATTAGCAGGCTGTGGCGGTGGTGACAGCGCAGAAGAAAATACTACTATCATTTTCAACTCAGCGCCGACCTTATCTGGAGAACCGGAAAATGCATTTGTAGGTGCAGCCTTTAAATTTGCGCCTCAACTTGAAGATAAAGATAACGACCCTATAACTTTAAGTGCAAACAACCTACCCAGTTGGCTCACCCTCAATGATAACGTACTAAGAGGGACACCAAGTAAAACTGATTTAGGCAGTATCACCTTTGAACTTATTGTTTCTGATGGCAAAGCAACATCAACTTATAGATTCAGCTTACAGGTCATTGATTCACAAGAAACCAATACAGCGCCAAGTATTTCAGGGCAAATTCCAACTGCATATGTTGGCGTAGGCTTTAGTTTTACGCCTTCAGTCATTGATAAAGAGAATGATGTTTTAAGTTTTGCCATTGAGAATGCACCTAGCTGGACTGATTTTGATATTACAAATGCGCATCTTAGTGGCACACCCACAAAACAGGATTTAGGCACATATCAAAATATCACTATTTCAGTAAACGATGGTATTAATAAGGTTGAGTTTAATTTTGACATTACTGTAAAAGAAGGTTTAACAGTCAATACCCCACCGCAGATCCGAGTCATAAATCAAAGTGCGGTAATTAATGCAGAGTTTACTTACACACCCAATATAACTGATGCGCAAAATGATGTGCTTGCTATGGCAATAAATAATGCACCAGCATGGCTAAATTTTAATACAAATACCGGAGAAGTCAGTGGCACACCAACGATTGAACATGTTGGACTTCATTCAAATATAAAAATAACCGTCTCTGATGGTGAATACAGTAATAACGGAATTTTCGACATAACTGTAGTCAATCCTGACGCAAATAACACAGCGCCGGTTATTATTGGCACCCCAACTAAAGCTTATGTTAATACAGCTTACAGTTATTCATTTGAAATTAGTGATAAAGAAAATGATCCGCTGTCTTATCATATTGAAAACTTACCAAATTGGCTTAGTTTTGATGAAGAAGGCTCAACACTGAGCGGTACGCCTACAAATGAAAATATTGGCACACATAACAACATAAAACTTACGGTCAGTGATAGTAAGTTAGAGACTGTTCATACATTTTCAGTATCGGTTGTTGCGAATGAGCCCATTAATACCCCACCTGTAATATCAGGCACACCTGCAAATGCTGAAGAAAATAAAGCTTATTCATTTATCCCAACCGCGAGTGATGCGGATGGCGACACCTTACGCTTTAGTGCTAAAAACCTGCCAAGCTGGGCAAGCTTTAGTACTATTAATGGTGAAATATCTGGCACACCAAGCGCTAACGATATCGGCACCTTTGAAAACATCGAAATTACTGTC
>NZ_JBFKMX010000206.1:0-4461 GCF_041629635.1 Pseudoalteromonas sp. | reverse complement strand
TACCCTTGCTCTTTGCTTGTAGCGCCACTGAAAGCAAAATACCGAAAAAGGCTAATAGTTTTGTACTCACCAATATTAATATTGTTGACGTTGAACATAAGACTATTGTGCCGAATCAAACACTAACGATTGAACAAGGGAAAATCACCAACATAGCCAGGCAAGAAAGCTTGAAATCACCTAAGCACGCCAAGATTATTGATGGAAAAAATGGCTATATCACACCCGGCTTAATTGATATGCACGTGCATATGTATGAGCCGGCGGCCTATGTTTTTGCACTTAGTCATGGTGTAACCCATGTACGCATTATGAATGGCATACCTGCGCAACTTAAGTGGCGCGATAAAATTAATCAAGGAGCACAAATAGGTAGCACTTCAACGGTAAGTAGCCCGATTATTTCCGGCTATAAAAACGCTTATTTACACCACGGTGTTACAACAAAAGCCGAGGCAAGCCAAGTAGTAAACCAATATCATCAACAAGGATATGATGTAATTAAAGCTTACGGAAATTTAAACCAACAAGCGCTTGCCGGTGTTATCGAACAAGCTAAAGCTCTTAATATTCCAGTAGCGAAACATGGCCCACATGGCTCTGGAGAACTTGGCTTATCACAATTAAGCCACTTGCAATCATTCGAACATGTCGAAGATATTTATCAAGGACCATTAAATTATCAAACTGACTTAACTATGCTAATGGCTGCAATTGCTGAGTTAAAAACCACAGGTGTTGCCATCACACCAACGCTTAATATTTACCATCAATTAACGAGGCTAAGTAGAGAAAAGCATGCATTTCTATCAACAATTAACCAAGCATATACTTCAGATATCATCGGATTAGAGGCTAGAGAAAACCAAGTAAAGCGCTGGTTAATAGCTTCATATGATATGGCCAAGCACAATGTAAAAACTTTAGCATTTTTAAAATTTATTACCCATAAATTACATGAAGCTGAGGTTCCATTATTAGTTGGTTCTGATTCTGGTGTTTTACTATCACCCCATGGCATAGCCACCCATACAGAAATGAAGCTGATGATCGAGGCTGGCTTAACAACTTATGATGTATTGCAAGCGGCCACTATCAACCCAGCAAAAGCACTTGATCTTGGGAAACAATTAGGAAAGATAGCTATCGGTTACACCGCTGACTTTATCTACACTACAAGTAATCCCGTTGAAAATATTGGCATTTTAGAAAATTCAAACGCGGTGATTAAGCAAGGTAACTGGTATGCTCGAACAGAGCTTGATCAATTAACAGCAACCGCCATTGAACAACGGAGTGTTTGGCAAGAATTTAAGGCTTTATTCGAAGCATTGTAAAAATTGTTGTAAGGATAAACCGTGAATTTAAATCAAGTGACCTTACCAGTTAGCAATATGTCTGAAGCCTTACACTTTTAACAAAAAATTGGTTTTCTATTGATAGTTGATACGCCTCCTTATGCCCGCTTAAAATGTCTTGAGGGCGACAGTAGTTTTTCACTTTTTCTTGAAGATGACACTTTTGTTAATGGCGCTACCATTTACTTTGAGCATAAAGCACTTGATGAGAGGGTAGCAATGCCTAAACAAATAGGCATTGCTTATCATCAAGATGTCGTTTAACAGCGATATTTATGGCGTGAAACTACCTTATTTGATACTTCGGGTAATAAAATTAAACTTTTTTGTGCAGGTGGCAATAGATTAAACCCGCCATTACGCATTAATTAATCATATTTGCTGCGCTAATTCATATTATTAACTATCAAAATAATGGTAAAAAAGAGTGTGCCGGAGATATACAGCTTGCCCCTTTACCCTTAGAATTCAATTGCTTAATAAATCATTTATGTGAGAGACAATTTGAAAGTATCAAGGTTTATGAAAATAAGTACATGGGTATTTAGCTTGCTGTTATCCACCACCACAATGGCAGATCAAGTCTTAAATAAGATTCCAGATAATTATAATAAGGCAAGTAAGTTTGTGTTTTATTCGCACGGGTTTATTGTTGAAGGGGATAATCCAATGCCAATTGAAACCAAACATGGTTGGGGGGTGTATGATTTTCCGGGTATCAAACAAGCGCTTTCGGATGCACGGTATACCTTGGTTGCAACGCATCGCAATAAGAATACGGATCCTTTTATATATGCCAAACAGTTAAGTGAAGACATACGTAGCTTAGTTAAAAATGGCGTAAAACCAACGCATATTACCCTTGTTGGTTTTTCAAGAGGTACAGGGCTTACTTCAAATTACTTACAGGAAATTGGCGTTAATACCATTTTACTTGCTGGTTGTGGGCGATTGATTTCATCTAAACACAGCGATATTCAAGTGTATGGAGATATGTTGTCTGTTTACGAGAAAAGTGATGGTGCAAAGTCGTGCGCTAAATTAAAAGCTAAAAGCACGGCGTTAACGTCATTTGAGGAAATCGAGATTAATACAGGGCTTTCACATGGTGCATTTTACACACCAAGTGATGAATGGCTTGTTCCAGTAAAAAATTGGATCGCTGTTAAAATGAATTTGGGATAACAACAATTTAGTTATCCCTTTGACTTAATTGCTGAATTCTTCTTTGAGATCTGCTGGGGTAAAATTGGTTTTGAAACTAAAAGCGTAGGGTGTATCGCCTTGGCTACGTAATTGCGTGAGGCGCGCTATGCCTTCTTCGACTGATGGAATATGACCATCTTCCACCCACCAAAGCACGTAGTTATCTTCATTTAGCTTTTCAAACCATTCATTTTTGCGGCGCATAAAATCGCGGTGATGGGTGCGAAACATAAAGTTTTTTAAGCTATCGACATTTTGCCAAACAGACATATTGACGAGCATATTGGGGTTTTCAAATGCTTGAATATTGGTCGCATCGCCAGAGTCATCTTTCAGGCGCCAAATAAAGCCTTCACTGTTTTCAGCGAGTGAATTCACCTTATCTAGGTTATCAACAAAGTCTTTTATTTCAGGGGCATCAAGTGCATATTTTGCAAGCGCGATATTGAGTTGAGCTAATTGCATAGTCATCCTTTGCGAGAACTTACGGAAAAAAGATCAGTTTTTAACACGCCACGGTGGATTTAAACGGTTTTCACCTGCCCAATACAGCTTGATTTTGTTGCCTGAAGGGTCAAATAACACTGCTTCTCGCCATAGGTATCGCTCATCAGTTGGTAACTGCGTAAACGTAATGCCTTTGGCTTGTAATTCGCCAACCCAGTTATCGAGTTCTGCATGTTCAAAATAAATAGTGGCGCCATTAACTGGGTTTTCTTCAAGTGATAGTGAAAATGTTGAATCGCCCATCGGACAAGCAAAACGTGCATAATGCGGTGTGTCGACGATAAGTTCAAAACCGAGCGTTTGGTAGAACGTAACTGCATTTTTCAAGTTAGCTACTGGCAATGTAACTTGGTTTAAATTCATTTTAGTCCTTACAAAGTGTTTGTGGCATGCGTTTATCCGATGCTAGATACATAATCTTCCATGAGAGTTTCTCTTTGCTTCAAAAAATATACACTATGCTATCTAATCAAGCTGTTCAAGTAACACAATAAGTGGGTAGAGTTTGAAGTGTGCAAGCGCAGCTAAAAATGATTAATCAATAATTTAGTAAACAATCACTTGCGAAATTTTAAGAACGATCACATAGTTTGAATTGAACAGTGTTTTGCTGCTGTTAATAAATAAAGGGTGGTATATGTCCAATATAAAATTAATGATTCGTTTTCGTTTAGAACCTGGTTGTTTAGGTCCGACGGGTGCCGATTATGTTGAAGACTTTTGCAGCCTGATAAACAAAGTTGATTTTAGTTATTCTTTTGTTGCACTGAATGTTATCCCGCGTTATGACAAATCGTTACCGGAGTGGGAATTCTTACTGAATGATAAGCTTATTAGTGAAAAACAAGCAGACCGTGTGCTTGAGTTACATAATTTTACTGTTGAATCGATTGAAGAAGCGGTTGATGAATTTATTACTCTGAAAGTCGAGCAGTTTATGACTTCAGTTAAAAAAAATAGCTAATCGTTAAAAATCAATTTCACTTCACATTTTCTTCACATGCCCCTTGCTAGATTGTACTCAACAATCAATAGGAGCATGTTATGACAATCAAAATTAAACACACCGTTATTGCAAGTTTACTTGGCCTTTCTTCACTTAATCTAATGGCTGATGAGCAAAAGCATATTTTAATGGTGTTAAGTAGCTATGGCGAAAAGGATACTGCGGGCGAATTAGTAAAACCAGGCTACGAATTTGATGAGCTGAGTAAGTCGTACTTAGTATTTAAAGCCGCGGGCGCAACTATTACATTCGCATCGCCAAAAGGCGGCAAAGTGCTTGCAGATAACTACAACAAAGAAAAATCCTATAATGCCGCGTTTTTAAAAGACAGTAATGCTGTTTCGAAATTAGAAAACACAATACAGCTTGCATCACTAAATCATC
>NZ_JBFKMX010000205.1:0-4515 GCF_041629635.1 Pseudoalteromonas sp. | reverse complement strand
ATATAAAAATGCGTTTAGGGCGTGTGGCCAAACACTGGCATTTAAATGTACTTGGCGTAGGTTTATCACAAGGGTTTATTGAACCGCTAGAAGCCACTGCATTAAGCTGTATTCAATACACTGTTGAACATTTTATTGAAATAGTTGAGCAAGGTGGCAATGATGAAACGACCCAAGAGCAATTTAATCAACAGATCAATACTGTTTATGACGCTATTCGGGACTACATCAGTGCACATTATCGATTAAACACCCGAGATGACAGCGCTTATTGGCGAGACAATCGAGGTGCTGCATCTCCAGAAAAGTTATCAAAAATACTCATGTCTTGGGATGATCCAGACAGCCAGTTCGAAAGTACATTACAAAGGCTAAATGCGGAAGTAATGTATTTTTCGCCAAGTTGGTATTGTTTGCTTGCAGGAAAAGGGCGATTTAACGAAACAACTCATGCACTGCCCCAATCAGTTAAAGTTGCTAATGTGGCTGATATTGATAATTACTGTGAGCAACAATCAACACATTTCAAACCGCACTTTCAAGCTCTAAAGCTTAAATAGCCATTAAGTAACGGGGTGTTATTTCGGAGTACTGGTTTAACGGTTATAGCTATTATCATGTGAGCATTCTAGCACGCCACAAACTTCATTAACTGCATTGAAAAATATATTTAGAGCAATTAATTAAAAAATATTTGCTTAACTTCTGAAGCGTTTTCTACCGCTGTAATTGTCCGTAAACTTTATGATTAAATAAAAAAGCCTCGCAATTGCGAGGCTTTTTATAAGTATTAACTTTTAGCTTAGAAGCGGAAAGCTACACCCACTTTATAGCGAGCTTCACCTTCGAAGCTCCACGCTGGGTAACCATTACGAAGTTCAGCTTTAACTTCTGCATCGCCAGTTGCAGTACCAATTTGGATGCTATCCTCTTCCGTGATGTTAACAGCTTCAAATGTAACATCTAGGTAATCAGTTACTGAGTATTTAGCGGTTAGGTCAAGCGTGCCATAGTCTTGGTGCTCTCGATTTCCATAGAAGTAAGGAGCTTCACGAACCATATACTCTGAGCGCCAGTTATACGCTAAACGTACGTTGTAAGTCTCAGTCTCGTAGTAACCAACAAGGTTAACTGTGTGCTTAGATGAATCAGAGAATAACTCGATACGATCTGGATAGTTTTCCGCAGGCGCTTCTGAATCAACATAAGTATAGTTAGCTTGGTAACCGAAGCCATTGTCAAAGCCATCTTGAACTTGTAGCTCTAGACCTTGGATTTCACCACCAGAACCAGTGCCTTTAGTAGCAACAGTCCAATTATCTTCGCCTGAATTTGGATCAACAATACCGATGCTCTGGTTAAGAATTTGGTCAACTTTAGTGAATGACGAAATATCTTTGATAAAGTATGTAGCACTTACCATGCCGTCACCATCAAAGTAATATTCGATACCTAAATCAGCTTGTGTCGCTTTAAATGGCTTAAGACCAATATTACCTGTAGAAATCGTTTCGTTTCCTACAGTACCGTCGTCATAACCAGAAAGTGAAGAAGCTGCAAACATATCTGTGTAGTTAGCACGTGAAATTACTTGTGCAGCTGAGAAACGCAAGATCATGTCTTGCGTTAGATCAAAAGCGATATTTGCACTAGGTAGTACTTCACTGTAATCAGCACTTTCAGTGCTTAAATCGTTACCATAGTTACCGTTCGCATCTAGTGCATAGTAATCAGATGATGCATCAGTTGAAACATAACGTAGGCCAAAGTTACCACGTAAACCTTCACCCGAAAAATCAGCCATTGCGTATAATGCAAAGTTTTCTTCCTGGATTGTACCGTAACCAGACTTGTAGCCGATAGATGTATTATCAAAGCTAGAAATTGCAGCGTATCCGTCAGAAATCATTTGACCAAGTTTTGGTTCAGGCAGTACATAACCAGCGCCTGAAGTGATAGTACCTGAGTAGTAGTGCGATGCATCATATGCTGGAATTGCATCTACCGTGTTTGCAGTCCAAGTCTCTTGCTTAACTTCATGGTCAGCCCAACGGAAACCAGTTTTGATTGCAGTGATTGCACCAAATTCAACAGGAAAATTTAAATCAAACTGTGCATAAGTTTCTTCGTCTGAGTTAGGTTGCTTTTTAAGTGCCCAACCAGCTGAAGAAAGTTGACCTTGGAAGTCTTCTGCAGTGAATGATTTGTTTGCTACATCAATCTTAATTACATCACCAGTTGCATCGTAAGTACCTGCGTAATCAGCTGGTGTACCTAGCCAGAAACCATAGTTAGACGTTAGATCTGTACCACCATCAGACTGCGTATTACCAATACGGCCTTCAAGTTCGAAGTTTTCACCTACGTATTTGAAGTCGAAGTCGACTGTGTCTGAAGTCATTGAACCCGCACGAGCCCAAGTTTGTGCCCAACCAGGATTAGCACCTGTACCAGGACGACGATAGAAAGTACATGTACCATCAGTGTTTACTGACTCACAAGCAGCAGCTTTGTCATCTGGGAACATTACAAATAAAGATGTGTTAGCGTTATCAGCTGAAAGCTCTAGGCTCATGACATTTAAACCAAGCTCTAAGTTTTCAGTTGGACGGTATTGGAAAGCTGCATTGATTGCTGTGCGCTCACGCGTTTGTTGGAAAGTTGAAGGTACGATATCACCCCAACCTACTAACGATTCAATTCCGTTACGTTGGTAATTTGTTTCAGAATATGCCGCACCGATTAGCGCACCGAATGTTTCTTCGTCGTTTTTCCAGCTGTATAAACCAGAAACTTCAGGATCTGTCTCTTCAGAAATAGTACCGTAATCAGCTTTAACGCTACCAAATACCGTATTAGCGTCTAAATCTAGGGGCTTACGCGTATTTACGATTACTGTACCACCAATACCGCCTTCTACGATATCAGCTTGCGATGATTTATATACTTCAATACCACCAACCATTTCAGGCGGAAGAAGTGTGTAGTTAAAGCTACGATCAATATTTTGTTGGTCATACCAACCAGTTGAAGCAACTGAATGACCGTTTAAAAGTGTGCGTGTTAATTGAGCAGACGCACCACGAATTGAAACTTGTTGGCCTTGGCCAAACGCACGGTTAACAGCGATACCGGAAATACGACCTAGGGCTTCACCTACATCGCTATCTGGAAATTTACCTACGTCTTCTGCTGATACTGCATCAACTACAGAATTTGAAAAACGTTTAGTGTTAAGAGAAGCTTCTAAAGAGCGACGAATACCTCGTACCTCAATTACTTCTACATCTTCTTTTGCTTGAACTTCTGAATCAGCTGCAATAGCAACGCCTGAAAAACCAGCGCCCATTGCTAAACCGATGTTAACTGCTAATAAGCTCTTTTTGAAATTTTTAGCTAACACAGGATTCCCCTTGAATCATTTTGATTTAGTTTAATTCACTTTCTGCCCAGTGAGGATGACAGCGTTGTCATCTACTAACAAACCTTACACGTAAAATTACAATATCGCTACAATTATTTTTGCATTTTTTAAACAATAACCCTTTTCAGATATAACAAAAGAGAACAATTTATTTACAAACGCAATAAAGAATCAACATAACCCCTTGTAATTAAAGGGCTCGCGATATAAATACTATAACACAGGGTAAATAATATCTGTAAAGTGAAATATGCAAGAAAAGTTAATTGTCCGAGAGGTCGGATCTGAAAAGTGCGACTACAAAGTAGTAACAAAAAAATTTCAGGCAATAATTTCTTACTGCCTGAATAAGCGCTTTGCTCAACTTAGTTGGTTAAAGCTGGTTAGCTAATTGAGGGCCCCTATCACTGGGCAGAATGATAGAAGTGGAGCCCTCAAATCTTAATTCATTTAACTTAGGGGAAACAACAAATGACAGCGCTGTCATTTGTTAATAAGAATAATAAAGACACCGGTGTCATTTGTCTAGCGTTATTTTATTTTTTTATACGGATTTAACGTAATGAAGACTTTGAAACTATAAAAACAAAGTGATCTGTGGTTAAAAAGTAAAAAGTGATTCAAGAAGTGTGCAA
This sequence comes from Pseudoalteromonas sp., assembly GCF_041629635.1. Lineage (GTDB taxonomy): Bacteria > Pseudomonadota > Gammaproteobacteria > Enterobacterales > Alteromonadaceae > Pseudoalteromonas. Next base: position 456 of record NZ_JBFKMX010000205.1, on the reverse strand, counting down.
ATTTTTAGTTTTTGCTCTGACGAACCAACAAAGAAACTTCCTTGTAGTAGTAAATTTGAGTTGAATAAATGATGTTTTATAAAGAATCGCGTTTCGCCTCCCCTATTTTAGCTGAAATGCATCACCAAACTTTAATTACAAAATGGCTCACAGCATTTAAAGCAAAAAAATACCCAAACCTAGGTTCGGGTATTTCAATTATGCAAAACAGTTTTACTTTATGCTGTCCAATACACTTCAACAGGGACATCGGTTTGCTGCAAAATAGCACGAAGCGGCATATCAGCAACTTCCCCACCAGCTTTTGCTTCTTTGTAAACAGCCAGCTTTTCTTCACCACTAATAAGCAGTTTAATCACTTTCGACTGTAAAATTGCAGCACGTGTTAATGTCATGCGTTCAGTAATATCACCTGTTACTTCACTTTTAATAGCTTCAATTGCAGCTACCAAATCT
>NZ_JBFKMX010000204.1:0-4570 GCF_041629635.1 Pseudoalteromonas sp. | reverse complement strand
TTTACTAATCAAAAATTTAATAAATATTTAAAATTTTTATCTTTAAATAAAAGATTTAAATATTTACTGAGTGTAAAAACATGAAAAGCTCCAAAATTGGAGCTTTTCATTACAATCGTAATACGATTAAGAGCGTATTGCCCTTTCTCGTTCCGATTTTGTTCATTTGAGCGTGCATTTATCGCGGCGCTCGGCTTACAGCTTAGTCATCTAAGTAAAGGCCGAGCAACAAAGAGAAAGGCGCGCTCAATTGAACCTAACAGGCAGCGCTTGATTGCCTTTTCTACTGTGTTATCGTCAGGCTCATATAGAATAACTATACGACGCTGGCTCTGCCTTGTACAAAAACCAATCAAGCAGCTGCAAAAACGAACTTGAAAGGTTAATACGCTCTACTAGTCTTCGTCGATCGAATTTTCGTAACCTTCTGCGTCTAGTAGGTTATCAAGTTCTGACTCGTCAGAAGCTTTGATTTTGAATAACCAACCGTCGCCGTAAGGGTCAGAGTTAACTGTCTCTGGAGAATCTTCTAGTTCTTCGTTGATTTCAACGATAGTACCTGAGATTGGTGCGTAAATATCAGACGCTGCTTTTACAGATTCTGCTACTGCACAGTCTTCACCTGCATCTACTTCGTCGTCTACGTCTGGTAGGTCAACGAAAACCATATCACCTAATAGCTCTTGTGCGTGCTCAGAGATACCTACTGAGTAAACACCGTTACCTTCAGCGCGAACCCACTCGTGTGAAGATGCATATTTTAAATCGGCAGGGATATTGCTCATTCTTATAAATCCTTCGGTTTAAATTATTTTGATATCAATTTTATCAAACTTTCAATCATCTTAGTGTGTTAAATGAATTCCTAACGTCGTTGAAATTTTCTTATGTAGCCCAACTACACCACTAAAATTTTGCCTCGTTATAAATCCATTTTCCTATCACTAATCTAGCTTGCCAGCTTGATGCAACTGATATAAGGGGTATTAATACCCCGTATCGATTTAGATTACTGATTTACCATTACGTACAAAGCACGGCTTAACAACTTTAACGTCTACCAGCTTTTTACGCATTTCAACTTGTGCAGTTTCGCCAGTTGAACGTGGAACACGCGCAAGTGCAATACTGTGACCAAGTGTTGGTGAGAAGGTACCCGATGTAATTACACCTTCACCGCCTTCCACTATAACTTTAAGGCCAGCACGCAGTACACCTTTTTCTTCAAGTACTAAACCTACTAATTTGTCAGTACTTTGTTCTTCGCGCTGCTTAGCAACCACATCACGACCGATAAAGTCACGATCTGCTGGTTCCCAAGCCAGTGTCCATGCCATGTTAGCTGCAAGTGGTGATACCGTTTCGTCCATATCTAGGCCGTAAAGGTTCATACCTGCTTCTAAACGTAGCGTGTCACGTGCACCAAGGCCTGCTGGGCGAACACCTGCGTCTAAAAGTGCTTGCCATAGCGCCTCTGCACCGTCGTTATGAACTACGATTTCATAACCTTCTTCACCAGTATAGCCAGTTGTTGCGATAAATAAATCACCCGCTTGCACGCCAAAGAATGGTTTCATACCTTCAACTGCAGCTTGTTGTTCTGCATCAAGTACTTTAGCAGTTTTTTCTTTTGCGTTAGGGCCTTGTACCGCAATCATTGCAAACTCTGGGCGCTCTGTAACTGCTACTTTGTAGTCAGCTGCAACCGCACCAATGTGTGCTAAGTCTTTTTCACGCGTTGCTGAGTTAACCACTAGGCGGTACTCAGTCTCAGTGAAGAAATAAATGATTAGGTCGTCAATTACACCGCCTTCGGCGTTGAGCATACCTGTGTATAACGCTTTACCTGCAACTTGTAGTTTTTCTACATCGTTAGCTACTAGCTTACGTAAGAAAGGTTTTGCATCTTCGCCTTTAACGTCAACGATTGTCATGTGTGACACGTCGAACATACCTGCGTCTTGACGAACAGCGTGGTGCTCTTCGATTTGTGAACCATAGTTGATTGGCATTTCCCAGCCGTGGAAATCAACCATTTTTGCACCCGCTTCAAGATGCTTGGCGTGTAATACAGTTTTTGAAGTCATAATATTCCTACACTTTCAAATCTACCCGCACAAGGTGCGGCGTGGCTTCAACAGGACAATTGTCCGGTTGAGGGAATAACATGGGCGGCGATTATACCGAAACAATATGGCTTTCGCACCCAGAAAAGTTATAAGTTTTACGCATTATGTAATTAATTTATTTCAATAATTTTTATTTATTAAATTGATTACAACGCTAAATATAAAATAGCGGTCAATCTAACCGCCATTAAGTTTGTTAAGCCTTTGCTTAAATTAGTAATTCTGCTTGCTCGCTAAAGCCTAGTGCATTAAATCGACTTTGCCATTTAGCGAGTTCGTCGCTTTTTGCGACTAGCTCATAGCCTTTGTGGCTTTCTAAATGGGTTGCGGTTAAAAACACATTACCCGCTTGGCGCGCGTATCTTTGCTGCTCGCCGGTTAAAATAATGCCCGGTGTCAGTGCAAATTCGCTTAATACCGTTTTAAAGGCATTATCACCACGCAGCGCTAAAATGCGTAAATCGTTACGGGTGATCACATCAATATCGTGCGACTCTTCCCCTTCACTTAACGCAGCAACCAAAGCAGGTGCAATGTCGTTATCAACAAAAATACGGAACGCCAGCTCAGTAAAGTAGTAAAGCTCAAGCGCAATTTCATGGTCATTTACTTTTGCTGTGCAACGAAGCCCCATTCCCGGCACAGTTAAATGACGTACATCACTGGAAATAAGTGTTTGTAAATACGGTAACGCAGCGCTGCCGGTTACATCAATAATGGTGCGATCGTTCATTTGCGCAAGTTCGTTTGCGCCCGTGTATGCATTTTGATGGCTACCAAATAGGTGAGGCACTTGTATTGTCATGCCCAATCTCCAGTGAAAATTAACAATCAAAATTATGTTAGGCCACCTTGCAACAATCAAATTGTATTTTTTTATAAATTGATAAATAATACTAATCATCAAACAAAAATAAATTTCAAAATCTAATGTTTGGAGTGTTTTATGAAAAATATCCCTACTGATAGCTTGCGCACCTTAATTACTGTTGTTGAGGTTGGCGGTTTTGCCAAAGCCGGTGAATTGCTTGGTTTATCGCAACCTGCTGTAAGTTTACAGATTAAGCGTTTAGAAGAGTTATTAGGTAATAAGCTGTTTAAAAAACAAGGCCAGCGCCAAGTGCTTAACCAGCATGGGGAAATTTTAATGCCACTGGCAAAGCAGTTGCTTCAAGTAAACGACACTATTTTGCAAACCTTTAGCTCTGAGGTATTAGCAGGTAAAGTGCGTTTGGGTATTCCAAGCGAATTTGCAGCAACCGTATTGCCTGCCATTATTGGCGATTTTGTAAGCCTCTACCCTGATGTTGCCTTAGAGGTGAAGTCAGAGCTCAGCAAAAAACTACGCCACAGCGATAACCGCGAACAATACGATTTAATATTGGCACTACTGGAAGGCCCTGAGCAGTCTAAATACCCTATTTTTATGGATGATGAACTAGTGTGGGTAGGTGATGTAAATAACATTAATACCGAAGTGGTTAACCTGATTGCCGCAGAAGAAGGCTGTATTTATCGCCGCCGCGCAATTGAAGCACTGGAAAAAGCCGGATTAAAATGGCGTATTGTCTATACCAATGCCGACCTTGCTGGCATTAGCGCTGCCCTTAAAGAAAACCTAGGCATTACGGTACTTGCCAAACACACGGTACCAAACGACTTAAACTGGGCCAAATCCACCAGCCAACTGCCTGAACTTGGCGAAGTGGGCATTAGCTTAATAAAACAAAGCGAAGAGTCGCACGCAGTTGATAAACTCGCTGAGTTTATTCAGTTGCGATTAAAGTAAGCCACACTAACGAGGCGTTAAACTCTTATATTTTTAATTGCCTCGTTTTAACTTTACCAATCTCTTCTCATCTTTTTAAAACCAAATAAGCCCTCGCTCAATCATCAGCACAATAGATATACAACTTAATGGGAGCTGTTTAGATATTTTAGCTATAAGATATTTGTTTCGATAGAAAGTGGTGTGAACCTAGTTTAATTGTTCTAAATAAGTGAAGTACCAATGCTGATAGTGGAATAAATAGCCATAGCTCTATGTGCTCTGGGCAGAATCAGTTTTCTCTGCATTGAGTTATCGATAGCTGCATTTTCTATTTCATTTTCGAACAAACATTCCATTATCGCGCACAAATAGACAGCTAACCACTGTCATATAAAATTTAAATCATTTAAAAACAAAGAATTAACAATTGGCATGGTTTTTGTTATTGATTTAAGAAATACATTAACAAGGACAGCACATGGATGTTATGACGCATTCCGAAAAAACTTTGTTGGATAAACTAAAAAATACAAAGTTATTCGCTATTTTTGCCTTCGCGCTACTGACCTTAATTATTTGGCTTAAATCATCCTATAACGTTGGTGTACAGCGTGATCATATCAATATAAAGTCGGTTAAACGCGGGGACTTACCGCTTGTAATCAATACA
>NZ_JBFKMX010000203.1:0-4573 GCF_041629635.1 Pseudoalteromonas sp. | reverse complement strand
TTTAACAAGTAATGCAACAGGGTCTTTTTCTTGTTCAGCCATACGCTCAGGGAAACCGTCTGCCATTACACCTGTACAGTGATTTGCTGTATCAAGACCAACAACATCAAGCAGGTAAGCAGGGCCCATTGGCCAGCCAAATACGTTTTCCATTACTTTATCTGCTTTCGCAAAATCAGCACCTTCAACCACTAATTGGTTAAAACCTGCAAAGTAAGGGAAAAGTACACGGTTAACAAAGAATCCAGGGCAGTCGTTTACAACAATTGGTGACTTACCTAATTTTAATGCGTAATCAACAACGGCATTAATGGTTTCGTCAGATGTTTTTTCACCGCGAATAATTTCAACCAGTGGCATACGGTGCACAGGGTTGAAGAAGTGCATACCACAGAAGTTTTCTGGTTTTTCAAGAGCACTTGCTAATTCATCAATACGAATTGTTGAAGTATTTGATGTTAATACTGTGCCTTCAGGCATGTCTTTTTCTAGTTGAGAAAGAACAGCTTGTTTAATCTTTGGATTTTCAACAACAGCTTCAACAATAATGTCTGCTTTTTTAACATCGTCATCGCTTAGCGTTGGTTTGATTGCGCCTAAAGTTGCAACCATTTGCTCAAGCTTCATATGACCGCGTTGAACTTTATTGCCAAGCAGTTTTGAAGCTTCTTGCATACCAAGATCAAGTGCAGCTTGGTTTATGTCTTTCATGATGATTGGCGTGCCTTTATAAGCAGATTGGTATGCAATACCACCGCCCATAATACCTGCACCCAATACCGCAGCTTGCTTAATTTCAGTCGAGCTGTTTTTAGCAAGTTTGCGTGCTTTAGACTTAATAAATTGGTCAGCTAAGAAAATACCTACTTGCGCCGCTGCTTCATCAGTTTTAGCCAGCTTTGCAAAATTTACATTTTCAATTGCCATTGCTTCTGCACGGCCGTGGTTTGCAGCAGCTTTAATTGTTGCAACAGCCATTAGTGGAGAAGGGTAATGACCTTTTGTTTTACCAAATACCATACCTTGCGCTGTCGCAAAGCTCATGCCTTGTTCCATTTGGTTCATAGCAAGAGGGTCTAACTTCGCTTGGCGTTTTGTTTGCCAATCTAGTTTACCGTTTGCAGCTAGTTCAACCATTTTGATAGCTGCATCAACAAGCTTGTCTTTTGCTACAACGGCATCAACTGCACCGACAGCAAGCGCTTGCTTAGCACGGTGTTCTTTACCTGTTGTAATCCACGTCATGGCATTATCAGCACCGATAATACGTGGTAGACGAACAGTACCACCAAAGCCTGGCATAATGCCTAGTTTAACTTCAGGTAAGCCCATTTTTAATTCTTCACTTGCCACACGGAAGTCAGTAGCAAGTACCCATTCACAACCACCACCAAGGGCCATGCCATTGATTGCAGAAATCGTTGGGAAAGGTAAATCTTCGAGTAGGTCGAAAACGTCAGTAGCATTTTTAATCCACTGAGTTAGTTCTTCTTCAGATTTTTTAAAGGTAGGTAAAAATTCAAAAATGTCAGCACCAACAATAAAATGATCTTTATCACTGGTGAAAATCATACCTTTAATGTCTTTGTTAGCAGCTAGCTCTTTTAATGCAGCGCCACAGTCGCTAAGAGTTTGCTGAGAAAGCTTATTTACTGAGCCTGGAACACAGAACTTAAACTCAGCAATGTTGTCTTTAACAAAAGCAACCTGAAAAGATTCGCTTTGAAATAGCATATTATTGCTCCCTAATTTCTCGCACCACAACTGGTACGATGAGTTTGGTTTTTACGCAGTGTCGCTTCTTTGCGATTAAATTGCAATTAAAATTTTAGTTGGGTTTTTACATAAGATTAAAAACTAGACAAAAAAATCAACCTGATTTTATGCGAGTGGTCGTATCAATAAGGGGATTAGCCTTAAAAGGCTGAAGTTTTGGTTTGCATTGTTTAAGATGGAGGTACTGCAAAGCTATTTTGCAGCGCATTTATAAATTAATTTGAATAGATAACCACAGCGCATTTTATTTCTGTGGTAAAGAGAGCAAAACAGTGAAAAAATCATTGATTTTAACAACGCTTGTTAGCTTGGTACTTTCTTCCTCGGCGTTGAACGCAAGTGCTGATAAAGCAGCGCACAAAGACTTTTTAGCGTTAGAAAAGCTCGCTAAAAAAAATGACAAGCGCGCTTTTTATCAAGCGTTAAAGCAGTCGTCACATCCTCTTGCGCCCTACGCAGAAGCTACATTTTTGGAAAATTTTCCAAAGCTCGCAAATCAAAAAGAAATCATTAAATTTTTAGATACCTATCAAGGTACGCCATTAGAATGGCAAGTACGTTCTGCATGGTTAGATAACCTTATAAAGCGCAATAAAAAGGCACTGTATATTGATGCGTATCGTCCTACTAGTAACGCTGAATATCGCTGCACCTATTTAACGTATCAATTAAAACTGGGTGCGCCAAAAGAAGCGATTTTTAATCAAGTGGATGAACTTTGGAATGTCGCAAAGTCGCAACCAAAAGCGTGTGATAATTTATTTGCTAATTGGCGTAAAGCAGGGCACTTAAACCAAGAACTTTTATGGCAACGGATCACCAAAGTATCGGAAAAAGGCGATACTAGTTTACTTGGCTTTTTAAGTCGGCTACTACCTGAAAATGAACGCTATTTAGCTGATTTGTATAAAACAGTTAGGCGTGATCCTGCTGCGTCCGCAGGGCTTTACCGATTTAAAAAGCGGACTGAAAAAGAAGGTCAAATTGCTCTTTATGGCGTTAAACGCTTAGTGTGGCGCGACCGTGATTTAGCGATTCGTGCATGGCAAAAACTCGAAACCATGTTTGAGTACTCTGTGTCACAAAAACAGTCACTTTATTATATTTTTGCTTTGTCACTGGCATCGGGTAAACACAAAGAAGCAAAGTTTTATCTTAATAAAGTTGCACCAGAAAGGCACGACAGCAAATTAATGCAATGGCAATTAAGCAATATGCTGCGTGAGCAAGACTGGCAAGGCATTATTGCTTATTCAACCGGTAAAAAATTGAATAATGGTTATCGTTATTGGCTTGCATATGCTCATGATAAAGTGGGTGAAACACAAGAAGCTCATTCGCTATGGCAAGCACTTGCAAAAAAACGCGATTACTATGGTTTTTTAGCTGCATCACGTTTGGGGTTAGATGTGTCACTTGAATATCAGCCAGCAGTTGTAGATCGAAAAAGTCAAAAGTTGGTGAGTGAAAGCCCTGCATTTAAACGGGCAAAAGCGCTTTATGAGCTTGAACGTTTTTATTCGGCTCGCCGTGAATGGAATTCTCTAATAGCAGGTTCAACGAATGATGAAAAATTGGCTGCTGCAAGCCTTGCAAACAATATGGGGTGGCATGATAGTGTGATTCGCGTAATGAGTGAGTTAAAAGCGTTTAATCTACTCGACTATCGTTTTCCGACACCGTATAGCGATCAATTTGAGCGTTTTAGCTCGCGTAGCAAAGTGGATAAAATATGGGCTTATGCTATTTCTCGTCGTGAAAGCTCATTTGCCTCAGATGCGTATTCAAGTGCGGGAGCTATTGGGTTGATGCAGCTGCTACCAAGTACAGCGCGTTATGTTAACAAAGGCAAAGTAAGTCACAATCAGCTGAAAAAGCCACATATTAATATTCGTTTGGGCACGCAATACCTCAATTACTTAAAGAAAAAGAGTAAAGGCAATGAGGTGATCGCAACGGCTTCATATAATGCAGGATATCACAAAGTAAAAAACTGGTTACCTAAAGATGCGATCGATTTTGACCTCTGGGTTGAAGCAATACCGTATCGTGAAACACGCGAGTACGTTAAAAATGTGTACGCTTATCGCCAAGTGTATACAACGCGTTTAGGCAATAAAGAAAACTTATTTGATAAGCTCATTTCAATGAAAATTCAGAAGTAGGTTGGCAGTAAACTTGCAAACTACTTTGATTTACAGATGCCTATTATGATCGGCAAGCTGAGATGATACACTTGATAAAGAACACACTGAACTGGATTAATAATGGATAAACTTTCAACAACTTATGCAGCGCATATTGCAACCTTACAGTCACGTACTAAAGATGTACTAGCGCGTGAAGGACTTGATGGTCTGATCATTCACTCAGGTCAAGCGAAACGCCAATTTTTAGATGATATGGATTACCCGTTTAAAGTGAATCCACAGTTTAAAGCTTGGTTACCTGTCATCGATAATCCACACTGTTGGTTAGTAGTTAATGGTGTTGATAAGCCAAAACTTATTTTTTATCGCCCTGTGGATTTTTGGCATAAAGTGCCAGATGAGCCTAGTGATTTTTGGGCTGAGTATTTTGATATTTCATTATTAAAATCACCAGAGCAAGTTGAGCAACTTTTGCCTTATGATAAAGAAAAATTTGCTTATATTGGTGAATATATTGAAGTTGCGAAAGCGCTTGGTTTTTCTGCGATTAACCCAGAAGGTGTTTTAAATTACCTACACTATCACCGTGCATATAAAACCGATTACGAATTAGTATGTTTACGTGAAGCAAACCGTTTGGCGGTGCT
>NZ_JBFKMX010000202.1:0-4586 GCF_041629635.1 Pseudoalteromonas sp. | reverse complement strand
CGGCGTTTATTAATTGGCTGTTTGGAGAGAAGAAATGACTAACAAAATAACTCAAGAATACATCGACTACTTAGTCGATAAAACTGAAAAAATGGAAAAGCGATTTAATCAGTTGCTGGTTGAAAATGCGGAACTAAGACAAGCCAACATGCTATTGCGCCAACAGTTAGACCAGAAAGATGAGCGCGTATTTGTAGCTAACAGTTGTCGCAGTCGCAATAATCATGTTGATGGTTATAAGCATTATCAGGAATTGATGGAGGATAAGGGTGATGAGTGATTTAGAGCTAAGCGCAAAGCTTGATAGGTGGATTGATGACAACACTGTTGATAGTGACTTTATTGCGCATCCCGATTTTGTTTACGATAAACTACTAGGGCTTGAAACTGAAATCAAAAAACTCCAAGCAGAAAACGCAGAACTTAAGAAGCAAGTTAAGCGCAATAATTTAAGCGAAAACTGGCCGATATTCCTTTCGTGGTATGGTGATTACTGCGACTTAGGTGGCAGTAGCTTTACTTGGCCTGCAATGCAGCATAGTCGTGAAGATATGCGCTACGCTTACCAAGCTGGTTATGAGGCTGCTTTAACACCACCAGAGGGAGAGTGATGTGTACCTTAAAAAGTCATTAGTTGCACTTGCTGTTATTAGTGCTTTAAATCTGCCATACGCAAGAAGCATTTCAGAGGGAGAGTGATATGGATTTGTATAAATTAATAAGAATCAAATTCAACAAAGTTACAGTTAACCCTGAATTTTGGATTCGAGCAAACTTAAAACTATAAGCCCATAACGGGCTTTTTTATTGTCTAAAGTTTAATGTTATAATTGGTGCAAGTTTTTTATTGGAGAGGTAGGGTTTATGGAGTTGTGGGAGGTAGCTAAAAATAACGTAGGTAAGCCACCTGCATTTAAATCACCGGAAGATATGAAAGAGCGCGCTTTTGAGTACTTTGAGTGGTTGAAAGAGAATCAGATTAGAGAGATAAAGGCTTTTTCATCGCAAGGGGATGTGATTTATGGTGAAGTGCCAAAGCTTAGACCCGCAACTCAGCATGGGCTTTGTGTGTTCTTAAATATAGGAGTTTCCACTTGGCACGACTACAAGAAAAAGCCTGAGTATTCGGAAGTCACAAGTTTGATCGAGTCTGTAATGTATGAACAGAAGTTCGCAGGCGCTGCTGGTGGTCTTTTAAATGCTAACATTATCGCTCGTGATTTAGGGCTTAAAGATGAGATTAAAGCAGACCACACAAGCTCTGATGGTTCGATGAAAACATATTCACCTGATGACTATGCAAAGGCGCAGGCTAGCTTGGTTAAAGGGCATTTGGAGGATTTGGATTGATGGATGATAAGTCATTTAAAGAATTGTATCTAGGAAGCTTTACGGTAGATTCAAGCTACAGTAAAGCGGTTGATTGTCTTGTTGATTACTATGAAAAAACTGAAAATCTAAACAATAAAAATGCGCGTGAATATTGGCGCGAAATGAAAAATTACATCTTTAACTCATTAGAGTTAGATTCACAAAGCTTTCAATCGGCCAAGCAAGAAGCTCTAAATAGAGTTATATAATGTCAGATACTGAATTGTTAGAATGGGAAAATCTGACCTTTTATGAAAGGGTTGCACTAAAGGAGCGTTCTGAGCGCTCTTTTCTTAACTTTACGCGCATATGGTTTGAGTTAATCCAGGGTGATAAGTTATTAGTTAACTGGCATCACCGCTTAATGGCTAAAAAGATAGATGAAGTTTTACGCGGAACTAATAACTCTAAAAACTTAGCTATAGCACTTCCACCTGGCGGTACAAAAACAGAATTTATGAGCATTCACTTACCAGCATACACAAACATGCTGGTAAACATTGGTGTACTTAATCGCTTTAGGAATTTAAACCTCTCGTTTGCTGACACGCTAGTTAAGCGCAACTCAAGACGTACACGCGACATTATTGCTAGCAAGGAATACCAAGAGCTTTGGCCTTGTCAGTTTGGCGTTAACCAAGCCGAGGAATGGCAAATTGTAGACGCAAAAGGAAAGGTTAAAGGTGAGACTGTTTCGCGTGCGATGGGTGGTCAAATTACAGGTGGTCGTGGCGGTTATCCGGGTGAAGGTTTTAGTGGCTCGGTAAATCTTGACGATCCTGACAAGCCGGAGGATATGTTTAGCCAAGTTAAGCGTGATGCATCTCAGCGTAAACTTGTTAACACTGTGCGCTCTCGGCGTGGTGATAAATCAAAGGATCATCCGACACCGTTTTTTGTAATACAACAACGATTACATGTTGAAGATACAATTGGCTTTTGTATGTCTGGTGGTATGGGTGTTAAATTTGAATTGGTTCAAATCCCCGCCCTAATCACAAAAGACTTTCTTGACACGTTAGACGAAGACACGCGAAATGATTGCTGGAACTCGATAAAAGATTCAGACAGTCGAGTTATTAACGGCGTTGAATACTGGTCATACTGGCCAGAGATGGAGCATATAGACCAGTTAATTGATTTATGGGAACGTGATGAGTACACGTTTTTAAGTCAATACATGCAAGCGCCTAAAATGCTATCTGGCGGACTTATTGAAACCGATTGGTTTCAGACTTATACGCAGCTTCCCTTTCTTGAGTACGCATCGATTTATGTTGATACAAACTCAGGTAAAGTGAAAGACCACAATGATTACACTGTGTTTACTCTATGCGGCATGGGTGTTGATGGTAATATGTATGTGCTTGATAGTTGTCGCGGTAAATGGGACCCAACTGACTTACTAGAAACAGCGGAGTCATTATGGAAGCGCTGGACTGATACGCCATACAGCCAACGCTTAACTGTTCGTTATATGTCTATCGAAGATAAGCAAGCAGGGCAAGGATTAATAACTACGCTGCAAAAGCGGAACAGCATACCTGTGCATTCGGTGCAGCGTGGTCAGGATCAAAATAAATTAATTAGGCATAACAACTGTCAGCCACAAATGAAGATGGGTAAGGTATTTATTCCTGCGCTACATGACGAAGATGGAAATAAAATATTTAATACTACTTATGAGTCTGGCGAAGTTGCACATAGTACAGAATGGGTTCAGCCGTTTTTGGCTGAGTTAGCGGGGATAACAGTAGGCGTACTGACCGACAAAGAAAAAGGCTTCGATGACCAGTACGATACGTTGATGGATGCTATTGATGATATGTTAATACACAATCATTCGGCCGGTCTAGCATCATGGATTGGTTAGCTATCCAACAAAACCTACACAGCTACAACTAAAATCTTTACAATGTAAAGATTTTTATTTATAGTTAGGGAAAATTAAACAGGAGAGCGTTATGGATAAGTTAAACTGGAAAGAGCTTTTATTGTTTCACTCTGTTTGCGCTATTGGTGGTGCTATTTGGGGTTGGTTTGTTATTGGGCCATTAATTATCGCTATTTTTGGGTGACACTATGCGCGAACTAACAAGGTTAGAAGCAGAAGATGAATTGCTAGAATCATTACCCCTAGTAGCTCAGCTTGAATGCGCTGGCACTGAATTTGAAATAACAGAAGTTGAGTGCGGTGAAAGCGAATGCCTGGGTAGTTTAATCTGGCTACCTGATTTTGACAAATATGTATGCAGCGATTGTAGAAAGGAGAGTGAAGATGACTGATTATTACAAAGATAAGCAACAAATGACACTTCAACAAATAGCTGATTATGCTATGGAGTATTTGCATGATAAAAGCATTCCTGCCGATTATGATATTTTTGATGATCACGTAATTGTCTACTTTGAAGGCTTATCATGCGCTTTCGTTTGCAATGCTACAAAAGTAAGTATAAAAGGTTGGATTGATTCACTGAACAAAAACCTCAGTAGACTAATTTAACACAGCCCAAAAAATAACATATAATAGCCTTACTAATTAGTGAGGCTTTTTTATGAACAAAATTCGTTTATATACGAATGTCAGAAAAACGCAATTAAGCGAAACTGACACTCATTTCAAAATTAAAGGAATTCCAATTACTGCGGATAATGCAGTGATGAATGGTATTCTTTATTCCGCAGAAGAAAATGCCAAAGGGATGCCTTCGATGCTTGGTCAGCCATTGACGTTAGCGCATCCAGAATCAAACGGCTTTAACATCAGCGCTAAAAATGGCGTAGGTATGCAAGACTTTTACAGCGGTGGCAATATCACAGATGTTTATAACCGCGATGGTATTTGGTATGCAGACGCTGACGTTAAGAAGTCATTACTTGCAGCTCAAGACGATGGCGAAACATACATTAACGCTCTCGCATCAAAAGAAAACATCGGCGTAAGCACTGGTTTAATGTTTAGTGATAATGAGCTGTCAGGAACAAACAGTAAGGGCGAAGAATACACCAAGCAAGCAGTGAATCAATCGTACGACCACTTGGCTATGCTGTTAAACGAAACGCCAGCTGGTGGCGAAACAACAGTAATGCGCTTTAACGGTGAAGATGTTGACGTTGTTAATGTTGAGGCGTTGATTGGTTCTGTTGGCGAAATTGAGCAGGATAAAATCTCTGAAGGTCTGCTAACTAAAATTGTCAACACTGTGAAAGCG
>NZ_JBFKMX010000201.1:0-4667 GCF_041629635.1 Pseudoalteromonas sp. | reverse complement strand
TATGACAGGTGCCTCAAGCGTACTGCATTGTCAGCCAGCACACCGTGAATTTGAAATTACCTCAGAGGTAATGGACGGTGACAAATCATTCATAATACAACAAGCAGAAAATCGTATGCATGCGCAAAATGCATTGCTTGTAAGTTTATTAAATCCTAATTTTGTGTAAGGAATCGGTAACATGAGTTCTATTAAAAAAGTTGTATTAGCTTACTCAGGTGGTCTTGATACATCGGCTATCGTGCCATGGTTAAAAGAAAACTATCACTGTGAAGTAGTGGCATTTGTTGCCGATGTAGGGCAAGGCGCTGAAGAATTAGAAGGCGTAGAAGCAAAAGCGATTGCATCAGGTGCATCAGAATGCCACATCGTTGATTTAAAGGACGAGCTAGTTGCTGATTATATTTACCCAACACTTAAAACAGGCGCGATTTACGAAGGTACCTACTTATTAGGTACGTCTATGGCACGCCCTATTATTGCAAAAGCGCAAGTTGAAGTTGCGCGTAAAGTAGGTGCTGATGCACTTTCTCACGGCTGTACTGGTAAAGGCAATGATCAAGTACGTTTTGAAAGCTGTTTTGCAGCCCTAGCACCTGATTTAAAAGTGATTGCGCCTTGGCGCGAATGGGATTTATCAAGCCGTGAATCTCTGCTTGATTACCTTGCTGAACGTAATATTCCATGTGCAGCGTCGGCTACTAAAATTTATAGCCGTGATTCAAACGCATGGCACATTTCACACGAAGGTGGCGAGCTTGAAGACCCATGGTGTCAACCAAGCGACCAAGTATGGACATGGACAAATTCGCCAGAGCAAGCACCTAATGAATCGCAGTTTGTGCAGTTAAGTGTCAAAAATGGTGAAGTAGTTGCGGTAAATGGCGAGCAAATGTCACCGTTTCAAGTGCTTACTACGCTAAATGAAATTGCAGCACCACATGGTATTGGCCGTGTTGATATTGTTGAAAACCGTTTAGTGGGTATGAAATCGCGCGGTTGTTACGAAACCCCAGGGGGTACAGTAATAATGGCGGCACTGCAGGCGATTGATGAGCTCGTGCTTGATAAAACCAGTCGCAAGTGGAAAGACACCCTCGCCAATGAATTTTCGCACCTTGTTTATGATGGTCGTTGGTTTACGCCACTGAAAGATTCAATCTTAGCGGCAGCAGAAGCATTTTCGACACTGGCAAGTGGTGAAGTGGTTTTAAAACTATATAAAGGTCAAGTTACAGCAGTGCAAAAGCAGTCAGAAAACTCCTTGTACAGCGAAGACTTTGCCACTTTCGGTGAAGATGATGTTTACGATCAATCACATGCCGAAGGATTTATTCGTCTATTTTCATTAAGCAGTAGAATTTCTGCAATGAATAACAAGTAATCTTGCCGAGTATTTTTTAGAGGATTGAGCTATGGCACTGTGGGGCGGACGTTTTTCTTCGGGACCAGATCACGCATTTAAGCAATTTAATGATTCGTTACCATTTGATTATCAAATGGCAGAGGAAGACATTATTGGTTCAATTGCGTGGGCTGGCGCGTTACAGCAGGTTGATGTACTTACAACACAAGAACATCAAAAATTAGTGGCAGGATTGAATGAACTATTACTTGAAGTTCAGCAAAATCCAAATGCAATTGCGACGGCTGGGGATGAGGATATCCACTCGTACGTGGAAGCGAAGCTGATTGAAAAAGTTGGCGATCTTGGTAAAAAATTGCATACTGGGCGTAGTCGTAACGATCAAGTGGCAACAGATTTCCGCTTGTGGAGCCGAAAAACGACCAAGCAGTTACTTGCTGCTATTGCATCACTTAAAAATGCCTTAGTGACACTCGCTGAAAAAGAGTTTGGTACTGTATTGCCGGGCTATACCCACCTACAACGTGCACAACCTGTGCTGTTCAGCCATTGGTGCATGGCCTACTTTGAAATGCTTGAACGCGATGAAGCGCGTTTAGAAAGCGCGCTTAGTCGCATTAATGTCTGTCCGCTTGGTTCTGGCGCGCTGGCTGGTACTGCATATGCTATCGACCGTGAACAGCTCGCTGCTAATTTAGGTTTTGATAGAGCAAGCCGCAATAGCCTTGATGCTGTATCTGACCGTGATTTTGTTGTGGAGCTATTAAGCTGCGCATCCATTTCAATGATGCACTTATCACGCCTTGCGGAAGATATGATTTTCTATAACTCTGGTGAAGCGGGTTTTATTGAACTTGCTGACAGCGTGACATCGGGTTCAAGCTTGATGCCACAAAAGAAAAACCCAGATGCATTAGAGCTTATTCGCGGTAAAACTGGCCGTGTTTTTGGCGCATTCAGTGCTATGATGATGACATTAAAAGCACTGCCTCTTGCGTATAACAAAGATATGCAAGAGGACAAAGAAGGGCTTTTTGATGCCATGCCAACCTGGCTTGCGTGTATTCATATGGCTGAAGCCTGCATTAAAGGTGTCAAAGTTAATGCCGAGAAAACTATGGCGGCAGCACAAGGGGGGCATGCCAATGCCACAGAGCTTGCTGATTACTTAGTTGCCAAAGGCATTCCCTTTCGTGAAGGGCATCATATTGTTGGTGAGCTGGTACAAGTGGCTATTTCTGAAGGCAAAAACCTCGAAGAATTATCGCTATCGCAATTTAAAGCCGTGTGCGATGAAATTGATGACGATGTGTATCCTGTGCTGGAGTTGCAAGCATGTTTAGATGCGCGTTTAGCGCTTGGTGGTACATCACCTACGCAAGTTCAATATGCTATTAGCAACGCAAAAAAAAACGCTGAATTTACGGTAAGAGATGCCACGCTTAACGATGTAGAAGCAATCGCAGAACTTATTCAATATTGGGCGCGTGAAGGTGAGAACTTACCGCGCGCAAAAAGCGATATGATCCACAGCATTAATGAATTTGCAGTAACAGAAGTCAATGGCAAAGTGACAGGGTGTGCTTCGCTTTATATTTACGATACGGGTCTTGCTGAAATTCGCTCGCTTGGGGTTAATCCAGAATCAAGCGTAAAAGGGCAAGGGCGTGCGCTGGTTAATCATCTGATTGAAAAAGGCGCTAAGCTTGCGCTTGGGCGGATTATTGTACTTACGCGGGTGCCGGGCTTTTTTACTAAGTTAGGTTTTGCCGATAGCCATAAATCTCAGTTACCTGAAAAAGTAATGAAAGATTGTGAACTATGCCTGAGAAAAGACAACTGTGATGAAGTGGCAATGGACTACCGCATTGCAAGGCCAAATGAGTTACGCATTGAATGCCGTAATGTTGCCTAAGTAATTTCTCAAACTTTATTATTTAACACCTTTAAAACACAACAGCCATGCTGTTGTGTTTTTTTATTAGGTTAATCCTCTTTTTGTTTTATAATTAGGTACAAAGCGGTTGGGGAACACTTGCTAGTTTAAATCTTTACGCGATAATTATTTTGTTAAATAGTTATATAAATCAGGTGATTAAAACTAGTGATTTAGTCGTAAATTATAGTTTATCCTCACATTTGGATCGCTAATTGCTAATTACGTGCACCTGATGTTTAGTTGTCAGAAAAATGACAGCTAAAGGCCCCTAGGCTTGTTAGGAGTACAAACAAGAAATAATAAGGACGCTTAGGGTCATCTTTAACAATTTATTTTATAAGGAATTGAAAAATGCAAATTAACGGTACAAACAGCTTAAATGCTATGCAATATGCGCAAATGCAGAACACTCAAACAAATACGGTTAAATCAACCTCTTCACAAAACACCCTACAAAGTGATATGGTAACTTTATCGGCGGAGGCAATGAACTTGACTCCTGAATTACATCGCGGTGGTGGTAATGTAATTACCAAACGCGAGGAAGACTAACCCGTTAAAGGACATGAATGTTTTTTGATATGAACCTTGCCCCTTTTTTTGGCACATTTATGACATGGGGCTTTTTGATTGGCTTTTTGTTTAATGTGTTTGGCAAGGTTGTAGGGTTTAAAGATAGTTTGTCAATAATAATCTCAGCCCTTGTGGTATTCATGTCCTACTTCATCAGTGATCATATTTTTGAGTTCGATACTACGACGCGTGTTTATCTCCAATGGATGACACAAGATATTCTCACCATAATTACAATTTTTTTAGTTCATAAACTTTTTAAAATACAGCATCATCGCGCTTCTTATTATGTCTACATTGGATTGACATTAAATGGTCTAATGTTCTATTTGATGTGGGTTGATATTCAAGTTTTAGCTAATCAAGATCCTTGGTGGTTTTGGACAATATATTCTTTTGGTATTAATGTTGTTGATTATGTAATGGTTATTACTTTAATCGTGGGTAGGGATTGGCTTGGCTTAGTTCGCCTTGGTCGCTTTATTCGCAATAAAGTTATTGTTAAAAAAGATAGCTTTATTGAAAAACAAAAAGAAAAGCGTTTATCTCAAGCTCAAGCTTTGTTACAAGCGTAAACCTTTTTCGTTACTTACAGTTTAAATACACCGATTAAAAACGATATTCCCAACTACCACTCATGGCAAATTTTGTCTCTGAGTTACTTTCCAACTTATCGCGCCATGTGGTTGCTTTAAGTTTTAGTAAACCATCAAATAACCCTTGTTGGTAACCGAGTTCAAGTTGCAATCGCTCTGATACGTTAGTATTTAGACTTTCTGAACCTTCATT
>NZ_JBFKMX010000200.1:0-4713 GCF_041629635.1 Pseudoalteromonas sp. | reverse complement strand
CCTTAACGGTTGCATGTGGGTTGCATAAAAAATTGCGCGCATTTTACCTGATTTCGTGCGCTGCTACCACATTTATTGCAACTGGATGAGGACATTTGTCCAAGAAGTGTGAACAAGTGAGGGATATGACTCTCAAGCAAACAATTAATCGCTTGCTTGAGAGTGGGTTAGCGTTTTAACGTGCTTAGGCTTCGGCAATTAAGATAGCGCGAAGTGGGGCAGGATATCCCTCGATGGTTTTGTTTACATCGTTTGGATCAAGAAAATCTGCGAGTGATTCCGTTGTCATCCAATCAGTTTTACGCTGTTCTTCAAGCGATGTTTGGTCGTTATCTACCACACGCACATCTTTAAAACCAACGCGCTCTAACCACAAGGTTAATGCTGCTGTACTTGGGATATACCATACATTACGCATTTTCGCGTAGCGGTCGGTTGGCATAAGTACCGTATTTACATCACCTTCAACCACTAAGGTTTCAAGCACTAACTCACCGCCTGGGCGTAGCTGTGCTTTTAGTTGTGATAGAAAATCAATTGGTGAGCGACGGTGATATAACACCCCCATCGAAAATACAGTATCAAACGCTTTTAGCTCAGGTAATTGCTCGACGCCTAGCGGTAAAAGATGCACATTAGGATCTGGGTTAAAGTGTTTAATCGCTTGGAATTGGCTTAAGAATAAATCGGATGGGTCAATACCCACAACAAACTCAGCGCCTGCGCCGCGCATGCGCCATAAGTGATAACCCGAGCCACAACCAATATCAAGTACAGTGCGCTTAGAAAGATCTGAAATATGTGGTAATAAACGTTCCCATTTCCAATCGCTGCGCCACTCAGTATCAATATGCAAACCATGAATAGTAAACGGGCCTTTGCGCCATGGCATCATGCGTTTAAGTAAATGCTCAAGTTGTTTAGTATGCCCTTCGCTTAGCTCAGATGCGTCACCAAACTCAACTTTATCTTGAATATTAATCTGCTTGGTATTTGACTCAGGTAAATTTTTAAGCACTTTTTCCCATTTAGGCCAATCGCCATGCTGTGCTTCACGCTGCCAGTGGCTAAGTTGTGCTGGCAAGGTTTCTAACCAGTGGCTCAAAGGTGATTTTGCAATTGCTGCGTAAAAATCGGTAAACCAGTTATTCATTTTTAACCCTATTATTTAATTGCAATCATTGAGCTGAAGTTAAAACACTGATACCACACTTGGGTATGTTGAAAGCCAATGTGTGATAAGCGTTCAAAATGAGCTGTCAGTGTTTCTGGGCGCATTACGTTTTCAATAGCGCTGCGTTTTTGGCTAATCTCAAGTTCTGAATAACCGTTGGCACGCTTAAAGTCATGGTGAAGATCAATCAGTAAATCGTCTACCAAGGTATTTTCACCCTTAATTTTTTCACTGAGTAGTAACACCCCACCCGGATTTAATCCTTGGTAAATCTTTTCTAATAACGCAAAACGCTGCGGCTGAGGAATAAACTGCAATGTAAAGTTAAGCGCAACAACCGACGCATTGTTAATTTCAATGTCGTTGATGTCGGCAAGCTCAACAGTTACAGGCACATCTGAGCGGAAACCCTCAAGGTGAAGTTTGCAGCGCTCAACCATTGCTGCTGAATTATCAACCGCGATAATTTGGCAATTTTGTTTGTCGATATTACGGCGCATGCTTAACGTCACTGCACCAAGCGAACTGCCTAAATCATATAAATTAGAGTTGTTTTGCGCATATTGGCCCGCAAGCTTACCCATTGTACTTACAATGGTTGCATAGCCAGGTACAGAGCGCTGGATCATATCTGGAAATACTTCAACCACACGCTCATCAAAGGTGAAATCTTTAACGGCTTGTTGGTTGGCGTAAATATTGTCTTTACTCACTTGCGTGATCTCTCAAGCTTTTAATCGGCATATTTTACGTTTTTTCTCGTCATTAGTCAGTGCCTTCACACAATCATTAATTAAAATTTTGATGTTTTTAGTAAAATTTAGTTTTCTCTTTTGTTAATTAGGTGTAGTTTGCTGACTATACTCAATATAGTTGCAGTTTGAGGCATAGTGAGAATGAGAAAAAATAATACAATTAGCACCGAAGATATTTTAGCGACTTTATGTAAATCAGTAACCGAAGTGCTTTCGGCGGCAACCAATAACCAAATTACGTATTCTGCCATGGTGCAGAAAATTACCCGTACCTGCATGCGCCCCGATATCGGTTGTTTTGTACTGTTTGATGGTGGCTTTACTGGCCTTGTGGTTAAGAACTTTACTGCACAAGCTGCGATGGAAATTTATGGCGACTACATGCGCAATATGGGTATGCCTGAGAGTGAAATTGCGAAAAGTCATTTGTCAGATGATGTGTCAAATGTGCTTGGTGAATTAATGAACCAAGTGGTAGGTGATTTTACTAATAAAGTAAGAGAACAGTTACACACATCAATCACGCAAAACCAGCCAAAAATGATGGCAATCAACAAGCAAGTTCAGATATCAGTTGATACCACCATGGATAGACCGCAAGCAAGACGCGTTACCTTCACTACAGAAAATCAACATATTTTCTATCTAGAACTAGCAATGGATAAAACAGAATTTATCAAGTTACATGACTTTGATATTTCAGAAGCGGTTGACCCAGACGATATTATTGCCAGTGAAAAGGCAAAACCGGCGAAAAAGCCCGATGTAACGTCATCAGCAAATGATGATATTGATGATGATTTTATGGCCGAGCTTGGACTATAAAATTTACCTATTTCTTTAAAGGCCTCAATTTGAGGCCTTTTTTATTGATACCTTGTCATACACTCATTAGCATGCTTGCTTTTACAATGATTCGTAAAAGTTTTCACCTTTATCACATAACACCATAAATAGCCGAAGGTCGAGCTCACCTTGAAAATAGTCCGGCTGCATATGACAACATAAATTATAAAAGCTTTTGTTGTGATCTTTTTCTTTAAAATGCGCAAGTTCATGCACTACTAAGGTTTTTAAAATTTCTTCTGGTGCGTATTTTAGTTGATTCGCAATTGCAATGTGGTGCTGAGCTTTTAGTTTCTTGCCGTGTGCATGGCGTTTAAAGGTATGTGTTCCTAGCGCATTGAGCACAAGGTCTTTTTGTTTTTCATATTTTACCGAGTTTAATATTGGCGCATTTTTTAAAAACTGTTGTTTCATGCTAATGGCAAAATCATATAAGGCTTTTTCAGATTTAAACTGATGGGCAATAGGGTATTTCTTTTCAAAATAACGAGCCAATTTGCCCGAGCTTATTAATGCTTCAACTTGCGCTTTTATTTGTTCTGGGTACGCGCTAAAGTAGTTCATAAAATCAACAGGACGTGTCGATGAAGCCATATTCTCTCGCTATAATTTTATCACTTAGTTACTGCTTTTCAGTTGATGCGAAGCCTAAGCTGGTTGATATTTCAGAGTATAAAAGTGGTATTGTAACGGAAATGCGTTATTTCACTGACAATAATTTTGTTGGTACAAAAATTAATGGCTATCAAAGCGCTAAATGTTTACTCAGTGAAAAAGCTGCTAGCGCATTAGTTGCTGCACAATCTGATTTTTTAACGTTTGGTTTGACCATCAAAGTATTTGATTGCTATCGTCCACAGCGAGCAGTTGACCACTTTGTATCGTGGGCTAACGATATTAACGACACCAAAATGAAGGCATTCTATTACCCTAAAGTGGCGAAAAAAGAGCTCTTTAGTAAAGGCTATATCGCGGCAAAATCAGGGCACTCTCGAGCAAGCACAGTTGATATTACCTTGGTTGAAAAAGACAGTCTCGAACCATTAGATATGGGCACCCCTTGGGATTATTTTTCGCCATTGTCAGCTGGGCAAAATCCACATTTATCTTCACAAGTAAAAGCAAATAGGATGTTGCTTGCAAAAGTAATGGCACTGCATGGGTTTAAACCACTCAAAGAAGAGTGGTGGCATTTCACTTTAAAAGATGAGCCTTATAAGAATAGCTATTTTGATATACCCATTGAGTGACTCAAAATAGGTCGGCTTGTTTTGCTTCCTTTTCAGCTGGAAAAGGGAAAGTAACTGCATGATTAAATTTGCTTTCTAAACAAAATTGTCGCGCTAAATGTGCTGAATCATGATTATCTGCGGTATGGAAGAATAAATACGGTGTTTTACCTTCACGTTGCCAGTCGGTAATTTTTTTAATCCAAGGAGCATAAAACGCCGAATTATCGGTTAAGTTAGAACAGCCAACAAATCGGATAATTGGCCGTTGCCCTGTGGCAATCACGTTTACGGGTACCCGCGGCTTTTTTTGTTGTGCGTCTATTATTGCAGCGGTATTTGCAGGTTCAGAAAAGAGTGCTCGGGTATCCATAATAATGCGGTCAACATTGTGGCGCATTAGCAGTTGGTTAAAATGCTTTTCGTTATCGTCTTTTTGGAAAAAACCTAAATGCCGCACTTCAATGGAAAGCGGGATTGATTTTGGCCACAGTTCAAAAAATGCAGCAATACGTGGTACAAATTCGGGTGAGCACGATTTAGGAAGTTGTAACATAAATGAACCTATTTTTGGCAATAGCGGTTCAAATAAATTAAGCCATGCTTTTATTTCACTGTTTACTCCCTCCAACGCCATTTGATGCGAGATGAGTTTAGGAATTTTAAAGGTAAAGCGAAAATCATCGCCGGTGCTGTGATACCAGTTATT
>NZ_JBFKMX010000199.1:0-4834 GCF_041629635.1 Pseudoalteromonas sp. | reverse complement strand
TGTGTTACGCGAAAAAATGTTTCGCCTTGTTTGATCATCCCTAACTCATTTCTAGCACGCTCTTCAATGCCTTCTAAGCCCAGCTTTAAGTCTTCAACATCCGCTTTCAACAACTTGTTACGTCTTTCGAGACGTGTATTAACTTCGGTATGTTGTTCCACTGCTGATTTAAGCCTTTTAAAATCTTTAACACCATGATGGCCAAACCATAATTGGTACTGTAGGCTCGCGAACAAGCACAATAAGGCTAATTGAAATAATCGCATGGTTAATTCTATTTTTGAGTTATAAATGGGTGTTTAAAATCTTGCCAATTAATTCGTGCTGCTAATAACATTTCACGCAGTGTTAATACTCTGGGCGTTGTAGCACGGCCTAATAGCCATACATGACCACAGCATGCTGCTGAGAAAGCTGCTTTACTGGGCTTTAATACCTGAATATCGTTATTATCTTGATACTGCCCATTCATTGCGACCCAACCAAATTGATTACAATGAAAACGCGAATCTGTTACTTCATCAACACTATCGATTCTAACAGTTGAATACTCACCGTCATATACTAAAACCGGAATTATTAATCCAACAAAGACATTTTTACTAAAAAACTGCGTATTTTTTTCTAAATCACATTTAGGTACAGCACGAGATTGTTTAGCTATCCAACTGCCATTTTGGGTATCCAATGTCAGTGGACTATTACCGTCTAGAATATGATTGGCCGCTTTTTCAATATAATAAGGAAGGCTTGCAAAACGTCGTTGCAATCGCTCAACATTGTTAAATGATTCTTTACTCAAACGATGAATTTCACGAACATAAAACGTATTACACAACGCATTGTATGCATTGCTTTTTGACGAACTTCGCCATAGTTCTGTTTGCTCTTTACACCCAGTTTGCACTTATAAAAAACCCAACAAATACACTTAAGTAACCATAGTACATGATTCTATATTTGGATGTAATATAAGCAGTTACTTAAATATACAGTTTATTTATCCCCTCATAATCTCAATCACTTATGTGTTATGTACCCAATATGCAGCAAGCACAAAATTAACTAACGTAGTACACAATACAGAAGCAATAAACGCCAAATTTTGGCTATCAAAAAAGTAGAAAATCACACTGAATAGGCTGTAGTTAATAAAAGTTCCAAGCCCAGAAGCTAATTGATGTCGCAGCCAAGCAATACGCAAATTCAAGCCATTTGCCACATTTAAAGCAAACACTCTATGTCCAATAAAAGTAAGCTGTACAGCAATAATTAAAGCAAACGCACGCGCAAACTCGATTTTCAAACCCAAAAAGGCTAAGCCGTAAAATATTACGCCATCACACAGAAAAACAACCCCACCAACCCATAAAAAGCGCACTTTACTCATATAACCTACCTCTTCATACATTGTGCGCATAGCAGCGTCTAAAAAATGTCATTTTGCAAAAGACATTTATTAGACATCACAACACATACACTGCCACCTGTTTTAAATTGAGAGTCTTAATATGCGAGTTATTTCTGATAATTATCATTCCCCTCTAGCAAGGCAAACGTCTCTAAGCATTGTTGTTGCTGTTTACAACGAACAAGAAGTGCTAGCACACTTTCACAATCAGTTAGCCGCTGTATTAAATACTTTAAGCAATATTAAAAGTGAAATTATTTACATCAACGATGGCAGTTCTGATGATACATGGGATATTTTAAAGACATTACCCGCCAGTGGCTTTGCAATTAAGTTATTCAATTTAAGCCGAAACTTTGGCAAAGAAGCAGCGATGACCGCGGGGCTCGATCACGCAAACAGTGATGCTATTATTTTACTCGACGCTGACCTTCAAGATCCCCCTGAACTGATCCCGAAGATGATCGCATCATGGCAACAAGGTTATGACGTAGTCAATATGCGTCGCAGCCAGCGACACGGAGAGTCCAAACTCAAAAAGTGGACCGCTCATGCTTTTTATCGCTTATTAGCTTTTATGTCTGATGATGTTGTCATAGAAAAAGATGTGGGTGACTTTCGCCTTT
The DNA here is from genome assembly GCF_041629635.1 of Pseudoalteromonas sp. Taxonomy (GTDB): domain Bacteria; phylum Pseudomonadota; class Gammaproteobacteria; order Enterobacterales; family Alteromonadaceae; genus Pseudoalteromonas. The sequence goes on along the minus strand of NZ_JBFKMX010000199.1, from coordinate 2,797 downwards.
TATCACATAACGTAGTGCAACAAATCAATAAACTCCCTGAACGTAATCGGTATATGAAAGGGCTTATGGCGTGGCCAGGGTTTAAACAGATCACATTAGAATTTGAGCGCCCAAAAAGGGCTGCGGGTAAGACCAAATGGAACTTCATTGAATTAGTTGCACTGGGATTATCAGGCATTACGTCATTTAGTATTAAACCTCTGAAAATTGCCACATGGCTTGGCGTATCCATCTCACTTGCAGCATTTTTTTACAGTGCATTCTTATTTCTTGAAACACTTATTTTTGGCAACCAAGTACAAGGTTACCCATCACTGATGCTGGCACAATTATGGCTCGGTGGCGTGCAGTTATTAGCAATTGGCGTACTGGGTGAATATATCGGGCGGATTTATAAAGAAAGTAAAGGCCGCCCTATTTATATTATTGAAGAATCTCTGCAATTATCACAAGACCAAATTGGCGAAAATAAATCAAAGCAGGTGACTTATGCTAGTAAGTAATCGCTTGATTCAACTATCTCTCTTACTTATCGCAATACTTATTAGCATCCGGTTAATAAGCTTAGGCATGTATCCACTTTTCGATACAACAGAAGCACGCTATGCCGAAATCGCTCGTATTATGTTTGAAACGCGAGATTGGATCACACCACAGTTTGATTACAACATTCCTTTTTGGGGAAAACCACCGCTCCATACATGGCTTTCGGCAATCAGCTTTGCCCTATTTGGTGTCAATGAATTTAGCGCGCGTATTCCACACTTTTTAACTGGTATCGCCACGTTAATAACACTTTACTACTTCGCAAAAACACATTTTTCGAAATTAGTTGCTATTAGAAGCACTCTGATTTTGACAACATCATTGGGATTTTTAGTAGCTATCGGAATGGTAATGACTGATAGCCAATTGTTATTTTCGATTACACTGGCGATGGTTAGTTTTTATCATTGCTACTTTAACGCCAGTAAATTTGCAGGTATCTGCTTTTTTGTCGCACTCGCCATTGGCATGCTCGCTAAAGGGCCTGTTGCCATAATCTTAATCGGTATTCCGCTAACGCTTTGGAGCATCCATCACAAAAAACTATGGCATGCATTGAGTTCGCTACCCTGGCTCACTGGTAGTGCAATATTGCTCACCTTAACATTACCTTGGTATCTGCTTGCTGAACTCAAAACCCCCGGCTTCTTAGACTACTTTTTATGGGGTGAACATGTTCAACGGTTCTTAGTTTCCGGTTGGCAAGGAGATCTTTATGGCAGCGCACATAAAGAAACAAAAGGTACTATTTGGCTATTTTGGTTGGCCGTTGCATTTCCATGGTCATTTATTGCAATTTGGCAAAGCGGACGCTCGTTAATCTCATCGCAAAAAAAACGCTCTGGCAATCAAGAACACTCGGCCTTAATAAAGCAATATTTTATCTATTGGGCACTCTCTCCCATGCTGTTGTTCACATTCGCAGGCAATATTTTACCTGCATATGTATTGCCAAGCTTACCAGCATTGGCTTTACTACTCGCATTATCAAAAATAACGTTTAGAAAACTTGTTTTATATGCATTACTTTCAGCAACGCTCATTCTTACGGCATTGAGTTACTTTATTTCGGGCTATTCATCAAAAGTTTCTCATCGCGATGTTTTACAGAACTTAACACAAAGCCAACTGTCTCAGCCTATATATTATTGGCATAAACGCCCTTTCTCAGCTCAGTTTTACTCTAACGGCGCTGCACAAAAGCTTACAACAATAAAAGAGTTAATTTTGTTAGATGAAAATGGTGCGCCATTTATACTTGTCTCTAATGAAAAACAGCTCTTTGAAATAGCTGTCTATACACAGAGCCAATGTATACAAATTAGCAAAACTAAAGGCTTTGTTCTTTATCAATGTGGAAACTAAATGCTTAAAATACTTTTAGTCGAAGACAATAAACAAGTTGCAGACATTATTTTTGATTATTTCGAAGCGCTCGATTATGACTTAGATTACGCGGCAACTGGCACGCTTGGTTTGAAGCTAGCTGAGCAACACTCATTCGATGTTATTATTTTAGATGTGATGCTTCCAGGAATTGACGGTATTGGTATTTGCCAAAGGTTACGAGCAAATGGGAATAACACGCCAATAATCATGCTCACAGCTCGAGATACCCATCAAGACGAATTACTCGGATTCTCAACAGGTGCCGACGACTACATTATAAAGCCGTTTGACCTTGCACTCCTCGAAGCAAGAATAAATGCATTACATCGAAGAGCACAGCAACGTGTACATTTACGTGATGAACTTGTTGTAGGCCCATTGCTACTTAAACGCGATCAACACCTTGTTTACAGAGAAGATAGGCTGATAAAACTGAATCCAAGCTGTTATAAAATTCTATTGTGCTTAATGAGCAATCACCCCAATGTAGTTGCCAAATCAACAATTGAAGACGTTTTGTGGCCAGATGATTTACCTGATCAAGACATTTTACGAAAACATATTTACCTGTTGCGCAGTAAGTTAAATCAACACTTTGCAAGTGAGATGATAACTACAATTCCTAAAGTGGGGTATAAGTTAAATGTCGAATAACCCTCTGCCCATTGCTAAAAAAATTAGCCGCATTTATCAAATCGTAGCATTGATAATTTTAGTGCTCTACGGCTTTATTTTTAAATTAACGATTCTCGCAACCGAAAACCAAAATAGCATGCACTTACTAAGCATTACTGCGCCCTATCACTTCCAACGTTATGAACATGGCGAGCAAGGTATCATCAAAATTGATCCACTGCTGACG
>NZ_JBFKMX010000198.1:0-4843 GCF_041629635.1 Pseudoalteromonas sp. | reverse complement strand
TTTGGTGATGCCGAGCGCAGTCATGGTTATGGTGCGAGTAATAGGTTCGCCAATTTGATAGCTTTGTTTTTCAGGTTGCCACTCTTCATTTAATGTGACTAATTCACTCGGTAGCCAGTTGCCGGAAATATTTTCTGGAATAGATTTAATAGTAAGTTGAACATCTCGGCCAATAGCACTTGCCGCACGGGTACGGTAATTATCACGAATACGGCCTTTAAAATAAGGCGATTTGATAGTGTATTTTCCGCTTTTTTGCGGCTGAATAAGGTAGTTTCGTTCAATGATTAAATAGCGAATGCCATCGATAATCTCATAACTTTCTTTTTGTTTTCCAAGCTGAGAAACATTGGCATTCTCTAATTCAGGTGAGCCGAGTTGGCCTTCGGTTAAGTCATTGGCTAAAAACAGTTTTACCGTATAAACACCTGCTTGCTGTACATACAATTCGCTGTTTTCCATACTAGTTTCAATATACACATCCTTGCTTTGTGTATCAGCATTGGAAGCGGCAACCACTTTCACAGTAAGTGGGCTTGATTGCATATTCGCAACAGCAAAGCTGGGTATTGTGTAATCACCTGGATTACGCGCCATTAGTTCAACTTGCCACTGCGTTGTATGGTTTACTTGGCCATTAATAATACTGGTGTTACTTCGCACAGACGTAGGACCAACCACAAAGTCTTTTAGTAACGCTGTGGTATCGGGTTGTTCACCTTTGACATTTTGGTCTGCGCGAATGGTTAAATTAAAAAATTCACCTGCGAGCACAGGATTTCGATCAACACTGGCGCTCAGTGCTGCGACAGCTTGCAATGGCAGTAAAACGAGGCAAATTAATACAACTATGCGACTTACCATGACTTCTCAACTCCTTGTTGCTGGATGCGCTGACGATATCTTTTTTGACTTTCTAATTTCATTTTATTGCGTAACAAGATGGCCGGATCATCCGGTACCTTTCTTAGTAGTTGGTTAATGATTTGTACTTGTTCTTTCTCTTCAGGGGTTAATTCAGGTGGTTGATTTGCCTGATGCTCTGAAAGAGGTTGCTGTGGCGCTTGCTGTTGTTCATCACCTGACTGTTCTTGCGGCTCTGCTTGGGTCTCGGGCGCTTGCTTTGGTTTATCGCTTTTAGCTTCTTCTGAGTCCGCTTTCATTTCTGGCTGATTGTTTTGTTGCGAAGAATCACTACCATTTTTACTTTCTTCGCTGTTTTTATCTTGTTGGCCTTGTTGCTGCGATTGATTTTGTTCTTGTTGGTTTTGCTGTTCAGATTGTTCACCCGATTGCTCGCCTTGCTGCTGGTTTTGATCGCTTTGCTGCTGCTCATCGCTCTTTTGTTGATCATCACCATTTTGCTGTTGCTGATTTTGTTGCTGTTGCTTCAAATCTTCCAACAGCGCTTTATTTTCTTCTGCTTCTTTAAACTCAGGCTGTTTTTCAAGGGCTTTTTTGTAAGCTTCTATTGCTTCATCAAAACGATTAAGTCTAGCAAGGGCGTTTCCTTGATTATAAAGGCCCTGTGCGCTGTTATCTTGCTCGAACTTAGTCAGCGCATTTTCAAAATCACCCTGTTGATATAGAGCTGAGCCTGAAAGACTTGCGGTAGTTGATTTTGTTGCCGCTTCGTAATTTTGTTGTTGATAAGCCTGATGCGCTTTTTGCTCGTCATTTAGTAGCCAAGTGGGCAGGGAAAGTGCATAACTCAACTCAGGTTTAAACAGTACGAAACAGCATAAACCCAGTAAAAATTTAGGCTGTTGCTTTAACATCATAAAGCCCAGTGGAATTAATAAAAATACTAAATAAATACCGCCATCAATCGGCTGTTCACTAGTTTGCTCCCGTTTAATAACATCATCTGTATTGGTAGATGATGGTTTAAAGAGGGCTAAATCAGCATCGCTCACTTGATAATAATTAAATTTACCATCGCTATTTGCTGCCAGTTGCTGCAATAAGCTGAAGTTGGCTTTTGGAATTACAATTTGGCCATGGTTATCTTTTAAAAAGCCTTCGTCAGGTAATTGGATCGGTGCACCATGTTCGGTGGCTACAGTATAAATATTTAGTTTAATGTTATGTTGCTTAACGAGCTTTTCGATATCGCGACTTTCATCAAAATCATCAATACCATCTGTAATCCAATAGATTTCGCCGTTGCTGACATTGGCCTGAGTGAGTAAATCAACCGCCAGTGTGATACCTGCAAAGGCATTACTACCGGGAACTGGCATAATTTCAGGGCTTAGGCTAGGGATTAAGTTGGCCAGTGTTTGATGGTCTGAGGTTAAAGGCGAAATGGTGTAGGCATCATTGCTATAAGCAACTAAGGCTAAATCGCTTTCTTTTAAAATGTCAGTCAGTGTAAGTGCTTTAAAGCGCGCTTGTGTTAAACGATTTGGTTTAATGTCTTGGCTGTACATTGAGCGCGACATGTCCATTACAATAACACGTGCATGTTTACTTTTATAAACGGGCAGGGGTTGTGATTGCCAACTTGGGCCAGCAAGAGCACATACACTTACGATTAAAAATAAACTGAGCCACACAGCATTGGTTTTAGTTTGTTTGCTCTCACCATCAAGTAAAAATTGGGCAAGATGAGGTGCAATGGGACTACTGGCAATATGTTTACGTTTTTTTAGTAATTGCAAAACGATAACTAAAACAACAAAGGGCATTAAATAAAATGCTTCAGGGCGAATAAATTCAAGTGTCATGCGCCTCTCCTTGATAGTAGCGTTTTAAAACTATTCACTAAGGTTTGTAAGAACAATAGCAACAGCGCGATAAATAAGGGGATATAGAATAATGCAGTTTGCGGGCGCACGGTTTCGCTGTTGTCGCTAATTGGCTCAAGCTGGTCGAGCATTTGGTAAATACGTTGCAAACTTGCTACATCCGTTGCACGAAAGTACTGCCCACCGGTTTCGCGAGCTATTTCGGTTAATAAGCTTTCATCAAGGGCGCTGCCACGCTGCATCTGAAAGCCAAAAAAGTTTGACTGACTATCCGCACCCACACCGACAGTGTACACCTTTATGCCCGCATCTTTTGCAAGAATAAGTGCTTCATCGGGTGCCAGATTACCCGCAGTATTTTGACCGTCAGTTAATAAGATAAGTATGCGATTACTATCATCTTTAAGGGCAAAGCGTTTAACTGCAAGGCCAAGTGCATCACCAATGGCGGTTGCTTGGCCAACTAAACCTATTTGCGCTTCGTCCAGCATTTGGGTAACGGTAGTTAAATCGCGGGTTAGTGGGGTTTGTAAAAATGCGGTATCGGCAAATAGAATTAAACCTAATCTGTCACCTGTGCGCGCTGTAATAAACTCGTTAAGCACGGCTTTTACAACAGATAATCTGTCAATATATTGCCCCTGATACTGCATATCTTGCTCACGCATCGAGGTGGATAAGTCAACGGCAAGCATAATTTCACGACCTTCATTAGGCAGTTGAATGGGCTCGCCATAGTATTTTGGATGAGCGAGTGCGATGCATAAACATAACCAAAATAGCCAAGGCCAAATTGAAAAACGTGCTGGCTGTTTAATATCGCCTGTTTGCACTATTGGATTATGATAAAGGGCAGTCGTACGCACAGTGGCGACTTGCTGATGTTTTTGTAATTTGTGCAGTAAAAACGGCAATGGCAATAATAAAAAAGCGAATGGCCAAGCAAACTCAAACATTTAACGCTCCTTTCACCTTAAATTGCTTTATTGCTTTGACTAGTTTCTGATGGAAATCATTAATTGGTTGGTTGCTCTCACTTTGGTATAAGCGTGATAGCTCTTCTGGTGTTAATTTTACTTTTGATGTTTTTAACACGATACCTTGCCATTTTTCACCAAATTGATTTGCAGCCTCAATACCATAATAGTGCTTTACAAGGCGCTTTAAAATTAAATGCAATGCTTGGCTATTTGCAAAGTTAGAAGTTAAATAAGACTTACTTTCTTGCAGTGCTTGTCTTTTTGCTTTTGCCAATTGATAACGTTTATAAACTAAAAAGCCAGTAACAAACAACAGCAATAAAAAGCCTGTAATTATTGCAAATGCAGGCAGTGATAGCGGCCACCAAGCTACTGTGGCTGGCGCAATAACATCATGTAAGTTGTCGAGCGGAGATGTTGGGTTTGCCATTTAACCATTATCCCTTTAATTGTTGAGCAATCGGCTGCGCAGCACTAAATGGCATCAACGCTAAGCCTGATTTTTGTAATAACTGAAATAACGACGTTTGTTGGGCATTTGCTTTTGTAGCATAGCTTTCACGAAACTTTGCATTGGCAAGTGGAAGGTTAGCCTGACGGTTACCTGATTTGAGCGTAAGTTGCTCACCCACATTCGGTAACGATAGCTCCATCGGGTCAAAAATAGGGCAGGCGATAAGTTCGCAATGGCGTGTAAGTTGCATTAGTTGCTTTGCCATATCCTCGCTTAAATGATGAAAATCAGAAATTAAGTACACTAACGAACCCGGTTTTGCCAAGTGCACTAAACGATTTAGTTGATCATTCAGTGTTTGCGATTCGCCATCAAGCTTACTTTCAAGCGCCGCTTGATGCGCAAGTTGTAAGTTATGAAACAGTTTAAGCACAGCACTTTGTCTTGATGCCGGCTTGAGTTCCCAATGGGCATTATGGTTAAACACTAAACCACCAACACGGTCACCACGTTGAATTGCGCTCCAAGCAACGAGTGCACTTAAATGTGCAGCTTGCACAGATTTTAAAAGCAGTTGAGAGCCAAAGATCATACTGTCGCTAAAGTCCGTTAAGATAAAAACAGGGCGTTCTTTTTCTTCCTGAAATAGCTTTGTGTGC
>NZ_JBFKMX010000197.1:0-4979 GCF_041629635.1 Pseudoalteromonas sp. | reverse complement strand
TGTATAGTCCCTGAACTAATAGATTTGAAAAATGCTTTAGTAACATTAGCTTTTCTTATATTTCTAAAGGTGGTTAAGGAAGTGAACGAATAGTAAATGCTTTGCTTAATATAAGGCCAGCGTTTGCTGGCCTTTAATTTATTGGATTACTTGAGACAGTTCAACTAAAGTGACTTTAAGTAAGTAAGACCTTCTTTAAAGTGCTGCTGAGCTTTTTGGGCTAGGCTAGATAGCTGCTCTTTTTGACTGTTTGGAATAGTCTTATCTTCTATGAGTGATGCAATTTTTCTTTCCATTTCCAGCCAATACTCTAGGTTAGCAGTGTAAATAGCAGTTGATAATTTCACGGCTTGATCTTCAAAAGGCTTTTGCATCTCGGGTAATGAGCTATCGCTTAATAAGTAGCGCCACATTGCTAAAAAGCGCTTTAATTTATTAGGCTGAGGTAAAGCAAGCTGGCTTAATAAAAGATTGTTTGCGATTCTTCCTATTTGTTTAGGGTAGTATTTTTTATAGTCGCCTAAATACGATGGTGGTGAAGTTATTTGTGCACTTGTTAAGTTTTCTATTTGAATGTTTTGATCATTAATACTTGTCTGTAATGGGATCGAAAAATAGAAATTTGCACTGTCATCTATAAAGCCATATAGGAATAATGTAATACAAGGATCATCTAGATTGTATTGAACAAATAGTTCATCAGAGTAAGTTACATTCGGCTGGTAAATTTCTATAGCGGCATTTTTGGTATTAACCTGATAGCCTTTCTCACCAAGCTTGTGGTTTAACAAATCAACAATGGGCATTAATACGTATGTATTGGGGTTATTTGTTTTAATCCCGGCCAATTTCAAGATTTCTGGATTATAGTTAAACTTCCTGGATGTAAAAAAGCTTTCTATTAAAAAATCATCTTCTTTATCTGAAAGTAACATATTGGCTACATCACTTGTCAGTTCTGAGCTTTTAAATGGAACAAGCAAAGAAGATAAAAGATCTTTGTGGTTCTTGATAGCCATTAAAATATTGGTTTCCGCCCAATTCTTGAGCTTTTCCGTTTGGTTGTAAAGCGCAATGATAATATCCATTATTTCTTGAGCAGATTTATTTAGCATATTCTTTTTACATGTATAGCTAAGTTGGTAATCATTTGAAATATGGAAATTATAATCGCTTAAAACAGGGCAGCATTGTGCTGGTAGTTCAATAAGCTTCTTTTCTAACTGGCTTGAAGAGTTGTAATGAATACTCAGCTCATTTGCGTGTTCTTTAATTGTAATGTTCGGGGAAATATACCCCCCTTTTTTGATGATAGCTTTACAAAGTTTTGCAATTAAAGTTTCTGTTTGCTGTGAAGTGCATTCAATTTTAGGAAAATCAGAATTGCTACGCTTAAATTCACTTTCAATGGTTGATGAGAATTTCTGGGCTTTATAGCTTGTTATCCAATCAGTTTGACCAAACACCTGTTCAATATATTCTAAAAAGCTGCTCGCTTCTGAAGGAGCGTGAGAAAAAAGCGCATTTGTAAAAAGTATTATATCTTCGGTTGTGAAAGAGCTTAGGTGAGCTTTGAAGAGGTCATAATTTTCAGATGCTTTCGCTTCGTTCGATAACGATTTGTATGCACTAAAATTAATTAATAGGTAGTTTGCATAATACTGATCAAGGCTTTTTAGTTGTACAGAATAGTCGATAGCTTGCTCATATTCTTTTTTCTGTAACAAGTGAAAACACAGTTTTTTTCGTTGCTGCGCTAACTCAGGAGATGTATTGATACTTAATAGTTTTTTGTAAGACTCAATGGCATTCTCTTGTTCATCCAGTGCTTCATAAATTGCTGCAAGGTTGGATAGCACAGCACTTTTTTGTTGATTGTTTTGTGCAATAGAGTCTAACTTTTTCAATAAGAGTTCACTTTGTTTAAACTTTTTTTCATTAAATAAGCATGAGGCTTCTAACTCACCTCCAATAAATGAAAACTCTTTTTTGTTTATTTTTTTTAGAATTACTAACGCTTTCTTAAATTTCTTTTGACTTATTAAGGTGATAGCCTGGTTTAATTTATCACTCATGATTTTTCCATATATCAGTATTTAGGTTTACAAAGCATGATTTTTTGAAAATCATTTTTCATAAATTCTTTAAGCTGGTTAAAGTAGAATATTGTGATTTTTATAGCAACAGTTTTAAGAGGAAAGGTAACTCTGAAGAGCAAGTTTAATCGAATTTGTATAGTTGTTGAGCCAAATATAGCATGATCTAATGTCACTAATTATTTGAACAAGAATATTGGGGCTTACTTGGCTTTTGTTTTTGATTTATTTTTCTTAAAGTTGCGGTAAAGCAGCACCCCTTTTAAAGTGTTTCGGTCCCAAAAGTTGGGAGGCTCAAACCTCTTTTACTTATCTTTCATCTATTATTTTGCTTATGTATGACCTTTTATTATCGAAATTAGTTCTAATTTATATTGCGTATTAATATAAAAGCTTCTCTTCTTCATTTTCTAGAAAGCGTTTTGCGTATATTACAAACTTAAACTCTACAATTGCTTGCTCAGTATTAAGCTAAAACGACTTTATTGATGGCTAAATAAGATATTAATTTATATTTAATAGCGCTTTACAGTTCAGAATTTTCGATAATTCCATGTCTTTGGTACTATCAAAAAAACGTTAATGAAGGTCAAAAAAGTGCTATACCAAAAAGAAATAAACCACTTTTTTAAATCCATAAATCAGTTGCTTGATATTTTCTATAAAAATTATTTTAAACAAAAGTAATATCACTAGCTGCCATTGTTTTATTCACTACGAAGAATCGTGTAAACTCTCCTCATTATTTTTACAGGATTAGTTATAGTGGAATTCAAAACAATATCGGTAGTTGGGTTAGGTTATATTGGTTTACCAACTGCAGCAGTCATTGCTTCGCGTGGTTTGCAAGTAATAGGTTTAGATGTGAGCGAACATGCTGTTAAAACAATTAACGAAGGTAATGTTCATATTGTAGAGCCTGACTTAGATATTGTTGTACGTTCTGTTGTAAATAGCGGCAATTTAAAAGCAACGCTAACAGCTGAAAAAGCGGATGCTTTTATGGTGGCAGTACCAACGCCTTTTAAAGATGATTATAAAGCGGATCTTTCGTATATTGAATCAGCGGCTAAAACCATTGCGCCAGTATTAGAAAAGGGTAACTTAGTTATTCTTGAATCAACCTCACCAGTTGGTGCGACTGAAGAAATGGCTAAATGGTTAGCTGAAGCGCGTCCTGATTTGTCTTTCCCGCAGCAAAACGCTAGTAATCCTGATATTAACATTGCTCATTGCCCTGAGCGCGTTTTACCTGGTCATGTACTTCGCGAGCTCGTTGAGAATGATCGTGTAATTGGTGGTATGTCGCCTGCGTGTTCTGAAAGAGCGGTTGCTCTTTATAAGACCTTTGTTAAAGGTGAGTGTTTAATCACTAATGCACGCACCGCAGAAATGGCAAAACTAACTGAAAACTCATTCCGCGATGTAAATATTGCATTTGCAAATGAGCTTTCGCTTATTTGTGACAAATTAGATATTAATGTGTGGGAGCTAATTAAGCTTGCTAACCGTCACCCACGAGTAAATATTTTGAATCCAGGCCCAGGTGTGGGCGGCCACTGTATTGCTGTTGACCCTTGGTTTATTGTGAGCTCTGCACCAAAAGAAGCAAAGTTGATTAAGCAGGCGCGTTTAGTTAATGATGCAAAACCAGAATACGTATTTAACCAAATTTTAAAAGAAGCAGATGAATTTAAACGCCCTGTAGTTGCGTGTTTTGGCTTGGCGTTTAAGGCTGATATTGATGATTTACGTGAAAGCCCTGCGCTTGATATTGCCGTTAAGTTAGCAAAGCAAGATGGCCTTGAAGTGCTGGTGGTAGAGCCAAACATTGATGCTTTACCTAATGTATTTGAAGGAACAAATGCAAAGCTCGTTTCAGTAGAGCAAGCGTTTGAAGAAGCAAAGGTAATGGCTATCTTAGTTGATCACTCAGAGTTTAAAAACGTTGATGCTGAAAAGTGGGCTGCTAAAGTGGTTATCGATAGTCGTGGTATTGTGTAAGTTATTATTATGAAAGTATTAACCGTATTTGGAACACGTCCTGAAGCAATAAAAATGGCGCCATTAGTTAAAGCGCTTGAAAACGAGTCTAAGATTGAAAGCAAGGTGTGTGTAACAGCGCAACACCGCGAAATGCTCGATCAAGTACTTGAGCTATTTAAGATTACGCCTGATTATGATTTAAACATCATGAAACCAGGGCAAGATCTGACTGATATTACCAGTAAGATTTTACTTGGTTTAAAACCTGTTATTGCTGAATTTAAACCGGATTGGGTATTGGTTCATGGGGATACAACTACAACGTTAGCAACATCGTTAGCTGCGTTTTATCAACAAACTAAAGTCGGTCACGTAGAAGCTGGTTTACGTACAGGTAACTTGTATAGCCCTTGGCCTGAAGAAGCAAACCGCACAATTACAGGCGTTATTGCAGAAAAACACTTTGCACCAACACAAGGGTCTGCAAATAACTTACTGCGAGAGCATGTTAAACCCGAAAATATTGTGGTGACAGGTAACACGGTAATTGATGCACTACTACAAATTAAAAATGATGTGCTTACAGATGAGAATATCAAAGCTGAGTTTGATGCCAAATTCTCAGCTTTTAACTCGAAACCTTATGTGTTAATCACGGGGCATCGCCGTGAAAGTTTTGGTGGTGGTTTTGAGCGCATATGCCAAGCCATAGCAACACTTGCGGATAAATATCCTGAACACAACTTTGTATACCCTGTACATTTAAATCCAAATGTACAAGAACCGGTAAATCGACTGTTAGCTGAACATACAAATGTTATGTTAATTGAGCCGCAAGAATATTTGCCATTTGTTTATCTTATGGATAACGCACATATTATTTTAACGGATTCAGGC
>NZ_JBFKMX010000196.1:0-5023 GCF_041629635.1 Pseudoalteromonas sp. | reverse complement strand
TTGTTTCGTTTAATAGTTTTACGCAATTTGCACTTGCCATGCTCATCAACCCCATGGATACTAAAAACATATTTGGCGCTCTTATTAAACAAGAGAAATGCCAACAACTTTAATTAAAGACATATGGACTCTCCTCGTTTTGGTTCAACTACCACTATGGCACATTGTGGCTAAGTGGTTGGGGAGTCCATATCATTCGTTATGTACTAAGGGAGTGGTTTTGACTAAAGTCGTAATTTTCGGAAATTCAGGCTCAGGTAAGTCTACACTGGCGAAAGATTTAGCTTTAAGGGGAAAGCTTGCACATTTAGATCTAGATACTATTGCATGGAAACCTGTTCACCCGCCAGAACGGATGTCAGTTTCTGAATCAAGCATATTCATAAATGACTTCTTAAACGATAATAATAACTGGGTTATTGAGGGCTGCTATTCAGATTTACTTGAAATGGTTATACCAAGAGCTGATGAAGTCATTTTCCTAAATTTACCTATTTCCTCTTGCATAGCTAACGCTAGAAGTCGCCCTTGGGAACCACATAAATATGAAAGTAAAGAGGCGCAGGATGCAAATTTAGATATGCTAATCGACTGGATTTCACACTATAATTCTCGCACTGATACATTTTCAAAGACCGCACATGAGAAGTTATTTGATAAATTCCATGGTAATAAAACAATGTATGTATCAAATGAGCATCGTACATAACACTCTGTAGAATCAGACGTATTAAAGTTGGATGGCGTATGTTTAACTCACGGTTCTAACCAACTTTACTACGCGGTTTAACAAGGCGTTATATTAAAAATAAGAGGATCGTTTATGGATATTTCCACATTAAATTTGTTAGCAATTGGTGTATCAGCCTTATCAAGCTTTGTTCTAGGAGGTTTGTGGTATTCCCCCCTACTGTTTGGGAAGGCGTGGATGAAAGAAACAGGTATCACAGAAGAAGCTGCAAAGAGCCAAAACATGGCTAAAGTATTTGGCTTTGCTTTTATCGCAAGTTTAGTCATAGCCTTTAACTTAGCGATGTTTTTAGGAAATAGTAGTACTTTAGCAACAGGAATTATCTATGGTTTCTTGGCTGGTTTTGGTTGGGTCGCTATGTCTTTTGCAATAAATGACCTATTTGAGCAAAGGTCGTTTAAGCTATTCGCAATAAATGCAGGTTATCACACCATTGGATTCACAATAATGGGAGCCATTTTAGGAGCCTGGCATTAAGTATAACAAATTGCTTAATTTCTTTCCGGCCACAAATGGCGTCGCCTACACGGGACTGCCTGCGCTGCGGCAGCCCACTAGCAAAGCGTTACGAATGACAGTCGTTGGCACTAAGCCGTTGCATACGCTTTTAAAAATCGGGTGACGGCTTTATCAACATGTTCTTGCACTTCTTGCTCGCTAATTGCCTCGTTTGGCAGCAATACTGCTTTAATGTGTAAACGCCCTTTAATCATTTCAATCAATAGTTTTGCGGCAAATTCGGCGTCGTCGACATCGAGCATGTTTTGCTGGTGCAAATGACTTAAATATTTCGCCAGCGGAATGCTGCCTCTTAACGGGCCAAAGTGATAAATAAGCTCGCCTACTTCTGGCAGTTTAGGCACAATATTGGTGACTAAGCGGAACAGTTTTATCATGGTCTCAGATAAAAAGCCTTGAGCAAAACCATAACACACACGACTTAATGCTTGTTGTGGCGGCAAGTCATAATCAATATTAAGCAAAGTGCCCACTTGAATTTCAGCCTTTTCACGAATCACCGCCAGTAGCAATTTTTCTTTATTACCAAACTCACTGTAAATATTGCGCCTCGACCCGCCCGACTCACTAATAATCATTTCAAGCGAGGTATTGTCGTAACCATGTTCTAGAAATAGCGTTTGGGCTACCGCGAGAATTTTTTTACCGCGTTCGGATAACGGCTTAGCATTTAAAATTTGTTCTAAACTCAAGACTGTACCTATTAATAGAAAAACATGGTTGACTTTGGTACTGCATGGTACCAAAATATTTGGTACTTAGTAGTACCAAATCAATGTGTGTATTTTAATTTAGCACTTATTACAGGAACCGTTATGCGTTTACTTTACGTTGTTGCGTGTATTATCACGCTTGTTGGCTGTTCAAAAGAAATCGAACACTCTGCACCCCCTATTCGCCCAATCGCATGGACAGCGGTGAAAACCTCAAATTTTGAACAAGTGCGCACCCTTTCGGGCATTGTTGCCCCTGTTGAAAATGCCAACTTAAGCTTTGAAGTAAACGGTAAAGTTGAAAAGGTATTTGTAAAACTAGGCGATACAGTGAGTAAGGGCCAACCCCTTGCTAAGCTTAATCAACTCACGTTTCAATTAAGTTTTGAATCTGCATCAGCGCAGGTGAAACAAGCCGAAGCCACACTTCAAGAAGCGCAAAATGAATATGAGCGTTACAAAACGCTGAGCGAACAAGGTTTAGTGTCAAAATCAGGTTTTGATAATTCAAAATCAGCGTTTGAATCTGCCAAAAGTGCCGTGGATGTTGCCAATGCTCAGCTTAATATTGCCCGCAAAAACGTACAAGATAGTGAGTTACTGGCACCTTACGATGGGGTTATCACCAAACGTTTAATTGAACCCTCACAGCAAGTTGCCGCTGGCCAATCGGTATTTGAAATTGAAGGCCAACACGGTTTTGAAGTACGTGTTATGGTGCCAGAGAGCATAATTCATGACTTAAACAGCGATATGACCTTAAAAGTAACTTACCCTGTTATGCCACAGCTTTCGATGAAAGGGCATATTTCAGAAAAAGGCACCCGCGCAGAATCGGCCAATGCCTTCCCTGTTACGGTAATTCTTGATGAAGAAAACTCTGTGCTGCGTGCCGGCATGACTGCCGAAGTGGAATTTGTTTATCAAGGTGTTGGCCGCACAGGTTATACCGGCCCAAGTATTCGTATTCCGGTAAGTGCCCTTGGCGCCGACATCAAACAAAAGGCATTTGTGTTTGTTTTTGACCCTAAAACGCAACTATTAGAAAAACGTTTTGTACAGACTGAAAACGTCATTAACAACCAAGTGATTATTTCTAACGGTTTAAAAGATGGTGAAATCATTGCCACAGCAGGTGTTGCATTTTTACGCGACGGGCAAAAAGTGTCGCTGCTGGATAACGCTGTTCAGCGTTTTAACTAGGGAGCTGAAATATGAATATCACCGCTTTGGCGTTTAATTATAAAAAACCCGTGTTGCTAGTGGTGGCGCTATTAATGCTAAACGGCATTTTTGCCTACTTCACGCTGCCTGCACAAGAAGATCCTACCATTACCATACGTGAAGCCATTGTTAGCACACAATTTCCGGGCATGGCACCGGATCGTGTCGAGCAGTTGATCACGCGAAAATTAGAGGAAGAAATTCGCAAAATTCCGGAAGTGAAAGAGATAAAATCGTCGTCTTCTACTGGGCTTTCGACCATTCACGTAAAAATTTACGACCGCTATTTTAATCTCGACAATATTTGGCAAGATTTACGTAACAAAGTAAACAATGCACAAGGTAAATTACCCCAAGGCACCCACCCTTCATTCGTAAATGATGAATTTGGTGATGTATCTGTGATCACCCTTGCGCTCACAGCCGACGGCTTTGAAATGGCCGAAATGTACGATATTGCCCAACATATTCGCGACACCCTCTACGGTGTTGAAGGCACGAAAAAAATTGAGATTTTAGGTGCGAAAGCCGAACGTATTTACCTTGAAGCATCAAATGCAAAGCTAGCACAACTTGGCATCTCGCCACTGGCATTGATTAACGAGTTGCAAAAACAAAACATTGTGCAATCAGGTGGCAGCGTTGATACTGGTAGCCGTCGCTTTATTATTGAGCCCACCGGAAACTTTAATAGCATTCCAGACATTGAAAATACCTATATTACCATTCCCGGCACCGAGGATTTCATTGCCCTTAAAGACATCGTCACGATTAAAAAAGGCTATATCGACCCACCGGATAAATTGGCATATTTTAATGGCAAGCCCGCAATTTTCTTTTCAAATGCGATGTTGCCAGAATATAACATCTTAGAATTTGCACCGCGCTTTAAAGCCAAAATTGCAGAAATTGAGCAAACATTACCCATTGGTTATCAATTGGATATTGCTACATATCAGGCCGACCAAGTTGCAAAAACGGTGAAAGGGGTATCAATTAATGTGCTGCAAACACTGGCAATCGTGCTTGTTGTAGTGATCCTATTTTTAGGGCTGCGCACCGGCTTAATTGTGGGTGCTATTGTGCCGCTCGTAATGCTAGTAACCCTTGCCATAATGCAATATAGCGGCATCAAGCTAGAACGCATGAGTTTAGCAACCCTGATTATTTCGCTCGGTTTATTGGTTGATAACGGCATTGTTATTGCCGAAGACTTCAAGCGCCGTTTGGAGCAAGGCATCAACCGCTACAATGCCATGGTGCAAGGGTGTAAAGAACTGGCTATTCCTTTACTTAGTTCGTCAGCAACCACCATTTTATTCTTTTTGCCGCTGATGCTGGCAGAGCATGTTGCGGGCGAATACACACGTTCAATCTCATTGGTAATTTTAATTACCTTGCTAAGCAGCTGGGTATTAGCACTCACTGTTACGCCAATTTTGAGTTACTACTTTATAAAAGTGCCAAAAACCAGCGCCAACGAGCAAGCTGAATTTGGAAAATTAACACCTTACTACAACAAATATGAGCAGTTCCTTCACTGGGTGCTTAAACACAAAGCACTGTTTTTAGCAGCGATGTTTATACTGCTGATTGGCGCAGGTGCATCAATGAAGTTTGTTGCTAAGCAATTTTTCCCAAATTCAGACCGTACGCAAGTACTCGTTAATATTGACCTGCCGCGCGGCACCTCATCGCGCGAAACCAATCGTCAGATGCAGGAAATCTTTAAGTGGCTTAATAACAAAGAGCAGTTTGATTACATTGAGAGCTTCTCTGGTTATGTTGGTTTTAGCGGCCCGCGTTTTGTGCTCTC
>NZ_JBFKMX010000195.1:0-5023 GCF_041629635.1 Pseudoalteromonas sp. | reverse complement strand
TGGCGCCTTTGTTGCGGCGAAAGGTAAAAAACTCTTTAAAGATTTTTTTATGCACCACAATGCCAGTAACAAGGCCAAGCAACATAAAAACCGTAAAAACACCAACCAAGTAATAGGCAAATTGTTTAGGCAAATAGTGCAAACGGTAATGCATGCGATAAAGTGCTTGGCCGCCACCTGTTTTACGATGGGTAAGTTCTTCACCGCTTTCGCCATTAAGGGTTTTACTGACGTTTTTGAGTTTTCCATCGGCATTTTTTTGTTGATGCCTTAGCCACAAATGGGGCTCGGACCTTACGATTGGTAAGTAAACTCGCCACTCTTTTGCATTACGGCCGTAGGTATTTAAATGGGTGTTTGCAGTATTAAGCGAAGCGCTTACCGATGCGGTATTTTGTGGTAATTCGGGTGCCATCCATGCATCAATTTCACTATCAAAATAGCCCAAGGTACCAGTAACAAAAATAAAGTAGAGCAGCCAACTTACTAAAATACCCGTCCAGGTATGCAGCCACGCCATTGATTGTCTAAAGCCACTTTTCATCGTTGCCTCACATCGTTACAAACAAAAAATTAAAAGCGGTGCTAAGCACTAGCACGACTAAACTCTGTAAAAACACGCGCTTTGTTGATTTGGCTGAAAAAACAAACATCACAAAGCCAGTAAAAATTGCAAAGCTCAGCATGGAGCTTGCTGCAATGGCATCAACTTGGTTAAGCGGTAATAACAGGGATAATAAAATGCTAAGTGACATGGTGATGCTGTAGCCCAGTGCTACGGCAATAAATACTCGGAAGATAACGTCTTTGTTAGCACGAATAGAAGTAAATACGTGATCCATTAAAATACAAAACACAAACATAATAGCGAATGATAGCAGTTATCGTTACTGTTACAAGTGTTTGGTTTTATAAAAGTAGTTTTTAATGTTTAGTGGGCTTTGCCTAAGTGAATGATTAATGCCCCGTTATGCAATGTTCATACAGGGCGCGATTATCTAAATGGCACATGTAGTAGCTTACTATAGCTAAATAAAATCTGTTCTTTTACTTTATATAGCTTGCCATTATCGGCGCGTTTAAGTAATGGCAGTAACTTTACTGTTAACTCAGCAGTCAATGCTGAAATTGTTTATCTGCGTTTTGGCTTTAAACGCATTGATGGTGTGCGAAACCGTGAAGGCATGGTTGATATTCCAATGGCACTAGGTTGTGATTGCAAACAAGCCACCTAAGCACCATTTTTAATATTTCAGCACCACTAATTAAATCATGACTATACTGAGTGAACACTTATTCAGTTGGAAATGTTATGAGCAAACTATCTTCTTATTTACCTTTAATGCTTATTTGTGCGGGCTTTGCTTTTTTATTAACTGGCTGCTCAAAGGCCGACCCTGTGCCAGTAAGCGAGTGCAAATCAGTAGTCGCACATGCTAAGCGCGTTTTAGGTGACAAAGCGCCAAGCAGTTCAGAAATGCTAAAACAATGTAAAGCGGCAACCGACGAGGCAAGGGGCTGTGTGCTTGCTGCCGACAAACCAATGAAATTACTAGACTGTGATTTTTAACGCGCGTTTTAGTTTAGAGTGATCGTTCTAACTACTTATGCAGTACACGAATAACACATGATTAAAAAAGGGAAACCAATATGATAACAGCATACGCAGCAAAAGAGCCCGGTGGCGCGCTTGAACAATACCAAATTGAAGTGGGCGAGTTAGGTGCTCACGATGTTGAAATTGACGTGGAATATTGTGGTATTTGCCACTCTGATATTTCAATGATTGATAACGAATGGGGCTTTTCACAGTATCCGTTAGTTGCAGGTCACGAGGTGGTAGGGCGCATTAGCAAAGTGGGCAGTCATGTAAAAAGTGTAAGCGAAGGCCAGCTAGTTGGCCTTGGTTGGCATTCGGATTATTGCCAAACGTGTTATTCGTGTAATTCGGGCGATGAGAACTTATGCCAACAAGCAACGCCGACCATTTTAAGCCATGGTGGTTTTGCTGATAAAGTGCGCGCCAATGAAAAAGCAGTAGTAGCGCTGCCAGATGGTGTGGATGCGCAGGCGGCAGGCCCACTATTTTGTGGTGGTATTACGGTATTTAACCCGCTTGTGCAGTTTGATGTTAAACCAACCGACAAAGTAGCGGTGATTGGTATTGGCGGTTTAGGCCATTTAGCACTGCAATTTTTAAATGCGTGGGGCTGTGAGGTAACTGCATTTACATCGTCTGAATCTAAATCAGAAGAAGCCAAACAACTGGGTGCGCACCATACGCTTAACTCGCGAGATAACAGCGCCATTGAAGCGGCTGCTAATAGTTTTGACTTTATTATTTCAACGGTTAACGTAAAACTTGATTGGAATTTGTATTTATCAACCCTTAAACCAAAAGGGCGTTTACACTTTGTGGGCGCAACGTTAGAGCCGCTCGATTTAGGCGCATTTGGTTTAATTGGTGGACAAAAGCAAGTGTCGGGCTCGCCTGTGGGTAGCCCATCAACCATATCTCAAATGCTTGAATTTGCAGTGCAGCACAATATTAAACCGCAAATCGAAACCTTTAAAATGAGCGACATAAACGCCGCGCTTGATCATTTAAAATCGGGAAAAGCGCGTTACCGTATTGTGCTTGCAAAAGATTAAGCCACTTTAAAACCCCGTATGCAGAAGAGCGGCTCTTCTGCATACCATTTACTGCCATAATTCGCTAAACTGCCTTTTTTAAAATCACCTTTAATTTTCATGAATTACCTTATCTCGGTCACATTATTGTGGGCATTTTCGTTTAGCCTAATTAGTGTGTATTTAGCAGGCCAAGTAGATGCTTGGTTTAGTGTGCTAATGCGCGTAGCCCTTGCAACCTGTGTGTTTTTACCCTTTTTAAAGCTACTTAGTACGCCAAAAGACATTGCCTTAAAGTTGATGGGCATTGGCGCTATTCAATTAGGCGTAATGTACAGCTTTTATTATCACAGCTTTTTGTATTTAAGCGTGCCAGAGGTATTGCTGTTTACGGTAATAACCCCGCTTTACATTACCTTACTGAATGACTTAGTGGAAAAACGCTTTAATGCACAGTTTTTGCTGGTGGCGGTAATTGCAATTTTTGGCGCCATTGCAATTCGCTACGAAGGTATTGATGGCGACTTTTTACTGGGATTATTGTTGGTACAAGGAGCAAACCTGTGTTTTGCCAGCGGTCAAGTGTTTTATAAACGCTTAATGAGCGAGCAAACACTGGAACATAAAACCGTATTTGGTTGGTTCTTTATTGGCGCGTTAGTGGTGGCGGTGAGCTGCTATGTGTTATTTGGCAACCCCGACAAATTACCTACAACGGCTACACAATGGGGCGTTCTTACTTATTTAGGCTTAATTGCATCTGGCCTTGGGTACTTTGCGTGGAATAAAGGCGCGGTAGAAGTGAATGTAGGCGCACTTGCGGTTATGAACAACCTGCTTATTCCCGCAGGCATTATTGTTAATGTAGTGATTTGGAACCGCGATGCTGATTTAGTACGTTTAGGTTTGGGTGGCGTAATTATTGTATTTGCCCTTTGGCTAAACCAGTTCCTAGCGAAAAGAAAAAAGGCGCTGTAACAGCACCTTTTTAGCATCTTAGAAGAAGTAATTCATACCAATATTAACGGTTGCGCCTTTGCCTTTTACATTGTAACCGTTGCCAGTATAGCTTTGTGAGCGAGCAGGGTAATAATCTTGGTTAAGTAAGTTTTCAATACCGCCATACACCTTTAACGCTTGGTTGATTTGATATGACGAGCTTAAGTTAACAACTTGATAGCTGCTTACTGGGCCATTTGTGCCGGTGTAAACATCACCTACTTTTTCAAAGCGGTCACGGCTGCCTACGTGCATAAAGGTAACAGACATACGCCAATCATCACTTAAACTAACATCAGCATAACCTGCAAGCTTTGGTGGGCTAATGGTGCTGCCGTTTAGGTATTCGTCGGTGTCGGTGTTTTTGCCTTCTAACCAGCTGTAGTTAACGCCGAGTTTAATGTTGTCCGTTGCTTGCGCTTCCAGTGCGGCTTCAAAGCCATAAATTTCTTGAGGCGAGCGCACGCTTTCGTATTTACCGGTTGCTGGGTCTTCCACTAGGCTGGTACCAATATCTGATTGGCTAATAAAGGTTGCAAATTGGTAGTTTAAAATACCTGAGTTGCCATCAAAACCAATTTCGTAGTTTTTAATAATCGACGCATCGGTATCAATCTTTTTAACGCTTGGCGCGTCAGCAGTACGCAGTGTGCGGCCTAAGTCGGTTACGTCAAAGCCTTCTGAATAGCTAATAAATGGCATAAATGCGTCAATGGCGTTGTAGCGCAGGCCAACATTGTAGGTTGTCGCGCTATATTCAATATTGCCTCCTTCTACATCAATTACATCGCTACAGGTTTTACGACATACCATTAGGGTTTTAAAGTCTACAACGGCAACATCAATTTCTTCATGGCGAAGGCCTGCTTTAACAACCCAACCGTCATTGATAACAAATTTTGATTGCAAATAAACGGCTGCGTTGTCCATGTCCATTTCAGGTGTCCAGTCGCGCCCGTCAACCATAGTTTGTGCTGTTACATCATTCAACAAATCAACACCATAGGTAAAACTTGCAACGGTATTGTCAAAATCAAAAGTGGTATTAAAGTTGGCGCGAATACCGGTTTTTTCTGATTCGATCATTGATTGACCGCCGGCAAGGTCAGGGGCAGGGTCGCGGAATTTAGTGCTGTAGAAGAAAACGTTCTCAAGCTTTTGCCAATATACATCACCCGTGAATAGGGTATCGGTAAAGATATCGGCATGTTCATATTGCAGTTTTAGGTTGTGGTTGCCGCGCGGGCCTTGTGGGTCGCCCGGTGCTTTTTCGCCCGTTGTGTTTTTAATGGCATAACTCTTTTCACCCAGATTAACATTGTTATCAATGCTGATGTGATCGGTTTCTTGTTGGCCTTCAAAATAGTTATAAGTAAGTGACAGGGCACTGTGA
>NZ_JBFKMX010000194.1:0-5055 GCF_041629635.1 Pseudoalteromonas sp. | reverse complement strand
GGTTGAAGGTGATGTAAATACGGTACTTATGCCAACCGACCGCTACGCGAAAATGCGTAATGTATGGTATATCCCAAGTACAGCAGCATTAACCTTGTGGTTAGAGCGCGTTGGTTTTAAAAATGTGCGTGTGGTAGATAACGACCAAACCTCACTTGATGAACAGCGTAAAACTGATTGGATGACAACGGAATCACTCGCGGATTTTCTTGATCCAAACGATGTAAACAAAACCATCGAGGGCTACCCAGCCCCACTTCGCGCCATCTTAATTGCCGAAGCCTAAGCGCGTTAATACGCTAACCCACTCTCAAGCAAGCGATTAATTGTTTGCTTGAGAGTCATATCCCTTACTTGTTCACACTTCTTGGACAAATGTCCTCATCCAGTTGCAATAAATGTGGTAGCAGCGCACGAAATCAGGTAAAATGCGCGCAATTTTTTATGCAACCCACATGCAACCGTTAAGGAATTTCCGTGAGCGAACAGAAACAATCTTTAAGCTATAAAGATGCAGGCGTAGATATCGACGCTGGTAACGCATTAGTTGAACGTATCAAAGGCGTAGTTAAGAAAACTCGTCGTCCAGAAGTAATGGGCGGCATTGGTGGTTTTGGCGCACTTTGTGAACTACCAACTGGCTACAAAGAACCAGTACTTGTTGCAGGTACCGACGGTGTTGGTACTAAATTACGTTTAGCAATTGACCTTAAAAAGCACGATACCGTTGGTATCGACTTAGTTGCTATGTGTGTGAACGACCTTATCGTTCAAGGTGCTGAGCCACTTTTCTTCTTAGATTATTACGCAACTGGCAAACTTGACGTAGATGTTGCTACTGACGTAGTAACCGGTATTGGTAAAGGTTGTGAGCTTTCTGGCTGTGCACTTATCGGTGGTGAAACTGCTGAAATGCCTGGCATGTACGAAGGTGACGACTACGATATGGCTGGTTTCTGTACTGGTGTTGTTGAGAAGTCAAAAATCATCGACGGCACTAAAGTAGCAGAAGGCGACCAACTAATTGCGCTTGCATCAAGTGGTCCTCACTCAAACGGTTATTCATTAATTCGTAAAGTACTTGAAGTATCAGGTGCTGATACAAATGCTGAGTTTGAAGGTAAAACATTAGGCGAGCACCTAATGGAGCCTACACGCATTTACGTTAAATCAATTTTAGAACTACTAAAAGATGTTGATGTACATGCGCTATCACACATCACAGGCGGTGGTTTCTGGGAAAACATTCCACGCGTATTACCTGAATCTGCAAAAGCAGTGGTTAAAGGTGATAGCTGGCAGTGGCCTGCAGTTTTCAACTGGTTACAAGAAAATGGCAATATCGAAACTCACGAAATGTACCGTACATTCAACTGTGGTGTAGGTATGATTTTAGTAGTACCTGCAGACAAACTTGAGCAAAGCTTAGAAATCTTAAAAGCGCAAGGTGAAGATGCATGGCACATTGGTGAAATCCAAGCTGCTAGCGCGGGCGAAGAGCAAGTAGAAATTATCTAATGACTAGTAAAATCGTCGTTTTAATTTCTGGTAGCGGCTCTAACCTTCAAGCCATTATTGATGCTGTTGAAGCTGGTCAAATTAATGGTGAAATCTGTGCGGTTATTTCTAACCGCCCAGATGCTTATGGCCTTACCCGTGCTGAAAATGCTGGGATTAATACGCTGGTATTAGATCATAAGGCATTTGCTAGCCGTGAAGACTATGACGCTGCGTTAATGGAAAAAATTGACGCTTTTAGTCCAGATCTAGTTGTATTAGCTGGTTTTATGCGTATTCTAACTCCTGGCTTAGTGCAAAATTATTTAGGACGAATGTTGAACATTCATCCATCTTTGTTGCCTAAGTATCAGGGTCTGAATACCCACCAAAGAGCATTGGATGCAAAAGACAAAGAGCATGGAGTTAGCGTACACTTCGTTACTGAAGAATTAGACGGCGGTCCTGTTGTTTTGCAGGCCAAAGTTACTATTGAGTCAGACGATACAGCGCAAACGTTAGCCGAACGTGTTCACCAACAAGAGCACATTATTTATCCTTTGGTGGTTCAGTGGTTCTGTGAAAAACGACTAACAATGGAAACAGATAATGCAGTTCTTGATGGCCAAGTTCTTCCAAAGCAAGGCGCTACAATCTAAATTTCTTATGGGTGCGGTTCTTACCAGCGCCCTTTTCTCGCCATTTATTTCGGCATCAACACATCAACTTCAATCTTACCAAGCTGAATACGATATTTTGCGTCAAGGCGAACGCCATGGTAGTGCATTTCGTCGCTTAACTGTTACTAATGATAGCTGTGAACTCAGCTATAAAAGTGATATCAAGTGGATGATTTTTAACGACAAGCGCTCTGAACAAGCAAGGTTTGATTGTGCCAATGGTGAAATTAAACCACTGCAATATGTAATGGAACGAGAAGGCACAGGCCCTGATCGTAAATATACATTACGTTTTGATCACCAAACTAAGCAAGTAACCTCGAACTCATCAAAATATCCGCTTGATATTAATTGGGAAGATGGTGTTCAAGACTTAATTAGTTATCAAGCACAAATGCGTTTAGATTTGTTAGCGGGTAAAAAAGAGTTTGATTACCCTATCGTTGATAAAAAAGGCAAAGCCCGCCATTACCGCTTTGAAATATTAGGCACTGAAACCATCACGCTACCCTTTGGCAATGTTGAAACCATTAAAGCCAGACGTGTTTACAATAATGATAAACGCCAAGCGCTTGCATGGTTTGCACCCAGTATGGATTATTTACTGGTGCGCATGTGGAAAGGTGAAAAAGGCGTTGAGCAATTTGACGTACAATTGAAAAGTTACATAGTTAAAAAGTAATTTTGAATCTATTTAAAACAAAAAGCATCGACTATTCGCTGCTTTTTGTGTAGAGAAAGACAGTATTAATAAACCGCTACACCAAGCTTAAATAAAACAAACTCGCCAGCTGCCATTTTATGCCATGATTCATTATCTGTAAGTGGACGCGTGGCAATCACAGTAACAATATCATTAGGTGTGGTTTCTTTTTTAAAATCAACAATTAAGTCTGCATCAATTAAGCGTGCTTCACCAAAAGGTGCTTTACGAGTGATCCAATGTAAATTGTTTGAACACACTGCAAGTACATAGATGCCATCACTTAACAACATGTTAAATACACCTTTTGCTTGTAACTGTTTGGCAAGCTTTGCTGCATAGCGAAATACCACTTTCATATCGCTTGGCTTTTTAGGGTATTTTTTGCGGATCTCATCCAAAATCCAACAAAATGCAAGCTCACTGTCGGTGTTGCCAACAGGTTTATAAAAGTCTGGTTTTAAATCTTGGTAGTTTGAAAGTTGACCATTGTGCGCATACGTGATTTCCCTGCCCCATAACTCACGCGTAAAAGGGTGAGTATTTTCAAGACACACACGGCCGCGATTGCCTTGGCGTATATGACTGATCACCGAGCAACTCTTAATTGGGTAGGCTTTAACAAGTTTAGCAATTTCAGATGTGCAGCTTGGCTCTGAATCTTTAAAAGTACGGCATCCTTTACCTTCATAAAAGGTAATCCCCCAACCATCTTTATGCGGCCCTGTATTACCACCGCGCTCTAATAATCCAGAAAAGCTAAAACAAATATCTGTTGGCACATTCGCTGACATGCCGAGCAACTCACACATTGCACAACCTCTTAAACAATTTAGTTAATTCTAACCAGATTCTAAAAAGAGTTAAAGTAAGCTAAATCAAACCATTTAGAGGTTATTGAGTAATTCTTGTTGTTGTTTTGCACGCAATTCAAGTTGCTTTTTAGCAAGCTCAGCATCTATTTTTAACGTGTTAATTCGCTCAAAATAGCTTTTCTCATTTTCATTATCTTTGCGCATTTTATCTCGTGGTATTTGCACCTCTGGCCATTCAACTTTTTTGGCAGGTAGCACGGTGGCCTCAGGTAACTCGGCTTGCTTGGCACCTTTAATTGGCATATCTGAATAATGTGTAACGCCCTTTTCATCTACCCACATATACACATTCACCTGCTTTTCTTGCGTAGTACTGATGTTTGGCAATTCAATATCATTAGGAATAATCGTTAGCACACGCTTCACTGAACGCAGCAGATCATCAACAGAAAATACAGTTTCGCCATTTGGTAACTTAATGACAAACAGCCCAATAATTACTATTGCCAATAGAGTAAATAGATAATAACTAAATCGTTTCATCTTCGAGCTCTCGGTATTCAAGCATTGCTCTATTGTCAAAAATTAAAAAGCCGACCCAAGTAAAAACGCCTGTTACCAAAACAATTAACATTGTTGATGCTTCTCTTGGTAGTGAAAGTAAAACAAAGTAAGTTGGTATAGATAATAAACAAAATACTGAAACTTCTTTAATTTTTAATATTTTCGAGACAAACCAAATTGCTGCAGAAGAAATCATAGCGCCAAAAAGCATACTGAACGAATATGATATAAGCCCTTTCCCATGCAAGTAGCTGCCTAAAGGTAAATCAGTAACTTTGAGAGCAAAAGCAACGAGTAATAAAATGCTTGCGATACCAATAAATAAGCCAAGAGCATATTTTATTGAAATGAAAGCAAAAGAATTAATCTTGTTATGTAACACTGAAAGCATGTTAATTCCTTTTAAACACAAATAGATAAGTTCACAGAGAAAATACTAGCAATTATTAGCCTGAAGGCATAGCTCTTTCATATGGTTAGCTATAATTAATAGAGTGTTTGAGAGCACATTTGTACGCTCAAAAAAGCAATAATTTGTCTTGAATCTCTGGTACTGAAAAGCTAATCTTAAGAAGAATCTGGTCAGACCTCTTACAAGGATAATAACTATGACTGCTTTATTTATACTCGGTTTGCTTGGCTGCCTAGCAATTGCTAGCTACAACAGAGCAAACTGGCATACTCATTTAACCGTTGCTGCTGCGGTATTGTTGATTGGCTCATTTATGGGTGCATTCTCAATGATCAGTTGGTTAATTTTCTTAGCAATTGCTATTCCACTGTCAGTGACGAGCAT
>NZ_JBFKMX010000193.1:0-5058 GCF_041629635.1 Pseudoalteromonas sp. | reverse complement strand
GGCCCTTTTATCGCAATAAACTGTGGTGCTATGCCTGGGCATTTACTTGAATCTGAACTTTTTGGTCATACAAAAGGGGCATTTACAGGTGCAGTCAGTGATAAACAGGGTCTTGTGCAAGCAGCCAACGGCGGCACCCTATTTTTAGATGAAATTGGCGATATGCCGCTCGATTTACAAGTAAAATTACTGCGCGTATTACAAGAAAAGAAAGTGAGACCAGTTGGCAGTCAGTTAGAGCAAGATGTTAATATTCGGGTGGTTTCTGCCAGCCATAAAGACATTGTTCAAGCGGTTAAAGATAACCAATTTCGTGAAGATTTGTACTATCGCCTTAATGTGGTGTCTATCACGCTACCGAGTTTAAAAGAGCGCCTTGATGATATTCCACTATTAGCAACGCGCTTTCTACACAAACTCACTAATGATGACAAACAATTCAACCCGCAAAGTATTACCCGTTTATTAAGCTACGATTGGCCTGGTAATGTGCGCCAACTTCATAATATTGTAGAGCATTGTATTGCCATTAGCACTGGCAAAATCATCACTGAAGATGTGGTTGCAAAAGCCCTGCCCGACTCAAATGAAACACACAATGCATTTGTTGGTTTAAATGAAGCTAAACGCCAGTTTGAATATGACTATATTCAAAAAGTATTGGCTCTTTCTGGCGGTAATGTGTCGGAAGCTGCAAAGCTTGCCCAGCGTAATCGTTCAGACTTTTATAAGTTAATGAAAAAGCACGAAATTAGTAATGATTAGTGTTACAGTAGCTGCTTTTAGCCTTGTAGCCATTAAAGGCAGCTGTAACACTTAAAAAACTAACTCAATGCTTGGTTGTTTGTTAATTTTATGGCTCAGGCTTCTTTTATTTTATTTCGCGAATACTCAAAAAATTATCAAAATATTGAATAAGGAAATCACATGATAAAACAACTTATTTTGCCTTTGATGCTTTTAGCATCATCACCTGTCACCATGGCACAAGAAGCTCCCATAGATGAGATGTTCAGAGTAATGTCTATGGATAAGCAACTTACAGGTGGTTTTGAAGCAATGTTGCCAATCGTTGATCAAATCACAATGCAAAATAAGTTGGATGAAAATGCAAAAGAAGAGTTAAAGTCTATTTTTCGTTCATGGTTTGAACAAGATTTAGAACATGAAAAAATGCTTAATGATTTAAAAGCACTTTATATACAAGTATTTAGCAACAGTGAAATTAGAGAAATAACACAATTCTACCAATCCCCAGTCGGCAAAAAATTCTTAGATAATTCTGCTTTTCTGATGCAAAAAGGCGCGCAAATTGGCATGCAGGAAGCACAATCAAAACAATTCCTTTTAATGGAACGTGTGAAACCTTTCTTAGATCGCCATAAAACTGATAATTGATCCATTAAATCGTTTTCGTATATTGAGAAAACGCCCGAAAGTTATTAGCTTATCCCTTATTTAAATGGATTTACTCAATACTGCAACATGAAATGGATTTTAAATGTTAGTTATCAAAGTATGGTATGCCGCTTTATTAAATTCCCTCTTAACACAATCTGAAAATAAAGCTGTGTATATTATAAAAGCTGCTTTAGTGTCTTTTATTAGTGCATTAACCGTTGCATTAATTGTTACCCAGCTTTTTGATTTTTCGTCTTATTACGATACAGAAGAATCAGATGAAGCATGGCAATTAATCGATTTTTTGGGTTTTGTGATATTTTCCCCTCTCGCTGAAACACTACTAATGTTTCCAATTTTCAAACTTATCAAACGCTTTACAATTGGTTTTTGGGCAATTGTATTTATTAATGCCTTAGTTTGGTCCTGTTTGCATTCGCTTGCCATGCCAATTTGGGGGATTTTTACTTTTATCCCATTTGTTATTTTTTCAGTTGCTTTTTTAACTTGGGAAACGCATTCTAAAAAACATGCTTTTTGCATAACTGCGTGTATTCATGGATTACATAACTTGCTAGCAAGTATGCTGGTGATACTCGCAAGTTTTTAAATAAAAGTAACATTTAATTTTTAGTCACATTCGTTTATTGTATTTAATTACGAACCAATTCAAGAAATGCAATGGAGATGCACATGAAGTACTTACCTGCAATTATTTGTGGTGTATTGCTATGGTTAACACTGCAAATTATCTTTTCTTTTTCGGCTAATTACAGCCCTATCAATGATTTTTTAAGTTCCCAGCCAAATTTAACTGCTAACAGCGCTGAATATATTTGGTTAGGGTTGCACGATAGCTTTATTAAATTAAGCGTTTGTTTTGCCTTTTTAATGGGATACAAAGTATTTTGTAGTAAACACCCTTTTAATTTAACCAGTGCGTTCATATTACAGTTGCCCTCGTTGCTGGGGGTTTTTTTAATGACTTTTAATGCTGTAACGTTAGGAAATACACTCAATATTAATTCGTACTACGGATTGGTTGAAGTTCTTGGAATATTAATCACAGCAACTGGTGTGTTGATTGTGTATTGTTTGCTTAATGTAATTGATAGAAAGCGTTCCATTCAGCCTATATAGTTGGATACTTTTATTTAAGACGCTTTAAGTTGTTATCTTTATAAGGTATTTATCGCTTAAACAAATAATTCATTTTTCTCGACTCACGCCAGTTTAAAAGCCTTATTTCGACGCTACAAACGTCAAGTTAGGTAAAACCGATACCTGTGAATCTGTCTTTTTCAGCTTTAAGGCTCGCTGGCTAATCACATGACCCACTAGGTGTCACTTTCAAACTGCGGAAACACTGTTAAATCAACTTTATTTAATGCCAAATTAAGCTGGCTCTCAGGGTATATCCAATAGTGTCGGTTTGAGCGTGAAGCCATTAACACGTACCCTTCGATAAATTGCTTAATTTTTTTAGCGTGATCATTAATGATAAACACCACATTTGTGCACTTACTTGATGAAATTGAAACAGCAAACTTTGCAAACTCTTCATGATCAGATAATGAACCTTCAATGCTATCAACACAGCGCAAATCATGTAAGTAATTAATATCGCGTATGAATGTTGGTTGAAGGCTAATTCATTTAAATAACTCGGTAAAGTTAAAGCGCCACTTGACTGAGTAACAACAATGTTTTTTCCGACAGTATTTTAAATTTAAATTCGTAAGCACTCATAAACAATATTAGTTAACGGGTTATACAATTAACTATATGCTTAAAACCGAATGATACAAATACGATACTCTGTATTTAGTTTAATAAGCATTCCGTGACTTAAAGATTTAATTAAACAAGTCACGGAAAAGTTTTGAGGTGCTTTACTTAAAGAGTATGTGGTTTAACAAATTCACCTGCTAACACACCATTATAACTACCGTCTTGAACCACATATTGACCATTTATAAACACGTCATTGAAGCCAGTTGATAATATATTCCATTGCTTAAAGCTTGCGTTTACCTTGACAGAAGTAGGCTCAAAGATAATTAAATCAGCATTTAAGCCAAGTCTGATAGCACCTCTATCATCAATATTTAATGCGTTAGCGGTTGCAGTAGTGCTTTGTAATAGAAATGTTTCTAAAGTGATTAACTGCTGCTCAAGAACATAGGTTTTAAGTTTTTTAGGAAAACTGGCATATTTACGTGGATGACCATTACTCCCATCTGATGAAGTAACAACCCAAGGCTTAACCATAAAGTTTTTCACGTCTTGCTCTAACATATTAAAGGATGCAACTTTAACAACAGGCCCTTTTGCTAATTCTATCACTGTATCAGCTGGGCTTTTCGAATGAGATTTAGCAACTTCAGCGAGTGTCTTCCCCGAGATATTAGGCTGCTCTGTTACTGTAATAAGTAATCGTTCAGCCCCGCCACGGCGGCGAATATTTTCTGTAATTTCAGCGTGGATTTTTTGATAGAGAGTTTTATCATTTAATCGTTTAATTGTGGCTTTTTTCCCGCCTTCTCGAACCCAACTAGGTACCACAGCACCACTAATGGATGTGCCAGACGCAAGCCAAGGATATTGATCGGCCGTAATTTTTACACCACGCTTTTGTGCAGCTTGCACAAGTTCTATAGCCTTTGTTGATTGGCCCCACACATCAACCCCTAACGCCTTAATATGGCCTAAGTGCAGTGGCATTTTTGCTTGTTCGGCAATAGCTATGGCCTCTTTTATTGCATTCAGAAAACCAATATTAAAGGTACTTTCATCACGTAAGTGAGTTTCATAAATACCTTGGTATTCAGCAGCTATTTTTGCCAA
Source organism: Pseudoalteromonas sp. (assembly GCF_041629635.1). GTDB lineage: Bacteria > Pseudomonadota > Gammaproteobacteria > Enterobacterales > Alteromonadaceae > Pseudoalteromonas. Next base: position 810 of record NZ_JBFKMX010000193.1, on the reverse strand, counting down.
CTCAACTACTTCTTCAGTGCTTGCAAACGTTCCCGGTAAATAATACAAACCGGTCGAAAGCCCTAATGCACCAGCTTGCATATTTTGCTCGACCAGCATCTTCATTTTTTTCAGTTCAGAGAGTGTTGCCTTTCGGTCGGCTTGGCCCATGACAGCATTTCGCACCGTATTGTGACCAATAAAAAAGGCCACATTTGTGCCAATTCCTTGCTCTAACAACTGTTTAGCTGTTTTTACAATTGACTCAGGGCTTTTTCCATCATTGCCATTAATCACGGTGGTGACACCTTGAGTAAGGTAATTTAAATTTGCTCTTGTTGAATACTTGCTTAGTTCAGACAGACTGTGGGTATGTGGATCAATAAAACCAGGGCTAATTACTTTAGTGCCATAATCTAAATATTTCTTAGCATTAGCTTTAAGTGAACCACGCCCTGCTATTGCACATATTTTTTTGCCGCAAACACCTACATCCAATGCTTCAAATTTTTGCTTATCGCTGTTGAAAACGCGTTCACTACTGACAACAAAGTCAATATTATCTCCTGCATTCACACTGATTGTGACAAGACTTAAGGTTAAAATAATGTACTTCATAACATCCCTTATTGAGATTGAGTTTGCTGATAACTCAGTAATGTTTCTGCAAATGTGTCTGCTGCAGATATGGCTACTTGCTTAATTAGCTTTCTGTCGGTGTTATCACCCATTTCATAAGTAATTGCATGGATGCCATAAGTATCTGATAACCATTGTTTAAATACGCCACGATTTGGGTTATGCCCCGGCTTGTCAATTACTTGAAAATGT
>NZ_JBFKMX010000192.1:0-5096 GCF_041629635.1 Pseudoalteromonas sp. | reverse complement strand
TTATCGGTCTCTCAATAGAGGAGCCTGCAATCAATCGAACTACTGTAAAAGAAGGCTTTAGTTGCAGCTAAAGCTTGGGCCTCACCTTACCCTAAATCGGTATAAAAAGAATAATTAAGGTGGGTGTATTATCCATACAAGGTAATTTATGATGTTCTGTTTTAAGCTTGGCTAGCGCTTATCTTTGCTAGCTTTAGCCAAGTTATATCCGCCTATAAGTAAGGTGTTTAACGAACATGACCATTAAGCCAAGATTTAAAATATTTGTAATAAGCCTATTACTGACTAATTAAAACCAGCGATTTTAGTCTTTAAATCTAGAGAACAAAGATCATAACGCTCCAATAACCCATTAATATTTTTTATACAATTTTGATTTGCTTAGTGTAATTAAGCAATAGATACTAAACACCATCTAACGCTATGCAAAAACAGGGAACTTTATTGTGTTAACCGCTAAAATCGCGTCTGCGACCATAGGGCTTGTCTTATCTTTTAGCCTTTGTGCTAAACCACAGCCCACAACGCAATCAACAAAAAACGCTATCGAAAACGTGGTTAATAGTTATGTATCACATGGTGCATTTGAAGGTGTGTTACTGGTTTCTCAATCGGGCGAAAAAATATTTGAGCAGGCGTATGGCTTTTCAAATTATGACAATCGTACACCACTTAGCGTAAACAGTTCGTTTCAAATTGCATCGCTCAGTAAACCAATTACAGCCACGTTAGTGCTTAAACTTAAAGAGCAAGGCAAACTTAAGCTTGAAAGTACATTAGCTGAATATTTTACTGAGTTTGATAATGATATTGGCCGACAAATCACATTACACCATTTACTGAACCACACATCGGGTATACCTAATCACTTTACGCTTAATAACTGGTTTAATAGTGACTTTCACAAAGTCACCACTGAGCAGGAATTTGTTGATGTTATTGCAAATATGCCGTTAAGTGCTGAGCCTGGTAAAGAGCACAATTATTCAAACCCTGCGTACTATCTATTAGGTAAAATTATTGAAAAAGCCACAGGGCAATCATTTGCACAGAGTCTAAAAACCAACATTATAGCACCACTATATATGACGCGTTCAGGTGTAGCCCCTGGTAATACACAAAGTGCTCACGTGATTAAAGCGCACCAATGGCAAGATACTGGTGGCTATAAACGTGAACCAGATAATAACTACAAGTTATTTGGTGCAGGTGCCGCCATTTATAGTAGCGCTGATGATTTATATCGATTTGAATTAGCGCTTTATGGCACAGACCTAATTAATGAACAAAGTAAGCACCAATTGTTTAACCCTGATTTACCTTACAGTTGGCGAATAGGCAAATTGCCAATTACAGAGTCACGTAATGTGAATGCCCATATGTATGATGGCAAAATAAAAGGCTACAGTAGCATGGTGCTGCGCCTAATAGATGATAAACACAGTGTTATTCTACTCAGCAATAATGGTATGAGTTATCAGTTGAAACGGCAACTAGTAGGGGATATTGCCAAGGTGCTGTATGGCGAGCAGGCACCAAATCGTGAAAATGATGTTGCACTCGCATTAACCCAAGCGATTACCACTGGCACCTTTGAAAAGGTACTAACTGATATTAAAGCCAACAAATACACATTAGATGAAGGCATGATGATATCCCTTGCCTATGAATTACTTTGGTCAAACCTTGCTACTAAATCGTTACAGTTATTTGCTGTGATCGGTAACCAATTTAAACAATCTGAAGAGGCTAAACATCATTTTGCACAGGCGTGTAAACACAGATTGGTTAAGAACTTAGAAGAACGTCATGCTATTTGTAGTGAGACACTTTAAAGGCCTTAAAATAGTTAAATGGCGATATGTGAAAAAATTTAGATGTAGGTAGCGTGTTTAGCGATGGCCTACATTTTTGTACGGCGTATAACGTGTATTACTAGTGTCTTTTGAATCAAGCGGCCTAATGAAGTGACTCAACATTAAGCGTTAAGTGCATAACGGTTAGTTAATGGTTGTTATACGTTAGTAGCGGAACGTTCGCCGAAACATTTATTGCCCTTCATTGTCGACAATTAATGCCCATTTAGTCTAATTTAACAAAATAAATTGCTAAAATTGTCGACAATCTGTTGATCTCTTCGTGAATCACTCCTATATTACTCCTAGTTATTGTCGACAATAGTTAGGTTTTAAATTGGAAAATGAAGTAAAAACTGCGTCAGATAAAGTTTTTGTCGACATTCGCCAAGCCATTGTGGAAGGTGAAATTGCGCAAGGCTCAAAAATTTCTGAGCCAGAACTCTCCAAAAAGCATCAAGTTAGCCGCGCAACCTTGCGTGAGGCACTAAACCGTTTAGAAAGCTGTCATTTAATTGAGCGAAAAGCTAATGTGGGCTGCCGTGTTATTTCGCTTACCCCAGAAAAGTTAGATGAAATCTATCAGGTGCGCAGCGCCCTTGAGGGGCTGGCGTGCCGTTTAGCGGCAACCAATATGACAGACGATGAAATCAATCAGGTAAAAGCCTTACTTGATGACCATTTGTCGACACAACGGGTGCGCCAAGGAGAGTCTTACTACCAAGAAGAAGGTGACTTAGATTTTCACTACCGCATTATTAAAGGCAGTAAAAACAGCCATTTAATTAATCTACTGTGCAACGAATTATACCAATTAGTGCGAATGTACCGAGTGCAAATGGGCATGAATGGCCCACGTGTTAGCAAAGCATTTGATGAGCACTTGGCTATTATTAATGCCATTGCAGCGCGCGATGGCGAATTAGCCGAATTATTAATGAAAAGACATATCGCGGCATCAGGTAACAATATTGAACGTAAGTTTCAGTGATGTGTGATGCCAATAAAAGTGTAAACAAATTTAGTTAGCGTAACGCTAGCGTACAAATATAAAAATACCGTTCAAAGGAGATATACATGTCAGCAGGTTTGAAGTTTCGCCAAGCATTATTAGAGAATCAACCGCTTCAAGTGGTCGGCACTATCAATGCCTATACTGCAATGATGGCAGAGAAGGTAGGGCATAAAGCCATTTACTTATCAGGGGCAGGGGTTGCCAACGCCAGTTACGGTCTACCCGATTTAGGCATGACAAGCTTAGATAATGTGCTTGAAGATATTCGCCGTATTACCAGTGCATCTGATTTACCACTACTCGTAGATGCAGATACAGGTTGGGGCGGTGCATTTAATATTGCGCGTACGGTAAAAGAAATGACAAAAGCAGGTGCAGCGGGTTTTCATATTGAAGATCAGGTAGCGCAGAAGCGTTGTGGTCACCGTCCTAATAAAGAAATCGTAACTCAACAAGAAATGGTTGACCGTATTAAAGCGGCGGTTGATGCAAAAACTGATGAGCATTTTTACATTATGGCACGTACCGATGCGTTTCAAAAAGAAGGGTTAAATGCCGCAATCGATCGCGCAGCTGCGTGTATTGAAGCAGGTGCCGATGCAATCTTTGCAGAAGCAGTACACGAGCTTGCTGACTATAAAGCATTTAGCGATGCGCTGAATGTACCAATCCTTGCTAATATTACTGAATTTGGCCAAACACCGATTTATTCAAAAGCTCAATTAGAAGAAGTCGGTGTAGGTATGGTGCTTTACCCGCTAAGTGCGTTTAGAGCAATGAATAAAGCGGCACTTAATGTGTACAACACTATTTTAAGTGAAGGCTCGCAAGCAAGCGCAATTGATTCAATGCAAACCCGTGCCGAGTTGTATGACTTTTTAGATTACCACTCGTTTGAAAACACACTTGATAAACTTTTTCAGAATAATAAATAAGGGGCAGGAAAATGGTAGATAAAGCATTAGGCGGAGCAGGATTACGTGGTCAAGTTGCTGGTGAAACAGCGTTATGTACAGTTGGTAAATCAGGCAGTGGTTTAACGTATTGTGGTTATGATATTTCAGAACTTGCAGATAAAGTTGAATTTGAAGAAGTATCGTACCTTTTAAGCCGTGGCGAATTACCAAATCAATCACAACTTGATGAGTATAAAGTAAAACTAAAATCATTACGTGGTTTACCTACGGCACTTAAAACCGTTCTAGAATCGATTCCTAAAACAGCGCACCCAATGGATGTAATGCGTACCGGTTGCTCTATGCTAGGCAATCTTGAAATGGAAACCGACTTTAACGATGTGAACGACCATATCGACCGTATGGTTGCGGTATTCCCAAGTATTATTTGTTATTGGTATCGTTTCTCTCACGACGGTGTACGTGTTGATGTGGAAACTAACGACGATTCAATTGGCGCGCACTTCTTACATTTATTACACGACAAAGCACCAAGCGAGCTATTTGCTAAGGTAATGAATGTATCGCTAATTTTATACGCAGAGCATGAATTTAACGCGTCTACGTTCACAGCGCGTGTATGTGCATCAACGCTGTCTGATGTTCATTCATGTGTAACCGGTGCAATTGGCTCACTACGTGGCCCACTTCACGGTGGTGCAAATGAAGCCGCAATGGAAATGATTGAAAACTTCACAAGTGCTGATCAAGCTGAAGAAGCACTGATGGGCATGCTTGAGCGTAAAGAAAAAATCATGGGTTTTGGTCACGCAATTTACCGTGAGTCAGACCCGCGTAATGTGATCATCAAAAAGTGGTCTGAATTACTTGCAAAAGAAGTAGGCGATGATGTGCTTTACCCAGTGTCTGTACGCTGTGAAGAAGTAATGTGGCGTGAGAAAAAGCTTTTCTGTAATGCTGATTTCTTCCATGCATCGGCATATCACTTTATGGATATACCAACAGCGTTATTTACGCCAATCTTTGTAATGAGCCGAGTAACAGGCTGGACAGCACACATTAAAGAGCAACGTGCTAATAACCGTATTATTCGCCCAAGTGCTGATTATACAGGCCCAGAAGCACGCGAAGTACCACCTATTTCAGCGCGTTAAAGTCTAAGTAATTCGCATTATATCAAGGCATGCCTAGCATGCCTTTACTCCGAGTTTGTTATGGAGCCCATATGAATACCCAATACCGTCAAAAGCTAGGCAATACCGGCCTAGATTATTTTAATGTTGAAGCTGCGGTGAATGCCATTTCACC
>NZ_JBFKMX010000191.1:0-5255 GCF_041629635.1 Pseudoalteromonas sp. | reverse complement strand
GGCGGCAGTGCTCTACATCTTAATTTAGACGAACACCTCAGCGCACCCGCTTATTTACAACTACTCAATATTGCAGCCAAAACGGGGTGTAATTATTTTTGTATTAATGTCAAAAGTACACTGTGTCACGACTGCGGCCATATAGACAAACAAACTCAACAAAATTGCAGTGCATGCGGTAGCCTTGAGATCGATTATGCAACTCGGGTTATCGGCTATTTAAAGCCTGTAACAGCCTTTAGTAAAGGTCGTCGTGTTGAGCATGCCAAACGGCATTACCACCAGCAACCAGCTTAATTCTCTATAGCATACAGGGAACTGATGTTCCCTGTGAATTAAGAGTTTACCTTGCGGTTTTCAACTAAAATTTCAAGCATCCGCTCTGAAGGTAAAAACAATTTTATGCCTTGTGTAATGTCATTAAGCTGATCAAAGAAATAGTCAAAATGGGTGCAACCCATAATGAAAATTTGCACACCTGATTTAACGAGCGCATTCGTCAGATCAGTCAAAGCATGAAGCCCAATAATAATATTAGGATCTACCCCAGCCTCGATGTCTTCGACAATTTGTAAATTGCCGATACCAATCACTTTCGCTGTTGGGTTTTTACTTAAAATAATTCGCTCAATGTTGGCACAGCTTTGGCAATTTGCTGCCAATAGACCAAAGTTACGATATTGCTTGGTTAGTTCAGCATACACTTCTAGTGGGGTAATAATCGGTATAACCGAAGTACTCTGTACTTTTTCCAAATCAATCGCGCCACTTAACGAATTACAATAAATCATGCAGCTTTGTGCCCCATTTTCAGCTAAATAATCCACAGTATTTAATACCATAGCTGTCAATTGCTCTTTATCGAGTGCCTGCAATTGGGTTTGTGCTTGAGGAGACTCAGAGATCGGGCTACCAATGCCGAAGTAGCCTCTACTTTGCAAAAAGTTGAGTCCAAAAATAGTATCCGTTTCTGTTCCTGCAATAATACCAAGACAGCTTGATTTGTCTTCAAATTGATTACTAATAAGCTTCATTAAGCCACCCTGTTATTAAGTGTTAAACCAGCTTTTCGGGTTAACCAATCTAGGTACATACCGTAAGGTTTACCTAATAACCCTGCAATGCATGTAATTGTGACTGCTGCTGTGATAATTTCTGACGTATCCGCGCCACCTAAAATGGCACTACCAACGTAAATCGGTAACTGAAAAGACAAAAAAACGAAGCTATCCACTAAATAGTGTTTTAAAAAACCATCTTGCTCTGTGGTTGTCGTCAGTTGGTAGACCTTTTCGCGCCATAAAGTATAAGGGCGCGCAACTACTGAGTTAACAATAAAAGCAAATAGTCTAATTTTAAAATGCTCACCCCAACTCATTTGCGCAATCAAAATCTCAACCACAAAAGCAACTGCGTAAGAAAAACTATTCATGGCAAATACATCAAGTAAAAAAGGCTTAAATTGCCAATTATTTTTAAGCATGAAAAAGCTGATATTTCCGAATAAAAATTGGGCGCTAGTATAATTAGTTACAATTTAATTTAAAGAAGAATTCACGAAAATACAAAACAAAGCATTAATAATACATAACTAGCATTAGAGCAAATAAATTAATCTGCAAAATAATTTTTAATGGATAAATAAATCTTTACGAACGAAAGTTGCAACAGCAACTAATCAATGTTGATAATCTCTTCTGCGAGTTGGCATAACTCATCATGATTATGCGAGATCATCAACATGGGGATCGTATATTCTTGTTTTATTTGTTTTAAATAATCAAGCAATTGCAATTTTTGATTTTTATCAATACCTGTAAGTGGTTCATCAAGTAAAAGTAGCTGCGGACTGCTCAGGATTGCTCTAGCAATAGCCACTCGTTGTTGTTCACCTCCTGATAAAAAATGTGTTTTTCTTGCGAGCAAAGGTTTTAGCTGCATGGTTGAGACTACCTGCTCAAATGAGAACATACGTTGCGTCGATCGTTTATATGCAAACACCAAGTTTTGTTCCACATTTAAGTGCGGGAACAATCGTGCATTTTGAAACACATAGCCAATATTACGCTGTTGAGGCGTTAACCATACATTAGCGTCCTGTAACACTTTATCCTTTACCTGTATACTACCCGTCGCCTCGGGCGCAAACCCCGCAATTATCTTAAATAATGTCGATTTCCCACAGCCTGATTCGCCAACAATACCAATGCATTGACTCTCTGACTTGGTCGCTATCTGATAATGGAAATGACGTTGTGCAAGAACAATTTCAGCATTCACAGCTAACATCTGCGCGGCCTTTTTAAATAATTAATCACAGCTAGACTTAACACAGCAAAAATCAGTAAACCGGCAGAAATTGTATGTGCTTTGTCATATTCCATTGATTCCACCGCATCAAATAGTGCAATGGACAACACTTGGGTTTCCCCCGGAATATTGCCACCAATCATTAAGATCACACCAAACTCCCCTACCGTATGGGCAAAACATAATAAACCAGCACTGATAATGCCATTGCGCGAAATAGGCAAGACAATGTTAATAAAACTATCCCACTTTGATGCACCCAATGAATAGGCCGTTTCGAGTAACTGGAGATCCATATCAGCAAACGTTGCTTGTAATGGCTGTATTACAAAAGGCAATGAATAGATCAGTGAGCCAACTAAAATCCCCCAAAAGGAAAATGCCAATTGTTGGTTTGTTAGAGTTTCAAACCAACCACCGATAAACGTCTGTGGTGAAAACGCAATTAATAAATAAAAGCCTAATACAGTGGGCGGTAGTACAATCGGCAGCGCCACTAGAGACTCGATAATACGCGCAATAAAAGAACGACTTTGGCTAAGCCACCATGCCAAAGGAATACCTATAACAAGAAGAATCGCCATGGTGCTTAAGGCAAGTTTAACAGTCAACCAAAATGCCATTATTTCGCTGTTTGATATCATCACCATTAATGGTATCCCCAGCGCGACAATTGTTGCTGTACAGATGCGGAATTTAAATAGCTAAGAAATTGCTGTGCTTTATCTTGTTGTCTTGAAGCTGCAATAACAACCGCATATTGCGCTATAGATGACTCTTCAGTATCGAGTATTTGATAATCAGATATTGCTATATTGTGCGCCAGTAAATGACTCAAAGCGACAAACCCCGCTTTTGCATTACCAGAGTGCACTACCTGAAAAGTTTGAGCAATGTTATTAGTCGTCACGGTTTTAACCGAAAGCGCTTCAAAGTATTTTTCTAAATACGCCTGTGTGGCAATGCCATAAGGTGCATGTTTGCCATTCGCTATAGCTAAAACAAGTGTCTCGTCATTGTTTAGCTGCGACAGACTGGTATATTGATTAGGAGAATAAAATGCCAATTCACCTATCGCATACACTTGTTTACTGGCAGCAACAGCCAATCCATACTCGATTAATTTATTAGGTCGATATTCGTCTGCTGAAAGAAATAGATCAAACGGTGCGCCATGGCTAATTTGTTGATAAAGCACTCCAGAAGAGGCTGACGATAATGACACCTTTATTTGATAAATCTTTTCAAATTCACTTACAACTTGCTGTAAAGGGGCTTTAAAATTACTAGCCACCGCAATTCGTAAGGGCTGCGCATCTGCTGTACCCGATACAAATAACCAACAAATAAAGTAAAGCTGCAAGCAAAACCGCACTTAAAGTTACTCCCAATTTAAATAAGCCGTTTGATCTTTATCTGCAGGTGTTAACCATACATCCGCGTGTGTTGTCGTTTCCTTTTTCCAAAAAGGGGCCTGCTTTTTAAGATAATCCATTACATATTGAGCACAATCAAACGCTTCTTCACGATGCTGGCTAGACACTCCGACGTAAACAATTTGATCGCCCAAACTCAACTGACCTACTCGATGAATAACATCCACACGATCAACAAAAAAACGTTCTTTGGCTTTTTCAATAATCGCCTCAAGGGTACGCTCGGTCATACCTGGGTAATGTTCTAAAAACAGTCCCGTGACATCATTGCCTTGGTTAAAATCACGTACCAATCCAGTAAATGTGACAATTGCGCCAGCATGTAAATTATGCTGTTTTAAATCTGTATAAAGTGCATTCAAATCAAAATCTTGATGTTGTATTTTTATCATATTACCCTCCCGTTACCGGTGGAAAAAACGCCACCTCATCTGAGGCCGTTACAGTATCTGTTTCCAATGCCATTGCTTGATTGATCGCAGCAAGAGCATTGTCTTTTAGCAAGAACTCCTGCCACTTTTCACCGCGTTCAGCCAACAGCCTGCGCAGTTGAGCAAGTGTCTGAATTTCAATGTCATGTATTTCGAGTTCACTGCAATTCAGCATTTCCCGTAACCGACCAAAAAATAAAATTTTCATTTAATGCCTCCTAAACAGTTAAAGCATGGTGTTGCGAATGACTAAACTCACCACTTTTACCACCTTCTTTATGGCTGACATGACAATGGCTAATGACCATTTCTGGGTCGCTTGCTTTACACATATCAAAGACAGTAAGTGCCGCTATATTGACCGCCGTGAGAGCCTCCATTTCAACCCCCGTTTGGCCGGTCAATTTCACCATAGCTTTGATATGTACACAGCAAAGCGCGGCATCACACTCTAAATCAACCTGAACTTTACTAAGCAACAAAGGGTGACATAGTGGAATTAAGTCAGCACAGCGTTTCGCGGCTTGAATGCCTGCAATCCGAGCAACCTGCAGCACATCTCCCTTTGCATTAGCGTTAGCCACTAATAAATCAAAAGTGGTCTGATCCATAGATATACGGGCATAGGCATTCGCAACTCGTGTTGATGGTGTTTTTTCACTAACATCAACCATGCTCGCAGCCCCCTGCTCATCAACATGTGTAAATAACGTCATATTAGCCTCGCGGTTCACACAGTGCGCTTTGTGTTTGCTTTAATTGCGGCACAAAATTACATGGCCGATGAGATGCATCTAACTGTTCAACAATAATGTTATGCCAAGCCGTTTTACAGGCGTTGGTGGAACCTGGCATGGCGAAAATCACCGTACCATTAGCAAAACCCGCAACAGCTCTTGATTGAATGGTCGATGTGCCAATTTGCTGATATGAAATTTGACGAAATAGTTCGCCAAAACCATCAACTTCTTTATCAAATAATGGCGCCAAAGCTTCCGGTGTTGAATCGCGTGCAGTAAACCCTGTACCACCAGTGATCACTATTGCTTGCACCTTATCACTGGCTATCCACTGTGAT
>NZ_JBFKMX010000190.1:0-5290 GCF_041629635.1 Pseudoalteromonas sp. | reverse complement strand
TCAAATGCTTTTCCTGAATAGACATTGTTTGGCCAATCATGGCCGTAGTGAAGGGTGCCATGAACGGTGTTTTCAATTTTACCGTTTTTGAGTGGCACTTTAAGATTAACACTTTCTATGATGTCTATTTCGCCAGACTTTGGCCAAGTGCCATAAACTTGTTCAGTAGGCAGCATCCAAAAAGCTGGCCATGCCCCTTGACCTGCAGGCAGTTTGGCTTTGATTTCAAAGCGGCCATACTTAAAATCAGCTTTACCCTTGGAATTGATGCGGGCAGAGGTAAATGGTTTTAATGCTTTTTCGTTTGCTTTTCTCGCAACTAAATACAAAGCTCCGTTTTTTAAAAACAGGTTGTCGTTATTGGCGGTATAACATTGATGCTCGTCATTACCGCCGCCATCACAGTTCACTTCGATATTCCATTTACTGCCATCAAGTGTTTCGCCAGAAAAATCGTCTTGCCAAACCAGCTGCCACTTTGTATTGGGTGTTGTTTGATAGCCAATTGCGCTATTTTGTAATGCAGCACTTAGGTTTTGTGACATGATGCTCGAAAAAGCTGCAAATACAGTCATCCATTTCATTGTGTTATAGCCCTTCAAACTTATTTAGCAGTTGCGCAGTAGTATTGAATAAACTCCCAATGATCCGGCCATTTATCGACTTTCTTACGCGTATTGCGTTTAGCATTATCCAAAAAGTTTTTCAGCTCCATATCGCTCATGCTGTCCACAATTGGGTGGTAGCTTTTAGGCTCTAAGCCTTGGCCAAGCAGGCACTGTACCCAAGAAGTTTCGGCGAAAAGATCGTGTTCTTTTTTGAAAATGCGGCCGGATTGCTCAAATAAATCAAGTTTATGTTGCAAAGAGTCTGGAATCGGCATGGTTTTACAATAACGCCAAAATGCTGTATCAGTTCGCTCGGTAACGTGGTAGTGCATAATAATAAAGTCACGAATACTCAGCGCTTCAAGGCGAGTTTGTTCATTGTATTCATTTATATCCGCTTGATTGAAAACATCATTTGGGAATAGTTGCAGTAAACGGACAATGGCTTTTTGAAATAGGTGAATGCCAGTTGATTCTAATGGCTCAATAAAGCCAGAAGAGAGGCCTGCTGCGATACAGTTTTTAACCCAATGCTTTCTACGCGCACCTGTTTTGTATTTGATGACACGGGGCTCGTTTAATCTTTCGCCTTCAATATTATCAAGCAATGTCGCAACTGCTTCATCATCTGATAAATACTTGCTGCAAAATACATGGCCATTTCCGGTGCGGTTTTGCAGTGGAATTCTCCATTGCCAGCCTGCGTCACGTGCTATTGAGCGAGTATATGCAACCGGTTTACTGACGGTTTCAGTTTGTACTGCAATGGCGCTGTCGCATGGTAAATAATGGCTCCAATCGTCATAACCCGCGTGCAGGGTCTGCTCGATTAAAAGCCCTCTAAAACCTGTGCAATCAATAAATAGATCACCTTCAATAATGTCGCCAGAGGTCAGTTTTAATGCAGTGATAAATCCGGTTTCTGGATTTTGTAACACCTCATCTATGGTGCCTTCAACACGTTTACCGCCGTGTTGCTCTGCAATACCGCGTAAAAACTTAGCATAAAGTGCGGCATCTAGGTGGTAGGCGTGATTCATATCTTGGTTTGGTAATACTGCAAAGCGACCTTCACGCTGCGCTAAATGTTCTGCAACATAATCACCGAGCTCAGATACATAGCCTTTTTGTTTGCCTTTTTGCCAAAAGTGATGAAAACCACAGGCCCAGCAGTCAGGCCCTAAAAAGCCAAACGAGTGGATGTAGTCTTGCTCTTTTTGGCGCCAATTTTCAAATTTAATGCCCAATTTAAACGTCGCATTGGTCGCCGCCATAAATTCAGGCTCTTTAATGCCGAGTAAACGATGGAAGATATGCAAGGTAGGGATTGTAGCCTCACCAACGCCAACGGTTGGAATAAGATCAGATTCAACAAGTGTGACATTTATCGTGTTACCAAGCAGTTTACTAAAGGCCGCCGCGGCCATCCAACCTGCGGTACCACCCCCTGCAATTACGACGTTTTTTACTTTGTTTTGCATCTGTATCTCCACTGCTTTCGGTGTTCTATCGTTTTAGTTTGTTAAGAAGACTTGCGCGTAACTTTAATGCTTGCTGCTCTGGTAATGGCAAAGTGAGCGCTGCTTTTGCATGTTCTGGAATATGTTCAAGCGAGTCTAGTTCGTCATTAAATACGTAATAATTGAATAAGGCTTGCCAGGCTTTACGTTGTGCTTTTGGCAAGCTACGTAAAGATAAAATTGCCAACTCTAGCGCGTTATCTGGGCGACCATAAAATGCGGATGTGTCACGCCACCAATGGGTAAGCAGCAGGTTGAAGCCTGTTTGGGCTTCAACCTGGTGCCACCACATACTGGGCAGTAATAAGATATCTCCCGGTGATAATTCAGCGATAAGAGCATGTTCTAGCGCCTCGGCAAATTTGGGGAATTGGTTAAAGTCGGGGTTTTCAAAATCTACCAAGCTTATGGCTTGTCCACCTGGAGCAAATTCTAAGGGGCCAACATAGAGGTTTTCGATTTGTTCAGGTGGAAACAGCAAAAACCGTCTTTTGCCTGCAAGGTTGCAGGCAAGGTTAGTGGGAAAGTCAAAATGCGCTGCTATTTTACTCTGATTTCCAAGCCACACACTGGTTAGTGGCGAAGCGTTTGCAAGTGTAAAGTCATGCTCGTTTTCAAGGGTTGGGAACCAACGTGCGGTATTTGTTGAACCCATATATACCGTAGGAGCTTTCGCATCATTTTGGCATGACAATAACTTTTCAATCACTAATTGCAGCGGTAATTGGTGCGCATTTACGTTAAAACCATCCATATTTTGATTGTAAAAAACACGGCCGTTAATTTCTGGCTCGCCGTAAAATGCATTGATTGGCTCGCCAGTATAATGCGAGAGTAAATGCTGTGCAGCAGCTTCATTAGACTGAATGGCTTTTTGTACAATGGGCCAATTGCTGCAAGCACCTTTAAAGAGCAAAGGTGTTTCTGAGCTTAATAACGCACCAGAAATATCTTTGCTGGTAATGTTAGTGAGCTCAGTAACTGGTTTGATGCTCTCTAAGTTCATATTAGAGACCTAGCTGTTTATTTTTACGTTTAACAAGCTCTGCAATATTGCCGTGTGAGGCAATAATAAAGTAAATCGCTTGCAAGTAGCCGAGCTTAACAAGGTTAAGAGTTTGCTCGTCAGAAAGTTCCGCTAATTTATCTTCGTTTATGGTGTAAAAACCAAGCATTTGATTTTGCGAGCCGTCGTTTAAAGTCACATCTAAAGTAAATTGTTCAATGAGCTCATAGCCAAGCAGTGTTTCAATAAAGTGAGCACTTTTTTCAACACCATTGTGAATGGCTTCCATTAAATCTGCCATTTGGTCTAGGTAATCACTGTTGCCGCCATATTCTAAAAACAGCGCTTCGCCTTGTGTTTCGTTTACACGCGGGCTTTCCATATCAATGGTTAAAACGCGTGTAAGCTCAGTTTGCCCGCCTTGGTTTTGCTGCTGATGGCCAATAGCAAATGGATGACGCTTGATCGTTGCAGGAATGTAACCATCCCAGCCGTCGTCAGTTAAAAACAGATTTTCATTTTGTTTAACACCCATTAAAGCAACAGGCATAAACTGGCCGGTTTCGCTGTTTTTCTGAAAGAAAATAGGGTACTGGTTTTGAATGGCGCGAAACTCATCAGGAAAGGTCAGTGCAAACCAGACATTATCGCCAAACTGCGCACTTGCTTTGGTGTTTACTTTAATATTTTTATGAGCAATGTTGTTAACTAATTCAAATTTTGCCATCGAGGGCCACCTTTATTAAATCGTTGTTAAGCCGTACTGCTTAATTTTGTTTAGCAATACCCTGTTTGGCTCTAACTGTTGTTGTAATTGGTTGCGTTTCTGTTGATTTTGTTGAAACAGCGCTTTTGCTTTAGCGTGTTCATCATGCCATTTTTGCGACGGGTTAAACGCAGTTTCCCCTTTCAAACCATAGTAAATATATTGATAGCTTGCTGCGGGAAATAGCTCTTCTGTTTCAAATGAATCATAGAGGTATGGCGTTTGATATTGCCATAACAGCAATTTATCGCGCAGTGTTTGTGATAGTGTTTCGGTACTTGTTGCAGCGTGCCAATACTTGGAGTCATCGCGCTCTGATAACACGTAGTGCAGCTTTAAAAAATCGATAATTTGCTGCCAGCGCTGATGGAATTTTTTATTAAAACGTTTGGCAATGACGTCCATCATCGCTCTATTTTGCGGAAATTGATCGCGAATAAATTTGGCGGATAGCTCGATTAAAGCGATAGCCGAGGCTTCTAAAGGTTCGATAAATCCTGCTGACATGCCAATGGCAACCACGTTTTTATGCCAAAACTTTTCGCGGTAACCTGGGGTAATTTGTAATTCGCGCACGGTGAGTTTGTTGATATCACTATTTGATCTATCTGACACATAACGGGCAAGTGCATCGAAGGCTTGCTCTTTGGTGCAAAAATCACTGCTGTAAACATGACCAATGCCGCGACGTGATTGCAGTCCTATATCCCAAATCCAACCATTAGCGACTGCGGTACTGTGAGTCGCCGAATTAATATTGTCGTCTGGATGTTGGTAGGGTACTTGTACCGCCAGTGCGCGGTCGTTAAATAACACCTCTTTGCAACTAACAAATGGGACTTTAAGTGCTTTATCAATTAATAAACTGTGAAGGCCGCTGCAGTCGATAAATAAATCACCTGTAATTTCACCGTGTTTTTCGGTAAACACCGATGCCACATCGCCATTACTTGTGAGCCGAACATCTTGCACATTGTCATCAATATGTTTTACCCCGAGTTTTTCTGTGCAATGTGATTTAAGTAAAGGCGCAAATTTTCCTGCATCAAGATGATAGCCATAGTTTGCAATAAAATTGTATTCAGGCGTTGAAATTTGTTTAGGTGCTAGTTGTGCATTACAAAGAGCATCTTGAAAGCAAACAGCTTGTTCAAATGGCACTTCATGTTGGTAAGGTAACCAATGGGCAGCCAAATTAAGTTGATTAAAGGATTCGGGCAACGAAAACGGATGAAAGTAACTGTCGCCACTTGCAGTGCGCCAGTTGATAAATTTAGAGCCTTGTTTAAACGAGGCATCACATTCGTTTAAAAAAGAGGTTTCGGAAATACCGATTTGTTGTAATGTGTCGCGCATTGAAGGCCAAGTTCCTTCACCCACACCAATAGTG
>NZ_JBFKMX010000189.1:0-5381 GCF_041629635.1 Pseudoalteromonas sp. | reverse complement strand
GGTTTTCTCTGGTACGCCGTTTGTTGGCAGAAATGAGGTAAGTGACCCTTACATTTCACTTGATTTCACCACGCTTGAGAGTGTGGCAGATGAATTTATCGCCTTAACAGAAACTTACCTAGCACCAGTCGATGCCATTATAACGGAGCATAAATATGCAAAAGCTTAATCCAATGGCGATGCCACTGTGTGGCGCGAACTTAATTGAAGCAAGTGCCGGTACAGGTAAAACTTACACCATTACTGCGCTTTATTTACGCTTGTTACTGGGCTTTAGCATCGAGGGTAAAAAACAAACGCCGCTTAGCATCGAAGAAATTTTGGTTGTGACGTTTACTGAGGCCGCCACCGCTGAAATTAAAGACCGGGTGCGCCAGCGCTTAATTACGCTGCGCGATAAACTGCTGGGTAAAGACACAAAAGACGAGGTGGTTAATCAGCTGTTTGAATTGATTGACGATCACTACAATGCATTTTACCGCATTGATAGCGCAGTTAAATCACTCGATGATGCTGCGATATTTACCATTCACGGCTTTTGCCAACGCATGTTAAAGCAGCATGCGTTTGAATCGGGTATGGCGTTTAATTTGCAGTTTATTATGGATCAAAGTGAACTGCTTGAAACGGCGATTAAAGATTTTTGGCGCCAGTTTGTATTTCCACTAAATAAACAAAGTTATGCTGCAGTCACCAAGTGTTTTTCATCACCAGATGCTATTCTTAAAAACCTGTTTAGTTTGCTCAGTCGCACAGGCATAGAAATTACCCCGCAATATAGCTTTGATGATGCGTTATTAATACAAAGTCAGTTAGTTGAGAAAACCAAAAACTTAAAAGCACAAGTGTTAGCAGAAGAATTTATTGGTTTTATTGAGAATACGCCATTTAAAAAGTCTAAACCGATTGCCAGCAGTAAAAACTTGGGCTTATTAAAGGATTATTGTGAGAGTGATGAGGTTATCTTTATCGGCGCTTCAAATCGTTCGTTTGAAATATGGGGTGAGCAAGCATTTGCCGACAAAGGCAATTATTTAAAAGATAAATCACCTGTAACTCATCCGCTTGCAGCACAGTTTGATGAATTAAGCGTGCTTAAAGAAAAAGCTGAGGCTGCGCTGCCGGTTTCTATTTTAATAAGTGCTTATCATTATTTAGTTGATTGGCTTTTAAGTGAAAAACAAAAGCATCAGTTGATTAACCCCGATGACTTATTAAAGAACTTAAGCCAAGCGCTTGAAAGTAACACCAGCGGTGAACTTGCCAATGCTATTTTAGCGCAGTACCCAGTGGCATTAATTGATGAGTTCCAAGATACCGATCCAATTCAATACGGTATTTTTGCCAATATCTATTTACGCAATAGCAGTGTATCAGGCAAAAACAATGCGCTGATTATGATTGGTGACCCGAAACAAGCCATTTATGGCTTTCGTGGTGCTGATATATTTACCTACATTGATGCGAAACACCAAGTACCCATTGATAGTCATTATACGCTTGATACCAACTATCGTTCTTCCAAGCAGATTGTCGATGGCGTAAATAGTATTTTCTCGCTGAAAGACGATAGCTTTATTTTCAATAAAGACATTCCTTTTGCCAAAGTAAATGCCTTTGGCAAAAGTGAAGAAGACGGTTTATTTGTGGATGGTAAAGGCAAATTGGGCATTCATTTTTGTGTGCTTGATGAATTGGACAACACCATAGCTAAGGGCTCCGGAGATAATCAGCTTGCTAGCATTTGTGCAGCCCAAATTTCATCCTTACTGATTGCTGGGAAAGAAAAACGCGCCGTAATCGAACAAGCGCCTCTTAAAGCAAGTGATATTGCGGTATTGGTGCGTGATAGAAACCAAGCGAATCTGATTAAAGTTGCACTGCAAAAACTAGGCGTTGCCAGCGTGTTTCTCTCTCGTGACAGTGTGTTTGAAACAACGTTAGCAAGTCATCTATTGACGTTTTTATCTGCGTTACTTGCACCCTATAATGAGGCAACCTTTCGCGGGGTGTTAGTTGGGCCGCTTTTTGCTCTTAATTATGCGGATGTGCATCAACTTACGCAAAATACCAAAGCTTGGGAAGACACCTTAG
The DNA here is from genome assembly GCF_041629635.1 of Pseudoalteromonas sp. Taxonomy (GTDB): domain Bacteria; phylum Pseudomonadota; class Gammaproteobacteria; order Enterobacterales; family Alteromonadaceae; genus Pseudoalteromonas. The sequence continues at coordinate 3,287 of NZ_JBFKMX010000189.1, read as the reverse complement.
ATACCTTTGCCGCGCTTAAATTATTGTTACAGCAAAAAGGCGTGATGGCGGTTATTGAGTCGTTGGTTGAGCAAAACGCACTGCCAAGCCGCTGGCAACAAAAAGGCTGGGATGTAGCGCGCTTACTCACGGATATTCGTCACTTAGGTGAGTTATTACAGCAAAAACAACTGTCACTGAATAGCTATCATCGTTTATTACATTGGCTGCATGATCAAATTACTAAATTTGCCGCAGAAGGATCGCAACTTCGCTTAGAAACCGATCAGCAATTGGTCAACATCGTGACAATGCATGGCTCGAAGGGCCTAGAATACCCGGTAGTTTATATGCCTTTTGCCGCTAGTTTTAGAGAAAACAGCGAAGCGGTATACCACGATGAAAACGGCAATCTTATTTACGATTTAAACCCATCGGATGACGCTAAAGCTATCGCCAATAAAGAGAGCCTTGCTGAAGATTTGCGTTTGCTCTACGTGGCACTTACACGGGCTGTACACTACTTGGTAGTGGGGCTTTATAACTGCAAAGACGGGCGTAGTAAAAAACCTGGCATTAGCAAAACGCCGTTGGGTCATTTGTTGTTTGATAAAGATGATATTGATACCGGCCATGATTGGTACGCACAACTCAGCACTTTTTGTGCTGGGCATACTGGGCTAACCGCAAGCTGTTACTCTGTGCCAGAAGCCGCTGAAATTTATACATCAGAGAGCAGCGCAAATACAGAGTGCTTAGTAAAACAAAAAGAGCAAGCTGTGCCTAATCAATGGCGATTAACCAGCTTTTCATCGCTAACAAAAGTAAGTCATGGCGATAGCGAAGCGTTTGACTATAAACAAGGTGCTAATGACGAGATGCATTTGCTTGATTGGCAAACAGCAGCCATTACCCAATTACAAAATGAGTTTAGTTTTCCAAAAGGTGCAAATGCGGGTAGTTGCTTACATGCCATTATGGAAGAAATTGATTTTAATGCACCCAACTCACCTGTTTATCAACAAAAGTTAGCGCTCAGTGAGGTAGTTGAAAAACAACTCTTGGCTTACCAAATAGAAAGTGAATGGCAAAGTGTCGTTGAAAATTGGATACAGCAATTACTTACAAAGCCATTAGCGCCACTTACTGTAGCAATGAGTGATTTAAATATGGCGCAGTGTTTAATTGAAATGGAATTTATGCTGCCGGTAAATGCACTCGTTACCCGTAAACTAAACGATATTTTATTAACGCAAAGCCGTGACCACTTTACGCCACTTACCAATGCCACCATTAGTGGCATGTTAAAGGGCTTCATCGATTTAATTTTCTGTTATGACGGGCGTTATTATGTGCTTGATTATAAGTCGAATTACTTAGGTGAGAGTGGGGATGATTACAGCCAAGATAATATGGAAAGTGTTATGAGTTCACACCATTACCATTTGCAATATTTGCTGTATACCGTTGCGCTTCACCGTTTATTAAAAAGCCGTATTCGTAATTATGATATTCATACCCATTTGGGCGGCAGCTTTTATTTGTTTATGCGTGGTATGCCATCAGGTCACGGTGTTTATTATAAAGAGCCTAGTGTAGAGCAAGTATTGGCACTCGATAGTTTATTCGATAAGGGGACATTCAATGCGTAAGTTACTTATTGAACATGAAAAAATCGATGCGTTTGATATTCAACTTGCTGAAATTTTAGTAGCAGAATCAGATTCACCCGTATTTTATTTGGTGTTGTTATTAAGCCGTGCAGTGCGTTCGCAACATTCGTGTTTACCGCTTACTAGCATTGATAGAGATGATCCATTTCATTTAGCGTTAACAAGCCATGGTAAAAAAGAATCGCCTTTTACCGCACAAGATGATTTTGCAGCATTGCTGACATCTCATATTGCGGTAGGTGATGACAAGCCACTGCGTTTATATAACGACAACCTTTATTTTGCCCGCTATGACGATTATGAAAAGGTGTTTGTTAATGCCATTACAGCACGTAACGCATTAGAACCTAATTTAGATAATGAGCAACTAAAAAACTTGCTATCAAACTATTTTGAACCAACCAACGACATAGATTGGCAAAAAGTGGCGTGTGCGGTTGCTTGCCTTAAGCGCTTTTGTATTATTTCGGGCGGGCCTGGTACCGGAAAAACCACCACAGTGACAAAACTATTGGCAATTTTGCAATCGCTCTACAGCGAAGTGCCATTAAAAGTACAACTTGTTGCACCTACTGGTAAAGCCGCTGCTAGATTAAGCGAGTCGATTGCTAATGCAAAACAGTTTCTGAATATTGATTCGCAAATTGCAAAGCATATTCCTGATACAGCGCAAACGCTGCACCGTTTATTGGGGGTGATCCATTTATCCAATAAATTTCGTCATAACCAACAAAACCCATTGGATGTCGATTTAGTTATTTTAGATGAAGCATCCATGGTTGACTTAGCCATGCTAGCTAAGTTGTTTGATGCATTACCAAATCATGCCCGAGTGATTTTATTAGGAGATAAAGATCAATTGTCGTCGGTTGATACTGGAAATGTGTTGTCGGACTTATGTAAGCCATTGATATTAGGGAAAGATCATTCTTACAGTGGGCAAACTGCAAAGCAACTTGCACAGTTATTAGATAAGCCGATTAGTGCGACACAGCAAAAAGATTATTTATTGAATGATAATTTAGCCTTTTTGCAGGTGAGTCATCGCTTTAAATCAGACAGTGGTATTGGGCGTTTGGCAAAAGCGGTTAACAGCAATGATATTAATGCGTTACATCAGGTTTATTCAGATAATTTTAACGACCTAACGTTTAGCTCATTAGAGACAGATTTCAAAGTATTTATTGAACGGGCTGCAAGTAAGTATGAAGCGTATTTATCTGCAATAAAACAAGGCGCATCAATTAGTGAAATTCACAGTACCTTTGCCAATTATCAAGTGCTTTGTGCTACGCGTGTTGGCTCCTATGGCACCAATGAGCTAAATACTAAAATTGAAAAAGAGTTAAGCAACAGCAACTTGATACAGCGCAGTGGTGCTTTTTATATTGGTATGCCAATTATGGTAAGCGAAAACAATTACCAGTTAAATCTATTTAATGGGGATATTGGTATTATTATCAACGATGAAAATGACCGTTTAATGGCAAGTTTTATCGACGAACAAGGTGCGGAGCGCGTAATCTCAACAACGCGATTACCCCAGTTTGATACTGTTTATGCCATGACCATACATAAATCACAAGGATCTGAATTTAAAGATGTTGCCATGGTATTGCCGGCAAATTCTCCGGT
>NZ_JBFKMX010000188.1:0-5414 GCF_041629635.1 Pseudoalteromonas sp. | reverse complement strand
TTTTAGCAGCTCTTTCACTAGGAACGGTAAACCACCTGCTGCGTGGAAATGGTTAACATCAGCCGAGCCATTTGGATAAACACGTGCAAGAAGTGGCACTACTTCTGAAATATCTGACATGTCTTTCCACGTAATCTCAACACCCGCTGCTTTTGCCATCGCAACTAAATGAATTGCATGGTTCGTTGACCCCCCCGTTGCAAGTAAACCTACTAGACCATTCACAATGGTTTTTTCACTTACAATCTCGCCAATTGGGTTTGCATCTTTAGTGCTAATTAGCTGATTAAGCATAAGCTCAACTGCATTTACGGTTAAACCATCGCGTAATTCTGTGTACGGGTTTACAAATGAGCTACCAGGTAAATGTAAGCCCATAATTTCCATCAACATTTGGTTTGAGTTTGCCGTACCATAGAAAGTACATGTACCCGCACTGTGGTAAGACGCGCTTTCAGCTGCAAGCAGCTCATCACGGCCAACTAAGCCTTGTGCGAACTTTTGACGAATACGTGCTTTTTCTTTATTTGGAATACCAGATGGCATTGGCCCTGCAGGTAAGAAAAAAATTGGTAAATGGCCAAAAGATAAAGAACCAATGACAAGACCAGGGACAATTTTGTCACACAGGCCTAAACAAAAAACACCATCAAAAACATCGTGCGACAGTGAAACAGCCGTAGACATTGCAATCACATCACGGGAAAAAAGTGAAAGCTCCATGCCGTCACGGCCTTGCGTTACACCATCACACATAGCTGGTACACCACCCGCAACTTGTGCAGTGGCATTAAATTTGGTCGCAACCTTTTTAATTAAATCTGGGTATTCTTTGTAAGGCACATGCGCTGATAGCATGTCATTGTAAGCATTGATAATACCTAGGTTAGGTTGTTCGTCTTCAGTCAGTAGCGCTTTTTCAGAACTTGAGCATGCTGCCATTACGTGTGCAAGGTTTCCGCAACCTAAACCTGCGCGAACACGCTCTTTTGATTTAGCCGCATTCATACGGTTTACGTACGCCTGGCGTGTTGCTTTGCTGCGTTCAATGATTCTGTCGGTTACTTCTTGGATTCTTGGGTGTAGCATTTTCGCACTCGTTCATAAAGATTTAGGAAAAAGGCTCAGTACTTAAATTAGAGACTCCTACTAGTCTAAGTACCGAGCGTCTTTGTCTACCCGTTCAAAGGTCCGATATCGAGTGTCTCTCACAACCACTCCGTGACACCGGTGTCACATTATTAAAACCGATGCATGACACCGGTGTCAACATTAATTTTAGTGCTTTTCCTGAAATTTGCTCATTTTTGAGCATTGATATTAAATTTTTATTAGCAAAACGCCTTGAAGTGACAACTGAATGACAAAAACGAAATAATTTATAAGAAATTGAAATAAAAAACGCAGCAAGCTGCTGCGTTTAAATTTGTTTAAGAAGTGAAATTAATGACTAAATTGGGCTGTTGATTGTCGCTCAATTAATTTGCCTGCAAAAATCTCTTCCATGTTTTCAATTTCGGCTGCATTAATGCTGTCAATAAGCAATGTCACAGCTCTAAACGTCATGTCTTCTACTGGCTGTGCAATGGTTGTAAGCCCTGGCCAAATATGGCGTGCAATTGGTGCATTATCAAACCCTACAATCGATAGATCGTCTGGTACTTTTAAAGACATTTGCGATGCAACTTTTAATACCGCTGCAGCCATGTAATCATTTGACGCAAATACTGCGCTCGGGCGAGCAGCTGATTCAAGTATTTTACGTGCACTGTCTTCACCAGAGTGATAACTGAAGTTACCTTCTGCAACAAATTCAGGTTTAAGAGCTATACCCTCTTCACCTAACGCTTTTACGTAGCCATCAAAACGGGCTTCTGTAGCACTGTGATCTGGGTGGCCTTTGATAAACGCAATTTCTTTGTGACCAAGCGATAATAACAACTTGGTAATATCGTAAGCCGCTTGCGTGTCATTACTTTTAATAGAGATAGACTCATCATCAAGTGTTACCGGTGCAACACGTGCATAGGGAATGTTTCGTAATTTGAGATAATCGACTAACTCTTTGTTATCTGAAAATGGCGGAGTGAGTACAAGGCCATCTAAGCGCGAGGTGCTGATCAAGGTTTCAATATTATCAATCAGTGGTTCACCACGCAGTTCACACGGGTGGATCAGTAAGTTGTAGTTGCGTTCTTGGCACGCTTCGAGTGCGCCCGATTGCACTCGCGTGATGTAACTTTTTGATGGATTGTCGTATAAACAGCCAATAATAAAACTACGATTATGTGCAAGGCCACGTGCAATAGGGTTAGGACGATAATTTAGCTCTTTAAATGCCTGTTGTACTTTTTCACGCGTAGCATCCGACACATTAGGCTCGTTATTTAGCACCCGTGATACCGTTTTTTTCGATACCCCAGCATGCTTAGCTACACTGTTTATCGTCACTTTTTCCATATGCTTCTCTAGTTATTAATTCGCTTCCAAACTGGCCGCAGCGCCAAGTAATGGGATATTATCTTGAGTAATTAAAATGACTGGAATATCTTCCACGATATGCTGCATTTTTCCTTTTCCAACAAATCGGTTGGCAAATTCACTGGCCAAAAGCTTATCTTGAAAACGCGGTAAAATACCACCACCGATATAAACACCACCAGTGGCATTAAACGTCAGGCTTAAATCACCCGCTACTGCACCAATCCAATCACAAAATTGATTGAGGGTTTTTACACAAATTTCGTCATCATTTGCAAGTGCAAGTTGCGTAATCGTCGGTGCATCATACTCTTTTGCATTTATATTATGCACTTTTGCCATTGCACGATATAAATTTTCAATGCCTTGACCTGAAAACACATGTTCAACCGAAACATGTTCAAACTCACTACTCAATGCGGCCAATAAATCACGCTCAAGTGCATTACATGCAGCTAAACTTATGTGGCCCGCCTCAGTGCTAAGTACCACATTATGGCTCTCGCCTTTTACTAATGCAGCGGCACCAAAACCAGTACCCGGCCCTATTACGGCAATATTTCCACTAGGGTTTGATTGACCTGATTTTACAACTAGATTGTCATCGTCATTAATATACGGAGACGCTTCAGCAAACGCAGCAAAATCATTTATCACTTTAAACTCTTCAAAACCAAAAGCGGTTTTAATGTCGTAAACATTAAATTGCCAGCCTAAATTGGTTAGATAAACAGTATCTTGCTTTCGTGGTCCAGCTACAGCAAAACACGCTCTTTTAGGCACATTTTCTAATGTATTAATGTACGCGGTCAATACATCTGCAAAACAATCGAATTCTAAACTCGACAATTTTTGAATATGGTCAAATGTAATCTGTTTGGTTTCTTTATCAAATGCGCTCACTAAAGCGAAGCGTGCATTCGTTCCACCAACATCTGCAACTAAAATAGGCTCAAACATATAAAATCTCTCAATTGAATTGGCTAAGTTTTTTTAAGTGCAGAAAGTGCAACTCGTTAGCGATTTATTTATGCCCTGCTACAGACAACTAAATAAATTGGCAACAAACCCAATTGACTCCGGTTATTGCACTAATTATGACACCGGTGTCAGATTAAATTCAATATCCTTTTACATAAAGTTAGTTTTTTTCTCAATTTTATGGCTAAAATACCTGCCAAATAGGCATTTATTTTATAAAGGTGTTGAGTTGAGCAAATCAAAAGCGACCTCGTTCGATATCGCACATTACGCTGGTGTATCACAATCGACCGTGTCTCGCGCATTACGCAACAGTCCATTAGTGAATGAAGAAACCAAAAAGAAAGTGTTCGAAATCGCGAAAAAACTTAATTACAAAGTGGATAAAAATGCAAGCAACTTACGCACTCAACAAAGCAATACCATTGCCCTTTTGTTATTTGAAGACCCAACCAGCGACGAATCCCTAATTAATCCGTTCTTTTTATCGATGCTCGGTTCAATTACACGTGCCTGTGCTAACCAGGGCTATGACTTGTTGGTTTCGTTTCAACAAATGGATCAGGATTGGCAAGCCCAGTACGAAGACAGTCATCGTGCAGATGGCTTAATTTTGCTAGGTTATGGTGATTACATTGACTACCAAGCACGTTTAGCCACGCTATTACAAAACAACACCAAGTTTGTGTGTTGGGGTGCAAACGTTGATTCGCGCCCTGAGCTTTCTATTTCGTGTGACAATTACTATGGCGGCGAACAAGTTGCTGAGTTTTTAGTTGCTAAAAAACGCACGCAATGCGCGTTTATAGGCGATGCCTCAGAGCACAGCCCTGAATTTTTTGCACGCTTTAATGGCTTTAAAGACACCCTTCAAAAGCATGGGCTTGATGTCGATGCGCGCCAAATCATCAATGCCATTTCAACCGATGAATCAGGCTACAACGCAACCAAAACATTGCTTAGCTTAAAGCGCCCTATCAACGCTATTTTTGCTGCTAGTGATTTAATCGCAATTGGTGCCATACGCGCCGTAAAAGAAGCAGGTTTAAACGTACCTGAAGATATTAGTGTGATTGGCTTTGATGATATTCCAGTTGCGAGCTTTACTGAGCCTGCGCTGACTACCGTAAACCAAAGTACCTCTGTTGCTGGTGAAATGTTAGTAGCAAACTTATTGGCACAATTAAAAGATGAGCCGCCAGTGCAAACGCAGCTCAAACCTACTTTAGTTATCAGGCATTCAGCATAAAAAAAGGCGCTTAACGCGCCTTTTTTAATTTAGTTTTTCTTTCACTACTGGGTAGTAATCCCAAACTTGTTTATCTGACATTGAGCGCAGTAGCTTAATATATTCCGCATGTGTCCACGCAAGAGGCGTTGCAGAGTTCGTGCCTTCACCAAATGTATAGTTGTGAGGGTTAACGCCTACACCATCCCATACTTGCTCTGGCAACATTAAGCCTTCATTGGCAAATTGTTCCATGCCCTTCACATAGGTTTGCACTAAATTCGCCTGTTGTGCTTTATCAAAATCACCAAACTGAGCCAATTTTGCAATTTCGTAATGACCGCGCTCTCCGGTAAAGAATGGCCAAACACGGCCACGTTGACCAGGTGTGTTATTGCCACCTTCAGCGTAGTTTGTGCCTGTTACTTCATCTTCACCGTAGCCATCATTACCGTAACGGCGCCAGCCTGGGAACTCGCCCTCAACACCTTCAAAGGTGAAGTTATATTTAACTTTTAGATTTTCAGGTAAATTATCCGCATCATATTCATCAAGCGTATCAATAATATGCTTATCATTAGCGGGCCGTACACCGTAACGCACTAACTCTAAAAAGCCGCCATCTAAAATGCTTTGTTTAGCCAAACCTTTACGGCCATTGTTATCACCAAGAATTGTGGCTGAGTTTGCATCGTCATCTTGGCTAATGCGAACATAATGCTGG
>NZ_JBFKMX010000187.1:0-5430 GCF_041629635.1 Pseudoalteromonas sp. | reverse complement strand
GCTTTACAGCGAGGGCAGGTACCAGTTACGAAGCGGTCTGGTAAGAAAATACCTTTTTCTTCATCAAATAATTGCGAAATAGTACGCTTTTTGATGTAACCACCGTCATTTAAACGATTATAAATAAGCTCAGAAAACGTTTTATTTTCTTCTGAATGCGTACTGTGATAGTTATCAAACTTAATATGAAAATCGGCAAAATCGCGCTGGCGCTCAACACTCACATTGGCAACCATTTCTTCCGGAGTGATACCTTGCTTTTGTGCGTTTAGCATGATCGGCGTACCGTGCGCATCATCGGCACATACATAATACGTTTCATGACCACGTAATTTCTGGAAACGAGACCAGATATCAGTTTGAATATATTCAAGTAAATGGCCTAAGTGTGTTGGGCCATTTGCATAAGGTAATGCACTTGTAATTAAGATTTTTCTTTGCGACATATCGTTTACCGTAAACTAGTGTGGTGACAACACCAAAAATTTACCCATTAGGTAACCCTTAACCTGTTACGTAGAAATACGTGTGGTAACAAGCTAAGTATATAACTGGAGTTAAGGTCAGGAATATTACATAATTCCAGCGCGTATTTCATTAGCCAAATGCAGATTTACATGTTTAATATTAAAAATCTTTTCTCAGGGTCAAAGCAAGCTGATAAAGCGGTTGCTAAAGCACAAAATTCATCACTGTTTGAAAGCATTACACAGTTGTTGGCTGATTATCGCTCTGATATTTTTCCTGTTGGGTTACAGCAAGCAACCACATTACTCTCGGTTGAAGAGGGCGATAGCTTAAACGTATCGCTTATTTTGCATTTTGCCGCAACTAGTGAACAACCTGATATTGCAAAATTTTTATCTGAGAAGCTAGGCCTACCTGTTGCGCTTAGCGTGCAAGTTCAGCTATTGGAGCCAAGTCGTCATGGCAATATTAAACATATTATTTTGGTGGCAAGTGGCAAAGGTGGCGTCGGTAAGTCAACCAGTGCGGTTAATTTAGCAAATGCCTTTAAACAAAATGGTGCCAAGGTGGGGATTTTAGATGCCGATATTTATGGGCCATCTATTCCTTTGTTGTTAGGCCTTGAAGACGAAAAACCCGTCGCGAAAGATGATAAAACCCTCTTACCCATGGAAAAAAATACACTTGTCGCGCAATCTATCGGGTTTTTATTGGGCAAAAGTGATGCCACTGTCTGGCGTGGGCCAATGGCATCAACAGCACTGATGCAGCTTCTCAATGAAACCGCTTGGCCAGATTTAGATTATTTAATAGTTGATATGCCCCCTGGTACGGGTGACATTCAACTTACCATGTCTCAGAAAATTCCAGCCAGTGGTGCAGTTATTGTGACAACGCCGCAAGATTTAGCATTAGCAGATGCCAATAAAGGCATTGATATGTTCAATAAAGTGAAAGTACCGATTTTAGGCTTAATCGAGAATATGAGTTACTTTAATTGCCAACACTGTAATGGTGTCAACCATATTTTTGGCGAAGATGGCGGAAAGGAACTGGCACAGCGTATTGATATTCCATTACTTGGACAAGTTCCTCTAACACATCGTATTAGACAAGTAGGTGAGCAAGGTGAGTTTCTTTCACATAATGCTGACAAGGCGCTCGTTGCCATTTATAATCGGGCGGCAAAACTTGTTGCTAGTCATTTGTTTTATCAAGGAAGTGGCAGCAACCCCGTCGAAATTATTATAACGGACGATTAACTATGCGTTTATGTGATACCCATATTAAAGAACATCTAGCAGCGGGTAAAATTAATATTGAACCTGCGCCAAAAGAAGACATGATTTCTGGTGTCACGGTTGATTTAAGGTTAGGTAATAAGTTTCGTGTCTTTCAAGATCACAAAGCGCCTTATGTTGATTTAAGTGGACCTAAAGAATTGGTTTCTGCTGCGATGGAATCGATCATGAGCGATGAGATTATCCTTGAAGAGGGTGAAGCTTTTTTTCTACACCCTGGGGAACTAGCGCTCGCAATTACTCACGAAAGTGTCACCTTACCTGATGACATTGTGGGTTGGCTTGATGGCCGTTCATCGCTAGCCCGTTTAGGTTTAATGGTGCATGTAACAGCACACCGTATTGATCCGGGTTGGTCGGGTAATATCGTGCTTGAATTTTATAACTCAGGAAAGTTGCCTTTAGCACTTCGTCCTTATATGAAAATTGGTGCGCTTAGTTTCGAAACCATGTCAGGTCCTGCTGAAAACCCTTATAACCGACGTAAAGACGCAAAGTATAAAGGGCAGTCTGGCGCAGTCGCTTCGCGTATTAGCGACGATAGTCAATCTTGATTTTATTCTGATTTATAACGTGCTCGCACCTCGGCGGGCATGTATTTGAACTGATTTTCCATCATCGCATCGAGCGCCGAATAAGCAGGCGCCATAGACAGTCCCTCTGTACATGAAAGGGCATACGCAATTGCTTCAAGGCTTGATAAGCTATCACTGCGATTAGCTTTTCTTAGGTGATAACGATTTTCTGGTAACTGTTGGAAACTCACTTGGCGTAACTGTTTTAGAATATCGATAGTAAAAAATAGCTTATTTGCTTTTTTCCAAGTGCCATCTAGCACTATTAGATGGGTCAATTTAATATCTGAAATATCACCATCAAGTAGAAATGAATCTGTACCGGGGTAGAGCAAAGCAGTTGTTGCTAAAGGTAACTGCTTTAGATATAGAAAGTCATTGCTGTTTTCACCTATTAGCACCGTGAGGTTGCGATACATTAATCGAGCCAAACGCACAGTGTTTTTGGCATTATTTACCTCAGATGAATGTTGTAGTACGACAACATGTGTTTGATTAATGATTTGTTGCAGATGCATACAAATACAGTCACATGCAACAAACTGACATTTATCGCAAATAGAACGTGTCATAAAATACAGAATGAATAAAAATGATTATTTTAAAGGCCTAAACATTGGCTTTCAAGCCATATCAACAGTGCACTTCACACTGACTTTTTAAATAGAGTTCTAAACTTTGCTGTTTCGCTGGTCTGGAAATAATGTACCCTTGTAATGCGTCGCAACTACAATCAGTATAAAAATCTATAAGTTCGTCAGATTCAACGCCTTCACCAACCACTTCAATATTAAGTTGTTGTGCTGCATTAATAATACTTTTAACCAATAAGCTGTCAATGGAGTCTAAATTAGCAACAAGCTTGCGATCTAATTTTATGCGGTTTATTGGGAAGTCATGGAGTGTGCGCAGTGACGTATGGCTAGAGCCAAAACGATCAATCGCAATTTTAACACCTATATCAGAAAGCTTTTTGGTGATTTGAAGGGATTTCTTTTCTGCAGACGTTAAGCAGGATTCCTCAATATCAAGCTCGATCATCTCTGGCGAAATATTAAAACGGGCGAGTTCATTATGTAAGTGTGGTAAAAAATTAGGGTGATAAAAATAGGATTTGGAAATATTAATACTGATCGGCACTGAACTATCAATTAATTTTTTTTCAGCCCATGTTTTCCGGCATCGACAGGCTTCATGAATTACCCAACTTTCAATTTTATTAGCGTGACCTTCACTTTCAATAACGTTAAAAAACTCTTTAGGCAGGCTTGGTTTGCCATTTTCACGCCAGCGCAGCAATGCTTCAATAGAGCAAACTTGCTGAGTATTTGTGGTGACAGAAGGTTGAAAAAATAATTCGAATTGGCTGTAGTCAATTTCATTATTAAGCTGTTCTTTAATGGATGAACTGTGATTAAAGCTCTCAGTTGCTTGATGCAACTTGACGGAGCCTCGTTTCATATTTTTTGCACCATACATTGCCGCATCAGCACGTTTGTAAATCTCATTTTCGTCAAGATTTCCATCAGTGATACATGCTCCTAAGCTAGCCTTTGGATACAGTGTATGTCCTTGTAACATAATAGGCCGAGACAATGCATCGTTTAATTTTCGTAACTTAGACCTAACCGATTGTTCTGAATTAACTTGTTCAAAGATAATACAAAACTCATCCCCCCCGAGGCGTGCAACGGTATCTGATTTTCTTACATACTCTTTTAAACGACACGCAATGGTATTAAGTAATTGGTCGCCAACATGATGACCTAAGGAATCATTGACTTGCTTAAAATCATCTAAATCGAGTAAGGCAAGAGCTATTTTTTGCTGACTTCGTTTTGTTCGGATAAGCGCCTGGCTTAATCTATCTTCAAATACTTGTCTATTGGCGAGGCCGGTAAGGGGATCTAATGCAGCTTGCTGTTGTAAAGCGCGATGTTTAAGTGTTAACTGCGTCACGTCACGCACTTGCATCAAATAGTGTTGATGGTGTTGATTTATTACATATTCATAGTGGCGATTTCGAGGCAAATACTTTAGTTTTATGGTTTGCCAGCGACAGCTTTTTGAAGCGGGTTGATTTAAACTTTCAAAAATATGGGGATATGGTTCATAGAGCAGCTCCTCAATATGTTTTACCTGCCTTTTACAAATTTCATCAAAATAATTATTGGTTGAAATGATAGTGCCGTTCATATCAAACGTGATCAGCCCTAAATTGAGCTTACTAACAACATCTGATTGCGGCATATTGGTTTTAAGCCGAATTAATTTCGATGGTTGCTCATTATATTCAATCGGAACGATAGAAACAGTGAAATTTTGTAACTTGAATTGTTTGTGGGTATGTAAATTTTCTTTCAATTGATAATGAGTGATTTTGCCCAAAGAGTCGCAATAAAGAGTTTTTCGTTTGGTGTTAAGGCGAGAAGCTTGTTCATTAGTGTAAAGAAGGCGGTGTGTATCCGAAACGATTAATACCCCTGCCTGATGGCTATTAAACATTAGCTCCGTTAATTCAGTATTAATCCGATTAATCATTTATAAGTATAATTTTATATTTATGTAAGTTTTCGTAACTATAGGTGAGATTTAGAAGTTTTCAAATCTTGATAGAAAATTTACAAAACATGGTTTAAGGTTAAGGTAAGTCTATTTAAATACAGTTTACTATGAGTGATATAGCCGTAAAGATTAATTCTGATTCCTTATTTGCGATGCAAGATTTGCTTCAAGAACAGTTTCTTCCAACTCTAGAATTCTGTCTTACCGAATTTGATAGATTACAAAGTGAAGTTGAGCGTGATTTTGAGGTTGATATTACAGCAAGTATTCGTCATGCGCATAGCTTAAAATCTAACGCTGCACAGTTTGGTGCAGAATCATTGGCAGAATTAGCTAAAGACCTTGAACATGCGTTAGGAGAAGGGGATATGGCTTTGTCGCAAAATTTAAAGAATGTATTACCAGCGCATATTTCTGCTACTAAAGAAGCGATTCAGAAAGTCATTTAATTATTTTATTCTAAAAAGGGCTTTAAGCTTTCGCTTTCACTATGAATGCGGTAGCCTGTGGTGGAAGCGTGC